>CAZPQS010000173.1:0-1577 GCA_964588765.1 uncultured Planctomycetales bacterium | reverse complement strand
GATCAATGGCATTTACCCCTTGCCAGGGATAGGCTCCGTGCGCAGATTTTCCCTTGATTTTTGCCTTAAGATGAATTAGGCCCTTTTGCACAACTATAATCTTAAACTCATCAGCATCCAGAATCATTGTTGCCTGCGGTTTTAATATCCCCTTATTCAGCAGAGGAATAAGCCCTAGATTTGAACCGGTTTCCTCATCAGCTGTAGCAGCAAAAATCAAATTATAACTCAAGCTCTGTCTTTGCTCAACAAGACTCTTGATTACCTCCAAGATTATAGCCAGATTTCCCTTATCGTCAGAAGCACCCCGACCATAGATGCGACCACGCTGCATTACTGCCTTGAAAGGCGAGAACCTCCAATTCCTGCCTGCCGGAACAGTATCAAGATGAGGTGTCACTAAGAGACTATTCTTTCTATCTCTTCCTGTTAGGGTTGCCACAACATTGCTGCGCTTCTTTTTAAATTCATAGATTTTTGGCTTAAGGCCTAAATCCTCTAGGAACCTTTTTACAAAATGGGCAATCTGCGATTCATTGCCCGGTGGGTTATCTGAAGGAATACGAATTAACCGCTGTGTTAATTTAATCAGGTGCTTTTTATCAATCATCTCTCCTGAAAAATCACCCTTTCCCTAATCTGGGTTGATATGCTTTCCATAAAGTTTTTAAATTTTAAATATTCGGAAAGTAAGACATATCTTTTTTTTAGCCGGGTTGTTTGCCTAAAGTGAAAATGATTTCCTTCTATATTATATTCAACACCTAAATCCAGCCAGGGGCTGCTCTCCTGGAAGTCAGCCGGTAAATACCTCAGCTTAAAATGCTGAGGCAGAATTACATCCAGTTCGGTTATCTTGGTGTTGGGCAGTCCTAAATCAAGAGGATATCGCCGTAGCTGTTTTGCTACAACTGAGGTATCCAAGAACGCCAGTTGTGGCAATATCCTCAAGCTGCCAGCCTTGGTCCAATATTCTTTACCGGAGAATGAATAATTTAAAACCACATTGCTATTTAAGTCATCTAAATTCTGGATATCATATTTTATCAGTCGAGCGGCAGGAGATATGCGCTGGATTGCCTGCTTGATGTTCTCGGAAATTGCATCATCGCTTGAATACTTAAGCCAGATGCGCTGACTCGCATCATATAACCCGGAAGTAAAAACTGCTCTTTCTGCCCTGATTGTCTCATCGGGATTAATCTCCATCTCAAGAATCTGCCTTAGGCAATTATGCTGGGCAGGATAAATCGGGGTTGTTTGAATCTTATAGCCGGCATCGGTAAAGATTAGAACCCTCCTTTGTTGGTCATCACCGGGCAAATTCTTAAAAGAACAGGTTAAGCAGGTGGGGTCAAGAAAGATTAAATCCCCATCTAATTTAACGGCAGCAATACAATGATTAAAGTTTACCGAAGGAAAATCTTCCTCTAGGTTAAGGTAGTCGTCTGTACCAATTAATACTGGATAGGCCTGAATACCAATCTCGCTTAGCATTGTAACCAGTAGTATCGCCTGATCCTTGCAGTCACCATATTTATTAAAAAAGATATCGGCTGCTCTGTGTGGTTCATGCC
>CAZPQS010000172.1:0-1631 GCA_964588765.1 uncultured Planctomycetales bacterium | reverse complement strand
GCAAAAAAATCAGCTCTGTATCATACTCATACATACCGGAACTAAATATACCCTCAACCGTTAAATTATGGATTTTGCGCGTGGATGCCTGCAAGGATAAATTTCCGTTCAAATCCAGGCCTAAAAACCTGGCTAACTCCCTGCCCACAATCACACCTTCGGAATCTAACTGCGAGAGCTCTCCATAAATTAAATAATCCTTTATCTTGGTTACCCGGGCTATCGTCTTGGGGTCGATGCCTCTTATCTTGATGCCGAAGGCTCTATCGCCTGCACGCAGGAGCGCCTGTCCGTCAATAAAGGGACTGGCGGCCTGAATCTCCGGTATTGATTTAAGCTGATTAATGATTACCTGGGGATTCTCTATCCCTGAATTAGCGCTTATGGTAAGATGAGAAAAATTACCGATAATCTTATCGCGCAGGTCCTGGCTGAAGCCGCTCATTACTGCGGTTACTACTATCAGGGCTGCCACTCCCACAACTACGCCGAGAACGGCGATGATACTAATCAGGCCAAGGAATTTCTCCTTTCTTTTGGTAACCAGATATCGCCAGGCAATCCAGTATTCTAAGTTCATTTTGTATTTTGCGGCTTAAGCAAAGGAAACAATATCACATCGCGGATAGAGGGCTGGTCGCAAAATAGCATCACCAGACGGTCAATGCCGATACCCAGACCTCCCGCCGGAGGCATCCCGTGTTCTAAGGCAACTAAGAAATCCTCATCAAGACATCTTTTCTCCTCAGGCGGCAAATCCCTCAGCTCCTCTTCGAGGCGCGCCCTTTGCTCAACAGGGTCGTTTAATTCAGAGTAAGCATTGGCAACCTCTAATCCCCCGATAAATAATTCAAACCTTTCCGAAAGCAAGGGGTTATCCTTTTTTCTTCGCGCCAGGGGACAGAGCTCGGTAAATAAATCGGTGACAAAAACCGGTTTATCCTTGTTTGTCTCAATCAAATCAGCCATTAGATTTATCAGAAAGGAACGGGAAATGCGCTCCTGCTGAACAGTTATATGCTTGCGTTTTAACTTCTTAATCCAGATTTCTAATTTATCCTCCGGGTTGATATCGAATTTCTTCTTCATCATTTGGGCAAAAGATACCTCGCGAAAGTCGGTCAGGTCAATCTTTTTACCCTGATAGACAATCTCTTCCTTGCCGAATATACTCCCGGCTAAAAAGCGAATCAACTCCTCAGTCAACTTCATTACATCGCGATAATCGGCATAAGCGGTGTAGGATTCCAGCATGGTAAACTCGGGATTATGCCGGGTCGATATCCCCTCGTTGCGGAAACTGCGGTTTATCTCATAAACCTTATCCAACCCTCCGACCAAGAGCCTCTTGAGATACAGCTCGGGAGCAATGCGAAGATAGAGTTCCAAGTTATATTCATTATGATAGGTTTTAAACGGCCGGCCCCTGGCTCCGCCGGGAATAAGCTGCATCATCGGCGTCTCAACCTCAAAATAACCCCGGCTGTCAAAAAATTCGCGAATCAGCTTGATAATCTCGCTGCGCCGGCGAAATACCGAGATAACCCCCTCATTGGCAATCAGGTCTAAATAGCGCTGGCGGTAACCCAGCTCAACATCCTTTAAGCCGTGCCTCTTCTCCGGCAGGGGTC
>CAZPQS010000171.1:0-1727 GCA_964588765.1 uncultured Planctomycetales bacterium | reverse complement strand
CGTCGACCTCTTGGTCCCAAACCAAGCGCTCTAAGCCAAACTGAGCCACGCCCCGCCTATTTAAAAACGCAGACGCGATTTTTGCCCTTTTGTTTTGCTTCTAACAGGGCGTTGACAACGCGCCGAATTAATTCCTCTTTATTTAAACCGATTTTGTGTTCGACTACGCCGATACTTACCGTAAGTCGCGCCATTCCAAACGAGGTAGTTCTATCTTCGGCAAATACAGAACAACTGATTGCCTCTTTAATCCTCTCTCCCGCAACGATAGCCTGCTTTAATCGAGTATTGGGCAAAATTATCATAAATTCTTCCGGACCATAGCGGACAGCCGCATCAACCCGGCGCATATTTTCTTTTATTATCCTGGATATCTGTTTTAACGCATCATCCCCTGCAGAATAGCCATAGGTCTGGTTATATCGGCTGAAATTATCGATATCCAGCATTAATAAACTCAACGGATTGCGATAGCGCTCAGCTTGATAAATCTCCTCAAGTACATGCTCCTGAAAATAACGGTGATTAAATAAACCGGTTAAAACATCAACGGTTACCAGTTCGGCATTCTTCTCCAATAATTTGATGTTTTCTATATGTAAAGCGAGATAACGGCAAAGCAAATTAACAATCTTTAAATCGTCATCGGTAAATATACCGGCGCCCTTTCGGTCAGTCAGGTTCAATATACCGATAACCCCCTCTTTTGTCTCTAACGGAACAATGATAAAGGATTTGCTTTTATAGCGGGATAATCTGTCTTTTAATAAATCGGGGAATTCTGCCTCTATATCTTTAACCAATAATGGTCTGCCCTGCTGAGCTACCCAGCCACCAAACATCTCGCCCAATTTTATCCTTGTCTTATCCAATGAAGGGTTAAGCCCGTAAGAGGCCTTAATTGATAAATCTCTGCTTGTCTGGTCTAAAAGCATTAAAGATACCCGCCCTGCCTTGAATATCTCTGCCGTCCTGTTTACAAAAATAGCAATTAACTGGTCTGTGTCCGCAGAAAGACTCATCCGGGTGCTTATTTCTAAAAACAAATCAAGCCACTCCCGCTCCTCAATGGAAGTCTCCTTGGATTGATTATTCGCTTCAGGGATTGCTTTATTCAGGTCAGGATTCTGTCTTTCCATTTTTATTTTTAATTTATTCCATTAAGTATAGCATTCTGCATATCTTTGTCAAAAAGTTTCATCTTAAATATTCCAGGATTATACCTTTTGCCTTGCTGAGGGCGCGAAAGCGATGGCTCATCTTGTGCTTAATCCGCAGACCTAATTGGGCAAAGGTTTCTTTCCCTTCAGCACTGCCCTTCGGCAATTTAGAAAAGTGCGGGATAAACAAAGGGTCATAGCCGAAACCGGTAGAGCCAAGCATCTTGAACCCGATTAAACCCGAACAGACCCCCTCAACAACGCCAAGTAAACCATCCTTATCCGCCAGGGCAACGCTGCAGACATAGCGCGCCTTTCGTTTACTCAGCGGCAGATTTCCCAGGAGGCGCAATAACTTAAGATTATTCTTCAAATCATCTTTGGCCTTGCCGGCAAACCGGGAGGAATGTATCCCCGGCTCTCCATTCAGAGCAACGACCTCCAGTCCGGAATCCTCGCCCAGGGTTAATCTTTGCGTAACACGAGCAATTTTTGTTGCCTGTTTTACGGCAGTTTCTTTAAAGGTCCTCCCATTTTCAGTAATATAGGGTGCGCCGGGATAATCGC
>CAZPQS010000170.1:0-1743 GCA_964588765.1 uncultured Planctomycetales bacterium | reverse complement strand
TCCAAAGCCAATAGCAACCTGTAAATTATCGATTTTTATAATTTGCGGTCCTCGCCAGAAATGAGCGCTTATCTTGGTAATCTTTTTACCCGACCTTATCCCCATACTCTCCAGTTGCCTGATTAAGCCCATACCCCCTTGAATATCAACAATCATCCCTTTTTGTCCCGATCTAAGTTGGGTTAGCGCCAAAATCATTTTAGCGTCTCCTTGCAGGATATTTAAAATTGTGTGCTGAAATATTCTTTATCTTTTTTGGGCCGACAATTCTTACAATAACCTCTGATTCCCAAGCGATGTTCGGTCGGCTTAAAATCATATTTACGGCAGACCCTATTCTGCAGTTTCTCAATTTCGTCATCCTTAAACTCAAAAATCCTGCCGCATTTTATACAAACCAGATGGTCGTGATGGGGTTGACCGAGAGCGCTCTCATATTGAGGCCTATTTTGGCATCGCATAACCTCCCTGATTAATCCCGACTTAACCAAATGAGGGATGGTGCGATAAATAGTTGCCAATGAAATTTCGCCTTCCCTGTGGTGCAGTCTATCATAAAGCTTGTCCACATCAAAGTGACCGGCAGAGGAAAGAACCTCTTTTAGAATAGCTCTTCTCTCGGGGGTAAATTTCAAACCGCTTGTTTTTAAATAGCTTTTGAAAATATCCTCCTGCTTGACCATAGCTACTCCTTATTGCAATTGATTCTCAATCACAATTGTAACTTATCTTTTTTATTTTGTCAAGAGAATATTTTGTTTACAAGCGCCTGTCTATGCCGATGTTGTGATTCTTGCGGGGTTTCTTTGGCGGGCTTAAGGCTCGTAGTGTCGTATTTTTCTACCAACAAAGGTAGTAATGAAGCCGTCGACGTATTTATTGAAGGGTATATCTTTTTTACCGAATCTCTCCCCTACCGCTTTATCTAAATCTATTACCTTACTCTTATGAACCTCTCTGTTTATCCGATAGACCCTATTTACGATGCGCTTTCCTGTTTTGTTTAAATCAGAGATGATAATCTTACCGCCGACCTTACAGACCCTAATCATCTCATCTACCACCCTTTCCGGATTCCCTACGTCATGTAAAAGATTTGCCGAAATAAGCGTATCGAATGAGTTGTCTCTGAATTTTATATCCTGGGCATCCATTTTTATGAATTTAATTTTGCTTAGCACCTTACGTTCTTTTGCATAAATCCGGGCTACGTCTTGAGCATCATCAGAGATATCAATTGTAGTTAATCTGAAACCGGCCTGCGCCAGGGTATATGCCATCCTCCCCGGACCGGTTCCTACGTCTAAAATTGCCTCCTTGATTCTCCCCGCTCTTTTAAGAATCCTTTGTCTTTCTCTTTCCATATCATAACCGTATCTTTTGAAAAGCAATCTAATTCTTTCGTATTGTTTAAATTTCCTAAGAATACTGGTTTCGACTTCACGGGTTTTCTGGGCGCTGATTACCACAAATCCGCCTCTGCCAAAACCCTTTTTCGGCTTCTGTACTGAATTTAATTTCCCGGGATAACCGAATATAGATTGATAATAAGAAAACTTATTAAATCCTGAAATCTTGAGTAATTCCGTTACTTCTTCAACACTTAGTAAATTTGCCTGCCTATAGAATATGCCTTTCTTCCTTTGATAAAATTTACCCAGAAAGGAATCTTTATCTATTATACCTATAATGACCCTTCCATTTTTCTTTAAAACCCGCTTTGCTTCTTTAATAACCCTGTAC
>CAZPQS010000169.1:0-1808 GCA_964588765.1 uncultured Planctomycetales bacterium | reverse complement strand
TTCTGGTAGAGCTAACCAGTGGCGGAGGCTTTTAATAAAGGTGGTATCCTTGGTGAGGGCCCGATTATCAGACCTGCCTCCGAGGAGTCATTTGCCAAGGCAGTAGCCTTAACTCCTGTTAGGGCAGTAAGGGCTGGTGTTCGTGGCTTTCTCCATCCTTTCGAAAGCGCTATCCGTGGGGCCTTAACTGTAGCACAGGTGGAAATGGCTAAATCCTATATTCCTCATGCTACTTCGGCTGAATCTGCTGCTGATATTGCACAGGCGATTAACCAGATGAACGGTCTAACTTCTACCCGCAGACTTGGTGTAAGTGCAAACTGGAGAGCGATAGAAGATATAGCTTTTCTTGCCAATAGATACAATCGTGCCGTTGCTGGTGCTTTACTTGATGCTGCCCGAGGTGCGACTGGACAAGGCGGAATAAGGGGCAGGATAGCGATTGTCAATCTAACAAGAGGTGTTCTTGCCGTAGCTGCGCTTTCTACCGCTATCACGCTGGCAAATGGAGAGAAAAGAGAGAATGTCTTAAAGCATCTTAATCCCTCTGACCCTGATTTTTTGACATGGACTTTTGGTAAAAGCAGGTTAGGGATAGGCTCTAAATATCGTAGTGTTCTCAGGTTAATAGGCCAATTTGTTAATGACTCGGAATCAATCTTAGCTTCAGGTATGGATAACCCTTTTATCCGGTTTCTGAGAGGTAATCTAGGGCCAGTTCCTTCAACTGCTGTAGATGTTTTAACAGGTAAAAGTTATCTTGGTGAACCTACCACTGATAATACTTGGGACTTCTCCCAAAATGTATTAGGGGAAAGTTTAATCCCTATATGGATGCAGTCTGTTTATCAGTCTGGTGAGGATAGCAGCTATCTTGACAGGATTGTTCAAGGTGCTGTTGAATTTGTGGGGGGTCGTGCTTATCCCGATAGCCTTTGGAGTAAAGTAAAAGACTTGAGGGCGAAGTACATCAAAGAAGATTTCCCTGGCCAAGAATGGAACGAACTAGGTAGCAAAGAGAAGAATGATATCAGGCGCAATCATCCTGATTTATTTGAATTAGAAGAAAAAGCAGAATTGGAAAGTGCCAGATATGACAGTGAGTTTGAAACATGGCGTGATAAAACCGTTCAAGCCTCCATAGACGAACGTAACAATAACCTTGAGAAATACGCCTTCGCTCTTTTGAGTGGCAGTATAAGCAAGTACGAATACGATAAAGAAAGAATAAGAATCAGGGCTTACTACTCCGGTGCGCAAGGGGTTATTTGGTCTGCCGGAGAGATATTAGACCCAAAGGCTGAAAAGGAATACCGGAAATGGGTTGCTAATAACCAGAATCCTAAAGATAAAGCTATGGACGAATACTATACCTATCAGTCAGTGATACTTGATAAATCCGAACTCCCGATAGATTGGGAAGATATTGAGCAACAGTTAGCCAATTACATCAAGAGATACGACAAAGAAACTCAACAATATATACTTCAACATCTTAACGACTGGATTTTAGACTTACCTCCGAACGCTAAGATGATTGAGCAGATAAGAGTAAGAGGGATTGAAGATGAGTCATGGTGGAATAGTTATCGTGAAAAAGGTTTAAATCCACGCCCTTCTTTAGGGCCATCAAGGATGCCAACAATCAAGAATCCATTTAGAGATAAGGACTCAAATCAAACTTTCCCTTCCACTAGTTCTTATAGGATGCCTACGATTAAAAATCCATTTAGACAATAAGTAAATATAAGGGGGAAATCCTTTTAGATGAAATGGCTTGATATCGTATCAACAGGTGTGCTCTCAGG
>CAZPQS010000168.1:0-1830 GCA_964588765.1 uncultured Planctomycetales bacterium | reverse complement strand
TACGCGGAAAATCCTCGGAGGACGAACCATGCGCTTGCCCATTTTTAGCCAGTGTTTAAAATAATCTGCCATATTATAACCGCAGAAAGGAATCATGGCCATAGGGTCGCGGCGCACCTCTCCCAATTTACCATATTGCGCGGCGGTACGCTCCGAAGCCATGGTTGCTCCCGTAAATACACCGTGCTGCCAATTAAAGGACTCATAAACCAGGGGTGTTAAGTGAGTCCTGCGCCCGCCGAAAATAATCGCGGAGATGGGAACCCCATGATGCTGTTCCAGGCGGAAAGATGCCGTAGGACAATTTGCAATCGGGGTGGTGAACCGGGCATTGGGATGTGCGCCTTTGATGGGTCGGCCGTTTTCATCTGTCATTCCCGGCTTCCAGAGACGCCCCTGCCAGTCAATCCCGCTTTCCGGTGCTTCACCATCCGAGCCCTCCCACCAAACCGTATTGTCTGGTTTTAATAGTACGTTGGTAAATATAGTATCCTTTTTAATCGTAGCCAGCATATTGGGGTTGGTTTTGGAATTAGTCCCCGGCGCAACACCGAAAAATCCCGATTCGGGATTAATCGCCCAAAGGGCTCCGTCGGAATCAATACGCATCCAGGCAATATCGTCTCCCACTGTCCAGATACGGTAACCCTTTCTCTTGAGCCCCTCAGGGGGAACCAGCATTGCCAGATTTGTCTTGCCGCAAGCGCTGGGAAATGCTGCTACAATGTATTCAATGTGCCCGTCTGGCTCCTCTATGCCCATAATCAGCATGTGTTCGGCAAACCATCCTTCGCGTTTCGCCAGATATCCGGCAATACGCAAGGAAAGGCATTTCTTACCCAATAAAACATTTCCTCCATAACCGGAATTAACGCTCCAGATGGTATTATCCTCGGGAAAATGCAGTATAAGCCTTTTATTAATATCCAATTCTGCCTTGGAATGAAGGCACCTGGTAAATTCCGGGGTTTTCTTCAGTTGGTTTACAACCGCAGCGCCTGCCCTGGTCATAATCAGCATATTCAAAACTACATAACGGGAGTCGGTCAGCTCTACCCCGATTTTACTGAACTCCGAACCTATCGGCCCCATTGAAAAAGGAATTACATACATAGCCCTGCCCTTCATAGAGCCTTTAAAAATCGCCCTGGCTTTTTTATAGGCGGCCCGGGGAGACATCCAATTGTTGGTGGGGCCGGCATCGCGCTTCTTTCTGGTGCAGATATAGGTAAGGTTTTCTGTGCGTGCTACATCATTAACGGCTGTACGGTGAAGAACGCAACCCGGCAATTTCGTCTGGTCTAGCTGCGTGAGCTCTCCGCTCTCAAACGCCTCTTTCTCCAGCTGCGCTTTTTGTTCTGCCGAACCGTCAATCCAGGTAATTTTATCCGGCTGGCAAAGCTTGGCGCAGGACTGAATCCAAGATTTTAACTCTTTAAGGTCGCTCATAATATTAAATTTTTCATTTTTAGTGGTAATAAATTAGCACAAACTTATTACAAAATCAATGATTTTTAAATAGGTAATGTTGTAATGCTTATTGTTATGAGTAAGGAGATTCAACTAAGGCTTGGATTAAGAAAGGGATGGCCAGAACTTGCCATGATTTTAGTCACCGTGCTGGGGCGCGCTCATGGGTTTCGTCCCTTGAATTTTAATGCCAGCATCGTGATATCATCGGCCTGAGGCTCTCCTTTAGTAAAGACCTCTATCTCCCTCCCAACTAAATCTATAATTTCGGTTACATCTTTATCCTTAATCTTAGAGAGAATCTGCTTAAGCCTTCCTTGGGAAAATAACTGATTCTCTGAATCTACGCTCTCAGTTACG
>CAZPQS010000167.1:0-1853 GCA_964588765.1 uncultured Planctomycetales bacterium | reverse complement strand
ACCAATCTAAGTAAGCCCATAGCCTGGCCCTCTGAATTTGCTCTATCCCTTCTACTTCGGAAAGCTCCTGTAATCTTCTAACCCCGTATCTGGAAAGGGGGGTCAAACCGAATTGAGAAACAATTGAATAAAAGATAGCGGCCTTTCCCCTCATTCCATGCGTCTCCCAATCCATACTTATGTAGGGACTATAACCGATGCGTTTATATTCTTCAGACCGCCTTTTTCCCTCAAGCAACAAATCTTCCCTGAAATCCAGGGCATAGGCAAAATTCAGGGCATCTATCGGGTCTATCCAGTAAGGGCTCAATGCGACGCTCACAAAACCAGCGCTTTCCATAAACGGCCTCAACCTTGAGGCAAACTCAAACGGAGAATCTACCGGGGGCATAAGCTGATTCCGGTTATAATCAGGTGTATTTTTGTCAAGATCAACCAATAGCATTAATTCTTCCCGGCGGATACCCCGGAATAATCTCGGTGGAAAATTAGTAAAATTGCAAATATGAATATTAATCCTTTTATCAAAACAACTAACAGGCAGAACTTCTGGCTGTTCTGAGTCATTGTTATCGATAATATAAACTCCGTCTTTATCAATTATTCCGTCATCAATCAAAGGCATCAGCCATTTCCTGATATTTAACCGCTTAACATAATCGCTGAGATATTCTAAGGAAGCGTCCCTTTTTGGTTTAAAATCAGGGATATCAATATCCCAGTGTGAATCAATAATAATTGCCTTGCTTGATTTTTTAATCCAGCCTAATCTCGCGGCTAACCAAACGCCAAAGGCTGAATGGCTATGGTCATCTACCCAGAGGATTTTTTTTGCCGGGTCCAGGATAAGATTCTCCAAGCACTGATAATCTGTGCGTAAATCTACGTTGGCGTCCCATTTTAAATCCCGACTTGTGCCAATCTTTATTTGAGGATTAATCTCAGAGAGTCTCCCTAAAATTGACATTTCACCTTCAGACCCCTGCCTAAAACCATCTTTCTCTCCGCCCCCTGAACCAAATCTACCTTCATATCCACCCGATATATGAGTAAAAGGCTCACCTGGGATCTCATTTGTATAGTAGTATTTTTTGCCACCGAAATTACCTATAATTCTGCCGGGTTCCAAGAAAGTATCTTTACCGATTACCGCCGAGTTTGGGATATGAATTTCTTCGTCTTTCTTAACTTCATCCAAGATTATTTGCTGAGTTCGTGTTAAGATATCTTCCCGAGTCTTACCCGCTAGAAAAACCCTAATCCTTCCTCCTGGTTTCTCTATATAAATTAAGTCCAATTGCTCCAACTCAATTATAATTCTCCTAATCGTGTTTATATGAAGTTTGGTCCTCTCCTCAAGGTCTTTTAGGTATAAACCTTCCTCTTTCTTAACTTCATTTAGAACTTTCTCCTGGTTTTGAGATAAGGCAATTTTTAAAGCCTGGCCTGTTGGATAGAACCTTATTTTGTTCCCCCTTTCTTCCTCTTTTCTCTCAATCAAGTCCAATTGTTCTAATATATTTACCTTTCTGCAAACTTTGCTTTTATTGAATTTGGTCCTTTCAGAAATCTCTGTTTCTGTTAAACCAGGTTCCCCCCTAACTGTTCTTAGGATTATTGCAAGATCAAGCTCCGCTTCTGGATCTATTCTGTTAACTAGCTCCCATAATTGATGTGCTTTTCCTCTTTTACAAAGTTCTTTTAGTATCTCTAAATTCGTTAAATAGACTGTTTTCTTCTCATCAGTAATTTCCTCTCGGGAAATTGACCCGGACAACTGCTCAAAAAACTCTATGCACTTGGGATTTCTACTTTTCAATAATTCGCGAATAGCTGTTTTTATTCCTAAGTCC
>CAZPQS010000166.1:0-1881 GCA_964588765.1 uncultured Planctomycetales bacterium | reverse complement strand
ACGAGGTTAAGAATATCAATTCTTCCGGCAGGCAGATTATCTGTTTTGGCAACAGCATTACAGCCGGCTCGGGCGTTTCTGGAAAAGAAGCCTATCCTTATATCCTCTCGGAACTATTGGGGGTTTCAGTAATCAATGCCGGCAAAAGCGGAGATATTTCATCTGATGGCTTGGAGCGTCTGAAAGAGGATGTATTATTCCATCAACCCCGATTAGTAATTATTGAATTCGGAGGAAATGATTTTTTAAGAAAGCTGCCATTATCCCAAACAATTAACAATATCCGAATAATGACTCAAGCGATTCAGGCAAAAGGGGCAATGGTGGCGATTGCCGATATAAGCAGCGGTATGATTATGAAAGATTACCGGAAGAGTTATAAAAAATTGGCACGCCAAACCCAATCAATCTTTATCCCCAATCTACTCAAGGGGATAATTACCAATCCTTCCCTTAAAAGTGATTATATCCATCCCAATGTTGAGGGCCAGCGGATTATTGCTGAAAGGATTTATCAGGCGATTAAACCCTGCCTTAAAAGATAGGGACACCCTTTGAGCCAATCTCCGAGGGTGCCCCTCAAGAGAGATAGGCTTGTATGCAGGCGATTCTGGATTTAACCCTTAAGGATTTAGAAAGTTATCTGGAAAAAGAGGATTTCCCCGGCTTTGCTGCTGGTCAGATATTCTCCTGGATTTACAAAAAGGCAATATATGATTTTGAGCGGATGACCGATTTATCCAGGAATCTGCGCAGTTTCTTAAAAAGGAATTTTTATATCTTAAGCCTTGCCCTAATCAAGAAACAGGTCTCTTGCGATGGAACGCAGAAATTCCTTTTTGCTCTTTCTGACCGGCAGGGCATTGAGGCAGTGCTTATCCCTACCCCAAGGCGCCTGACTGCCTGTATCTCAACCCAGGTTGGTTGCAGATTTGCCTGCCGATTTTGTGCCAGCGGTGCGCAGGGTTGGCAGCGGGATTTGACCAGCGGGGAAATTATTGAACAGGTAATTTATTTAAAAGACAGAGCCAAGCAGAGACTCAACAACCTTGTATTTATGGGAGTGGGGGAACCGCTGGATAATTACGAAAATGTTTTGAAAGCCGTGCGCATCTTAAATTCGCCCCATTGCCTTAATATCGGAGCAAGAAGAATGACCGTATCGACCTGCGGTTTGATTCCCGGCATCGAGAGGTTGGCTGAGGAGAATCTGCAGATTGAGCTTTCCGTATCCTTGCATGCCGGGGATAATAAAACCCGCACATATCTTATGCCTATAAACAAAATATACCCTTTGGAAAAACTATTGTCGGCCTGCCGCGCCTATTTTAAAAAGACAAAACGACAGATTACCTTTGAGTATATCCTGATTAAAGGAATAAACACCGGCTTAGGGCAGGCAGAGAGATTGACAAAACTCCTTACCGGCCTGGATGCCAAGGTAAATCTTATTCCCGCCAGCCCGTTTAGAAATGAATTCTCCCCCGCCCTTAAATTGGAGATACTCAAATTTCGCGATATTCTCCTTAAGGCAGGGATTCCGGCGACAATCAGGCGACCGCGGGGAGCGGATATCCAGGCTGCCTGCGGGCAATTGAAGATTCTTTCGCAAAACGAAGCCAAATATAAGAAAGAGTCCAAGGTATGAAGACCGCCAAAGAGATTTTAGAGGAGATTTATCGGCGGTTGTATAAAACCTTCGGCCCCCAGCACTGGTGGCCGGGTCAGACCTCCTTTGAGGTGATTATCGGAGCAATCCTTAC
This sequence comes from uncultured Planctomycetales bacterium, assembly GCA_964588765.1. Taxonomy (GTDB): domain Bacteria; phylum Omnitrophota; class Gorgyraeia; order Gygaellales; family JAHJCI01; genus CAZPQS01. The sequence goes on along the minus strand of CAZPQS010000166.1, from coordinate 118 downwards.
CCAGAATACCGCCTGGAGGAATGTTGAAAAGGCAATCAAGAACCTTAAGCAAAATAATCTTTTAGGCCCCAAGACCCTAAGAAGGGTTTCTCAAAAAAGGCTGGCAAGACTTATCAGG
>CAZPQS010000165.1:0-1914 GCA_964588765.1 uncultured Planctomycetales bacterium | reverse complement strand
GATACAAAAATAAATTCTTAAATCGCAATATCCAAAAATTCTTTAAACATTATAACGGAACGCGGCTTTATATTCGCGGCGAGGATTTAACCACGCTCGGGATGAAGCCCGGCCCGGATTATCAAAAAATCTTGAATCGGTTACTTTATTTACAGTTAGACGGGCGAATCCGTTCAAGGCAGGAAGCTTTAGGATGGATTACCCGTCTTCGTCCTTTAACAGGGAAGTGACGGTAAACTAAGGCAGATAAAAATGGCTATTGCCGTCTTAAGGCTGGTTTTATTTATCGGCAACTCCAATTCTTTAAAAAGTAAAAGGATGATTTTGCATAGCCTAAAGACGCGCCTGCGCAACAGATTCAACATAGCGATAAGCGAGGTTGACGATGAAGATAAATGGCAGAAGTCCACCTTGGTTGCCGTAGGGGTAGAGAAGAATAAGAGGTATATAAATAGTCAATTTAGCCAAATAATTAATTTTATTGAAAATTTCAATCAAGTCAGTATAGTGGATTATGAAATGGAGATGCTCTAATGGGCCTGAGACATCAGAAGGTAATTACTGCTCTCAAGAGAGAGATAAGTAATATTGTCCATAATGAATTGAAGGATTCAAGGTTGGGTTTTGTTACGATTATGCGCGTTGATTTAACCGCTGATTTAAGATACGCGCGGGTTTACTTTAGCGTTCTGGGGACAGAGAAGGAGCAGAAGGCTACGCAGGAGGCGCTGAAGAGCGCAAAGCCGTTTATTCGCTGTTTAATCGCACAGAGAATAAAATTAAGATTTGTGCCTGAGATTACCTTTAAACTCGACCGGTCAATTGAATACAGTATTAAAATCCAGAAGGAACTCGATAAAATAAAGGAGCAGAATGAGCCTAAAAAGACTTATTAATTGTATAAATACGCATAGGGTTTTTTTGATTACCGCTCATCGGAACTTAGAGGGCGATGCCTTGGGTTCAGAGATTGCCTTTTATAACCTTTTAAAGAAATTGGGTAAATCGGCAATTATGGTTAATCATGACCCTACTCCGCAGGAATATACCTGGCTGGCAGGCTCAAGGTTAATAAGGAGGCACCGGCATAATATGAAATTTAAATTCGACGTATTAGTGATGCTGGACTGTTCCGATAAATACCGCTGTGGCTGTGTTGCCGATTTGGCTACGTCCGGTCATACAGTGATTAATATAGACCACCATATCTCCAATAATAAATTTGGCGATATTAACTGGATATTGCCCGCCGCCTCTTCGGTATCGGAGATGATTTATCGACTTTATAAAATTATGCGCGTCAGGATAGATGCTAATACGGCCAAGGCCCTGTATGTGGGGATTCTTACCGATACGGGTTCTTTCCGCTATACGAACACTACCTCCTTTACTCACCAGATAGCAGCCGAACTTTTAAAATTTAATTTAGATGCCTATAAAATTTATCGAAATATCTATGAATCTATCTCTTTTTCCGATATATCATTGCTGCCGAAAATCCTCTCAACCCTGGAAAGGGACGCCTCGGGAAAGATTATAATCCTGCAGATAGAACAGAAGCTCATTAAAGGAAGGAAGATTGATTTTGATTTGACCGAGAATGTCTTAAGCTTTGCCCGCTTAATCCGTGACAGCGAGGTCTGCGTTTTATTTAAGAAGGAGTTAGATAAAACAGGACAAATTCGCGTGAACCTGAGGTCTCAAGGCAAGGTGGATGTTAATCGTGTTGCCCAATTTTTTGGCGGAGGAGGCCATAAGACTGCCAGTGGTTGCAGCGTTAAGGGGAATCTGGAAAGCGTGAAAAAGAGGGTGATAAAGAAAATAAAAGAACAACTATAGAAAGAACCGGTCCCAAGGTATATGAAAGAAGGAATCATCGTTGTTAATAAACCAGAGGGTATGACCTCGCATGAT
>CAZPQS010000164.1:0-1956 GCA_964588765.1 uncultured Planctomycetales bacterium | reverse complement strand
GCATCTATTGTAACCCTGGCTGGCTGGCCTTTTTTCACCTTGGGTAAATCCTTCTCTATTATGTTTACCCTTACCTTTACCGTATTCATATCAACCACTAATCCTACGGGAATCTGGGGAGAAACGCTTGTGCCGATATCAACATATATATTTCCTACCATGCCCCCGATAGGCGATTCAACAGGAGCTTTCTGAAACTGAAACCCTATCTCATCCCTGTCAATATAAGCAAGGACATCTCCCTTGTTTATTGCGTCACCCTCCTTTACTAACTTTTCTATAATCTTGCCGGTTACCTTGGGATAAACAACCGCCTCATCCTTGGCCTTTATATCCCCGACATAAAACAGTATTTCATTCAGCGTGCCTTTCTCGACCTTTACTGCCTTAACCGGCATTGGCTTTACTGCCTTTTGCACCTCTTTCTCGCAGCCGGTCAACAGTATGGACGTAAGCAAACACGCTGTCAGAAACGCCAACATTTTACCTTTTTTAATGTAATCGGTCATCTCTACTCCTCTAATTTAATATCGTTTTTAACCAGGGTTAATCCTTCGGCTTCATCCAGTTTAATAATGGCGACATTATAATCTATCAACGCCTTTATATAATCCAGTTCTGCCTGCGCTAATCTATCCTGATAGTCCAGCATATCGTGTGTTGAAACCTCGCCGGCAGCGTACCTCTCTTCCTGCGCCTGGTAGTTCTTGGTCTCTTTTTCCTTGGATATTCCTGCTGCCTCCACCTGCCTGTTCTGTATATCGACTTCTCTTACCTTGTCCCTTATCTGCAGAATAATATTCTGCTCCAGACTCTTAAATTCAATCAGCGCCTGCGCCTTCTCCAGTTTTCTCTGGTCGTATTTTGCCCGGTCCGCCCCTCCCCAGGGCAGGCTAAATTCAAACCCGATACTCCAGTCCTTATAGTTGGAATCGATTCCCCTTATAGCATCTGCGTAGTCGTCTCCCAAGCCGTTCAGGCCAAGACTGCCTATTAAATCCAGGGTAGGAAGAAGCGCATTCTTTGCCACGCGTATCTTTATATCGCGGTTGTCCAAATCTATCTTTGCGCTCTGGTAGTCCGGCCTGAATTTAAAAGCGCTCTGTAAACTCTCCAGCAAATCCGGATCCTGCAGATTAAACTGCGGCTTATCTATCAACTCTATCCTGGCATTCCAGATCTCGGGGTCATCTACAAGATTGGTAATGAGCTTCAATTCATCCTCTGCCTTTTTAAGATTGGACTCCGCCGAAAGCAAAGACTTTTCCCTCTGGGCAACCGCTGTTTCGGTCTCCAGTAAATCAACCGAACTGAGCAATCCCTTGGCATACCTTGCCTTATTTATATCCAGTAAATCCCTGGCGCGCTCCAGGGATGACTTCGCTATGGCGTAATTCTCAAGGTAATAGAAGTAATTGTAATAGGCAACCTTTGTATCGCTGATTATCTTTGCCACCTCTTCTCCAAAATCCTGCTCTGATGAAAGCTTATTATTGCGGGCAATGGTAATGTCAGCGGTATTAACCAACAGCCCAAAGTCTTTAAACAATGGCTGGGTTATGGTAATTTTCGGCTCTGTGGTATAGTAAGGGTTCGGGTTCTGGGTAGGCAGATTGCTCTTGTATTTTTCGGTTAATAAATCTATATTGTACTCTGCGCCTGTAGTCAACTTCCCTGAAATGCCCATATTAAAATCTGTTTCTTCTTTTTTTGAGGTAGACGCAAGAGCAGTGCTTACGGAGCTTTCGGCATTATCCTGGAATGTATAATCAACGCTGAGGGTCGGCTCGAAATCCGCCTCGGCTATCCTGATATCGGCATCTTTCAATTTCGGCTCAATCCGCTTTATCAGAATGTCGGAATTGTTCTTCAAGGCATAGGCAATGCAGTCAACCAGGCCTATTGCCAGGACCCTGTCCTGCGCTCCCGCTGCCATAAACAGGGCCTTTTCTATCT
>CAZPQS010000163.1:0-1974 GCA_964588765.1 uncultured Planctomycetales bacterium | reverse complement strand
CTCCGGCAGGGGTCTTATTGCCTTGCAAAGCAGGTTATATTCTAAAACCTTAATGCTCTCCTGGCCGGTGCGCGTCTTGAAGGTCTCGCCTCTTGCCGTGATAAAATCAGCAACCTCAATATCTTCCAGCAATCCAAACTTATCTTTACCCAGGACATCCTCCCGAAAATAAACCTGAATTTTTCCGGTGGAGTCCCTTAAATCACAGAAGACCGCCTTACCGTGCTGGCGCTTGGCCATAATCCTGCCGCTGACCGCTACAGATTTTCCCTCAATAAAATCGGAGAGAATCTCAAAAACCGGCAGGCGTCCGGAAACTGCCGCATCATAAGACTCAATCCGGCGGCTCTTAAGCGAGTTTAACTTGGCTATCCTTTGGGCAGTAATTTCGTTTAATTCCATAGACCCTAATTATATAAAAGAATTAATCTTCTGTCAATTATTATCGGGGATGACTCTTTGCTTAAATATCTGCCTTAAGGGACGGTTTGACGGTTGGGCAAGCGGGAAGGGGCAAACCTTACTGCCAGATTAAAAAAAGACCCAGACCTAAGAATAAAGCCACCATCAGGATTTTTATTGTCCCCAGATGCCTTTGCGCAAATTTGCTAAACTGCTCAGAACTCACTCCCCATAGGGCAAATAATAAAATCAGCCAGAGCGGAAAGATAAACATCAGATTATAAGTTAAAAGATAAGAAAAGGCCTTTAATTTCAGGGGCGTAGTCTTCAGCACAAAGACAATGGTAGGTAAATATACCTGACCGGTACAGACCGCCTCAAACAAAGATACAAGACAGCCCACAATAAAAGTGCAGGCGATTAATCTTAAGATATGGTTCTTATCCCGGCTGCCCTCATCCTTGCCTTTGCGATAATAAAGGCCGATTATCCGCTGGATTCTCTGTTTAAGCCCGGGAGGTAATTTTAAAATCAAATCCTGCGTTTGACGCGTACGGCGAAATCTTAAAAAATCATAAAAGGCAAGCCCGGCTAAGATAAAGCATAATAGAGCGCCGGCTACATAAATAATCTCAACAACCATCCAGTACGCCCTTAATTGATAAAGAACATTAAACAACCCCAGACCTATTAGAACGTAAATAATAAATACCGCCAGGATAAAAGACAATCCGATAGTCAGAACCTGGCGCTTGCCATAGCCCTGCAATGTTAAAAAGGAAATAAAGAAGATAATCACCGTGAAGGCGCAGGGATTAATGCCGTCAATTAAACCGGCGGTAATTACTCCCAAGGGCCCGATAAGCTTAAACCGAGAGATTAAATCCGCGGATGGTCCGGCGCCGGAAACGGGAACATAGCCTCTCTCGCTTAATGCCGTATCAATGTATATCTCTAAATATCTCTTTATCTGACTCGAGCCAATCAGGAATTTCCCTTCGATAAACAGGGTCGGAGTTGAGACCTCCCTGGGATGTAAATCATATTTATCCTGCAATCCCAGAAGTCTTAGATAATCATCTGCCTTATCAACATCCAGCTCTTCTATCTTAATCCTTCCTCCATATTCTTCTTCGATTCCGGGCATAACTTCATCTTTGACTATTTGACAGGGACGGCAGTGTCCGGAAAAGAATAAAAGGATCTCTACCGGTTTCTCTGTTTGAGTTTGAGAAAGCGCAGTGGCGGGAAATAAGAGAAACAAAATTAGAATTGCGACTTTTAGTTTTATCATAGACAGTTATTTTAATGTTCTTTTCTGCGGTTGTAAAGGTTTTTATAAAGGTTTTTCTGTTGACTTAAATCTTATTTCGGGTAAAATAAATCCTGTTTCCCCCGTAGCTCAGTTGGTAGAGCAGATGGCTGTGCGGAGCGTCCGAAGGACGCGGAGCAAAAATACTCACAGCGCAGCTTCTACGGGAAACCGTAGTTGAAACAGCGGGCTAATTCAGGGAAGCCCTGAAATTTCGGGGTAATCCTGAGCTAAATCTTCGCGAAAGCGGAGTAAATGTG
>CAZPQS010000162.1:0-2016 GCA_964588765.1 uncultured Planctomycetales bacterium | reverse complement strand
TTATAAAATTCCTGGGAACAGCCGGCGCGCGCTTTGTGATGATTAAACAGCTGCGTGCCTCGGCGGGTATCTGGGTTTGGGCATCTAATAAAAATATCCTGATTGACCCTGGTCCAGGCAGCATTGTGCAGTGCAGCAGGAGCCGGCCAAGGTTAGACCCCTGCCAATTAGACGCAATTATTCTTACCCATCGGCATTTAGACCATTCAGGCGATATTAATGTGATGATTGAGGCAATGACCGAGGGCGGATTTAAGAAAAGGGGTGTTCTTTTCTGCCCCGGGGACGCCTTGGATAAAGACCCCGTAGTCCTAAAACATACACGGCAATCTCTTAAAGAGATACGGATTTTAAAGGAGAACTCAACTTATAAGGTTGATGATTTTGTATTTCATACCTCAATGCGTCACATTCACCCGGTTCAAACCTACGGCATAAAATTTAAAATAAACAAAACCAGTGTTTCGCTTCTAACCGATACGAAGTATTTCCCAGAACTGGAAAGTTTCTACTCAACAGATATATTAATAATTTCCGTGGTTTTTTATCAGCCGCGGCCGGAGGTAGAGCACTTAAGCCTTGCCGATGCCAGACAGATTGTCAGCCGGACAAAACCCCAAAAGGCAATTCTTACCCATTTTGGAATGACAATGCTGCGGGCGAAGCCTCACCTTCTTGCCCGGAAGCTAACCGATGAGCTGGGTATTGAGGTTGTGGCTGCTTACGATGGTCTAACCCTGCAGTTTTAGGGACATCCGCTTTATGAATACAGCGATTTTGTATCATAATGAATTAGCAAGCTACAGCTTCGGAGAGGGGCATCCGCTGGGAGGAGACAGGTTCAAGGTTTTTTTCGATTTTTTTAACTCCCGGTTTTCAACTCATAAAGACCGATTCAAGATAATTGAATCCCAACCAGTCAATGATGAAATTCTGCGATTGGTTCATAGCCAGGAGTATATTAAAGCCATTCAGTCTGCCTCGGAGGGGACAGTTTTACCGGATATCTCTCAATATGTCAGCGTAGACAATCTGAATCCCTTAACCGGCTATATTCCCCCGGGAGTAGAAAAGGGGGCAAGAATTATTGCCGGGATTTCTCTAAAGGCAGGAGAGCTGGTTGCCGAAGGCAAGTTCAATAAGGCAATTGGTATCGGCGGCGGCATGCATCATGCCAAGCCGGATTATGGAGAGGGATTCTGCTTCTACAACGATGTAGCCATTTGTGTTGAGAATCTTAAACAGAGATACAACTTAAAAAGGATTCTCCTGCTGGATACCGATGCCCATGCAGGAAACGGGACAAAGGAGATTTTCTATCAGGACCCGGAGGTTTTGTTTATCGATATCCATCAGGACCCTCGCACGCTTTATCCGGGGACTGGCTTTATTCATGAGGTCGGCAGCGGTAAGGGAGAGGGGTTTACCGTAAATATTCCTCTCTTGCCCGGGGCGGGTAATCAGGCTTATCAATGTATTTTTGAGGAGGTAATCCTTCCTTTAGCTCAAGAGTTTAAACCCGAGGTTATTATCAGATACGGCGGATCCGACCCCCATTATCTGGATACGCTGACTAATTTAGGCCTAACCTGCCGGGGATTCAGGATGATTGGCAGACAGGTTAATGAGATAGCCAAAGAACTTACTGAAGGCAGAAGCATTGACCTTCTTCTTTCCGGATACAATTTAGCAGTTCTTCCCTTTGCCTGGTCAGCTTTAATTGCCGGCCTGCTGGATTTGGATATAGATTTAAGCGGCCTGAAGGAAGAATCTCCTCCTTCGGAAGATTCTCGATTAACAGAGACAAAACAAATGGCGGGGCAGTTAAAGAAGCAATTTAAGAAATACTGGAGATGTATGGGTTAAAGAGCGGTGAATAATATTCCAAAGACGATAAAATTAATAGAAAGGCAGGTTAAGGAATTCAAGATTCCCTGGGTTACCAGAGAGTCTAAAGCAGAAGACCCTTACCGGGTTTTAATCTCCTGTATTTTAAGTTTACGCACTCAAGATAAA
>CAZPQS010000161.1:0-2185 GCA_964588765.1 uncultured Planctomycetales bacterium | reverse complement strand
CGGATGCCTTGGCTGAGACAGGCAAGGGCTTTGGTAATTACATTATGGTTTTGGGAGTGATTGAAACCGTGGCCTTGTTTGTAATGGTATTCTGTATGATGGCTCTTCCCAAGGCATGAGGTTTTCCAAATCCCGATGCTAAAATTGTTCGAAGCCTAACCCCGGGTATTGTTATACTTGATTTTTTAAAATGGTTATGCTATACTTAAATTGCATTCAAAAAAATAAAGAAATCCCTGCCGTGTTCGTCGGCGGCTATTTGATGGTGAACCAATATTAAGTAGAAGGGCGCTGGACTTTCTGATTGCTGCGGCAATAAGAAGAGGCGCCCACCTGAAAACAAGACGGTCCAACCAATCAGGAAGCCGACGGCACAACGCAGGGATTTTTTATTATGGATTTATTTGAAGGAAACTCACAAAATAATAAAGATAAACCCCTGGCTGTGCGCTTAAGGCCGGAAAACCTAAATGAATTTGTCGGCCAGGAGCATATTTTAGGTAAGAACTGTATCTTGACCCGAGCCATCCGCTCGGATCGCCTTACTTCACTCATTCTTTATGGCCCTCCGGGAAGTGGCAAGACCTCGCTTGCCTGGTGCATCTCCAGGATTACTCAATCTCATTTTGTCTGGCTGAATGCAACCACCTCTAACGTAGAAGAATTAAGGACGCAGATTACTCAGGCAAAGCATCGTAAAGCATCGACCGGCAAAAAGACGATTCTTTTTATTGACGAAATCCACAGGTTTAATAAAGCACAGCAGGATGTTTTAATGCCTGATGTTGAAGAGGCAAATATTATTCTTATCGGCGCAACCGTGCATAATCCCTTCTTCTCTATCGCCTCGCCCTTGATTTCCCGTTCGTTAGTTTTAGAGTTAAAGCCGTTAAATAAAGAAGATGTGTTAAAAATATTGACATTCGCTTTAAAAGATAAAAAGCGTGGCTTGGGAAATCTAAAGATAAAGACTCAAAAAAAGGCATTATCCTTTTTGGCTGAAGTCTCTGACGGGGATGCGCGACGGGCCTTAAACGCCCTGGAGATCGGTGTTTTAACCTCTCAGCCCCTTGGCAACGGATTTATCCATTTTGATTTAAGGCTCGCCCAGGAATCTATACAGAAAAAGATTGTTCTTTACGACCGAGACGGCGACGCTCATTTTGATACCGCCTCTGCCTTTATTAAATCAATGCGCGGCTCAGACCCGGACAGCGCCCTATACTGGATGGCAAAGATGCTTTATGCCGGAGAAGACCCGAGATTTATTGCCCGCAGGGTATGCATCCTGGCAGCAGAGGATGTGGGAAATGCCGACCCCCTGGCTTTGGTTTTGGCTAATGCGGCTTTGCAGATTTCCGAATTTGTCGGTATGCCCGAGGCGCGCATCCCCCTTGCCCAGGCAGTAATCTATGTGTCTTGCGCCCCTAAATCCAATGCCTCCTATTTAGCAATTGATAAGGCATATCAGGATGTTGAGCAACACAGATTACAAGAGGTTCCAGACCATCTTAAGGATGCCTCATATCCGGGTGCAGAGAAGTTAGGCCGGGGCAAGGATTATAAATACCCCCACAGCTATAAAGGCCACTATATCAAGCAGGATTATACTCCCAAGAAGGTAAAATACTATGAGCCCACGGACATTGGCTATGAGGCAAAGATTAAGCAGCGCCTGGAGAAACTAAAAAGCAAAAAGAGACTGTCCCCGCAGGGGGGCTGCCCCTAAACAATAAACAACTAACTAAGGCATATTTTGCTCGGAATTTGCTCCGCGCACGAAATTTTTTGCCGTCTGCTTCGGTTTACTCCTCGCTGCGGGACAGCTTTCGTATAGCTGAAACCTTCGCTTCGTCGTAATTCCTCGCAGACATTTGCCAAAAAATTTCTAATTGTGCGCTCCACAAATTCCTCTCAAAATATGCAAGATAAGAACGCTTTGGCTAAAATCGACATTCACTCAAAAATCGCCAGGTTCATTTTTGCAGAAAGCCAAAAGTTCGGACGAACAGTATTAATATTTAATAAAATTCTGTTATAAGTCTATGAAAAAATTAAGAGTTGTTGTTGCAGCTTTTATTGTTGTAAGCATAGTTTGTTTTGGGTTTTATCTTTTTAGGGGATCCCAGGCAAATAAAGTAAAGATAATGCTTATAGGCCTGGACGGAGCAGATTGGGATGTTAT
>CAZPQS010000160.1:0-2323 GCA_964588765.1 uncultured Planctomycetales bacterium | reverse complement strand
CTCATAGTCAGATGCTTGGGGCCGCTGGCATCAGCAGTAATAAAGGGCAGATTGATGTCCGTAGTCATAGTGCTGGAAAGCTCAACCTTTGCCTTTTCTGCTGCCTCGCGCAGACGCTGCATTGCCATCCTATCATTTCGTAAGTCAATGCCTGATTCTTTTTTAAATTGCCCGGCAATATAGTCTATTAGCACATTGTCCATATCAGTGCCGCCGAGTTGAGTATCTCCGCTTGTTGCCATAACCTTAAACCCGCCCTCTTTCCACATCTCCATAATTGTAACATCAAGGGTTCCTCCGCCAAAATCAAATACGAGGATTTTTAATTCTTTTCCTGCCTTCTCCAGGCCATAGGCAAGGCAGGCTGCGGTCGGCTCATTAATAATGCGCAACACGTTGAGCCCGGCAATCTCTCCTGCATCCTTGGTGGCCGTCCTCTGATTATCGTCAAAATATGCAGGGCAGGTAATTACCGCCTCCTCAACCTTATCGCCCAGATAAGCCTCGGTATCCTGCTTGATTTTCTGCAGGATAAAGGCGGAAATCTGCTGGGGCGTATATTCCTTGCCAAATACCTTGAATTTATGTTCTGTCCCCATCTTGCGCTTAGCCGCGCTGATTGTTCCTTCCGGATTGATAGCCGCCTGGCGGCGAGCCGGCTCGCCGACCAATCTCTGGCCCTCTTTAGTAAATGCGACGTATGAAGGAAAAGCCTTGCCTGAGGCAACCCCTGCGCCTTCAGCAGAAGGAATAATGGTGGGCCTGCCTGCCTCCATAATCGCTGCCGCAGAATTAGAAGTTCCCAAATCAATACCAATTACCTTTGCCATTTTAAACCCCCTCTTTCTTTGCAACCTTTACCTTTGCAGTCCTGATTACTCTCCCATTTAACATATAACCCTTTTGTAACTCTTCTATCACTGTATTGTCGGCGACATCATCTGCCTCCGCCTTAAGCAAAGCCTCGTGATAATCCGGGTCAAAGGCTTTACCCTCTGTTTCAATAGCGCAGAGACCGTTCCTCTTAAGTAAATCATAAAGATGCGCCAGAATCATCTCAATGCCTTTTAGAAAGGCGGCAAAATCCTCGTGTTTCTGCTGAGCCAGTTCCAGGCTGCGCTCCAAATCATCAACTACATTTAATAAATCGGAAATCAGGCCTTCATTGGCAAAGCGCACAAACTCCTGTTTTTCCCGCTCCAGGCGCTTGCGAAAATTATCAAAATCTGCCTGGAGTCTTAGGATTTTATCCTGGTATTCTGCGGATTTTGCGGCTTCCTGTTTTAGTCGATCGTATTCCTCCTCGGTCAGCGTAACCGGCTTATTTTCCGATTTTGCTTCCTGCTTTTCTTTCTTGGATTCCTGTTTTTTCTCTTCAGCGTGTTTATGCATTGTTAATCCCTTAATCAAAAATAGTTTTAAGCCGGGGGCGAAACAACCTCCGGCTCTGAAAAAATCTCAGCCAACCTCAGCTTAGAACGTCACTCAATATCTGAGAAATAAATTCCAGGGCGGGGATGATATGGTCATAATTCATCCGGCGTGGTCCTAAAACCGCTAATCTGCCGTTTCGCTTTTTGCCTCGATAGTAAGAAGAGATGACCAATGAACAAGAATCTATTTCTGGGCAGCCTATTTCTCTGCCGATATAAACCTTGGTTGATTCCTGGAATTCCCGATTGATAATATCCAGCAGCTTCTTCTTTTCCTCAAGCATATAAACCAGCAGGCGAATCCGTTCTGTTTTTGCAAACTCAGGCTGCTGGAGAACCTGACTTAACCCTCTGTAAAAGATTCTGTCCTCCCATTCTAAAAGCGAAACAATTCCTGCATAATGAGTAATCGCTGAGATTATCCCGGAGGTCTTCTCCAAAATATCCTCTAAGCGCTCAATCTTTTTTTTGTATTCTTTGACGATTACTTCCTTTTCGTCGTTTAGCAGCTCAAACTCAGACATCAAGAAATCTACATAATAGCGGTATCCCTTGTCCGTAGGAATCCTGCCTGCCGAGGTATGCGGGTGAGTAAGATAACCTGCCTCTTCCAGCTCGGCAAGGATATTGCGCACCGTGGCTGAACTTAAGGCAAAGTCCTTGGCTAACATCTCGGAACTCACCGGAACCGCCGAGTTAATGTAGCTGTTTATACTTGATGCCAAAATCCTGTTCCTGCGTTGAGTGTGGTCAACTATGCGAACCATATAGCTAATTTTAACACAAAATCTTTCGTAGTCAACAGAGACATTCTATAAGTTTAGTTCTTGAGTTTTTTAAATAACAGCTCCTTGCCGTTCAGGTCTACCTCTATCCTGCTGACGGACTTA
>CAZPQS010000159.1:0-2373 GCA_964588765.1 uncultured Planctomycetales bacterium | reverse complement strand
GCTCCCTGAGGGAGATAATCGGACAGAAGACCAACCGCCTGAGTCTAATAAAGACGATTTTATTCTGTTTTGAAGAGAAGTATCAGGAGTTTCAAAAGCAGGGAGTCCAGCGAATTCTGGATAAGTGGCGTCACTTTAGCGTCACCTTAGGTAGAAGGGTCAGGTTGAGTATCAGCGGGCAGAAGCTCGGGCTTGTCGGCGAGGCGGTAGATATTGACCATGACGGCAGTTTATTGATCCGGCAGGATTCAGGATTGATTGAAAGGGTGGTGGCCGGAGATATCACCCATTGTAAACAATAATTTGATTTTAAGTTGACAATTCCGCACCCTCTGTTTATAATGATATCGCTATGATAAAAAGGTGCGGATTGTGTTTTATAATTACTATATTATTTACATATTCTAATCTCGCATTCGGCGATGAGGATTTTTCTTTCGATTTAGAGCCCATCGTTATTACCAAAAGTAAGGTTCACCTCATAAATCCCTATTCCTTAGAATCCGATTCTCTAAAAAATCTCCCTTTTACATCCTGGACCGAAGCATTAACCTCCACCCCTTTGGATTTACAAAGCCGAGCTCCAAAAGCAGATATACAAACAGATTTTTCTCTGCGGGGCTCAACCTACCAGGGAGTTTTAGTTCTAATTGACGGTCAGCGCGTCAATGACCCCAAGCTGGGACATTACAATTGCGATTTACCTATAACGGGCGAGGATATCCAGAGTATTGAAGTGATTCCCGGAGCAGGCTCTTCGCTATTTGGCCCGGATGCAGTGGGCGGGGCAATAAATATCATACTCAAGAAACCCCAAGAAAAAAAGAAAATTTTGGAATCCAGTTTTGGCTCGTATCAAACAAAGTCCGGCATCTTCAGTGTTACAGAAAAAAAGAATAATTTGGGGCTAAGGTTTTCTCTGGAAAGACAGGAATCCAATGGCTTTTATTACGATACAGATTTTAAGAAATTTACTACTACCCTTAATTCTTCTTTAAAGATTCCCGATGGAGAATTTAATGTTAATCTCGGTTATCTGGAAAAGGAATTCGGCGCCTATGATTTCTATACGCCTGCCAGGGGCTATGCCTCTAAGGAGTGGATTAAGGCCTATCTTTTAAGTACCGGCCTTAATCTGGGAAATCAAGGTTTTGTAAAAAAGGTGAATTTCTTATGGCGCCGGCACTATGATAAATTTATGTTAGATAAGGCCAATCCCGCCCTTTGCCTTAATCATCATCGCAGTGATGTATATACCCCGAATATTTATTTTCAAAAGGAAACTGAAATTTTAGGCAGAGTCGGTTTGGGTTTAGAATATGGCCAGGAGAGGGTTAACTCCACGGTTTTAGGCAAACGTACCCGCAATCATAAGAGTATATTTATGGATAACAGTAAAGACCTGACTCCTGAATTATCTTTGGGGGTATCTTTCCGGACTGATGATTACGATGACTTTGGCCGGGCTTATGCCGGTTCATTGAACTCCAGATATAAAGTTTCTAAAAGCAATGAATTGCATCTCGGTATATCCAGGAGTATACGCATCCCGACTTTTCATGAACTTTATTATTCCGACCCCACTACTACCGGAGATGCCGGGCTGTCCTGCGAGAAGTCATTAAATTACGAAGCGGGTCTTGATTATAAAAAGGAGAGATTCTCAGCCGGGATAACATCTTTCTTCAGAGAGGAAGAGGATTTTATTGATTGGATAAAACGCACTCCAACTCAATCCAAATGGAAGGCAGAGAACATAACTGAAGGCTCGAAGGTATTTGGCATAGAAAGTTATTTAAGATTAGAAGTAATCGAGAATGTAAATTTAGATTCCAATTATACCTACATTGATAAGCGCATTGATGAGCAAGGCTATCTTTATAAATACGGGCCGAATTATATTCGGCATATCGTTAACGCTGTGTTCAGTTTCAATTTACCCTTTGGAGTGCAGACTGTCGGGTTAACCTATAAGAAAAAGCCAAATCGCGATGGTTGGTTTCTTCTAAACACCCGCCTCGGGCTTAATCTTAATAAGAGCTCACAGGTCTTCTTAAAGATTACCAATCTTCTTAATGTCGGATACCAGGAGATAGAAGGGATTCCTCAACCCGGACGCTGGATTGAGGCAGGGGCGAGATTAGAATGGTAAAGAATTAATTGTTTATAAGGTCAAGATAGGGTATAATCATCGATAGATAGAAATTTTCTTCCAATTAAACTTTAGAATAAGCAATAATGAGCGATGGCAATACCCATTGTTTATGAGGACCGATGGCTTCTGGTGGTGAATAAACCTTCGGGCCTGCTTACCATCCCCGCTCCCAAAAAGACGCGCACACTCCTTCAGGTATTAAACGATGACTTAAAAAC
>CAZPQS010000158.1:0-2395 GCA_964588765.1 uncultured Planctomycetales bacterium | reverse complement strand
GGCGCGGATGCGGGGATTTAAACCGGGCAGATTTTCTTTTAATGTCAAAGGGGGACGATGCGAAGCCTGTCAGGGGGATGGTATAAAGAAAATCGAGATGCATTTTCTGCCCGATGTCTATGTGCCCTGCGACATCTGCAAGGGCCGGCGCTTTAACGAGCAAACCCTGGAGGTTAAGTATAAAGGCAAATCTATTGCCGAGGTTTTGGAGATGACCGTAGAGGAAGCAGCCGGTTTATTCTATGACATACCCAGGATAAAAAATATTCTGCAATGTCTGGCCGAGGTAGGTCTGGGTTATATTCAGCTGGGTCAGTCAGCGACCACGCTTTCCGGCGGCGAGGCGCAGCGGGTAAAACTATCTTCGGAATTAAGCCGGCGCGCAACCGGTCAGACACTGTATATTCTGGATGAGCCGACTACAGGTTTGCACTTTGCCGACGTCCAGAAGCTGCTGTCGGTATTGCAGCGGTTGGTGGATAAGGGCAATACCGTGATTGTTATTGAGCATAACCTGGAGGTAATCAAGTGCGCCGATTATATTATTGATTTGGGTCCGGAGGGAGGAGACGCAGGCGGCAGGGTTGTTGCCTGCGGCAGTCCCGAGGAGATAGTTAAGGAAGATTCTTATACCGCTCAGTTTTTGAAGAAGATATTGAAATAGTCGGCTAATAATGTTAAGATAAGTGAGACCACGACTTATGGAGTGGATAGCGAACATAAGTCGTTTGGTCGAACTTACCCAGCACTAATTTTTAGCTCTGAATTTTAATAAGAAAATTAGTGCTGGGTTCAATTCGCACTTATCACTTAGCTTCACTTCGTTCGCTAAGTGATGTGCTCATTGAATATGAAGAAGGCAGCCATTTTATTCGTAATAATCTTTCTTCTTCCTTCCCTGTTGTCTGCTCAGCCGGTCAGCCGGGAAGAAGAAGCCCTCTACGTAGCAAAGAAGGCCTACGAAGACGGTTTTTATGAAGTTGCCCTGAATCTTTTTCGGCACTTCATAACCAACTTTCCTCAGAGCCAGAAGATAGCCGAAGCGAATCTCTATATTGCCCAATGTTATTTTCAACAGAATAAATTTATTGCTGCCCTTGCCCAGTTAGAAAAGCTATCCTCTGACCCCAAGACCTCAGATTTTAAAGACGCAATTCTTTACTGGACTGGAGAGGTATATTTTCGCGGCAAGGACCAGAGGCGCGCCATCTCGTTTTATGAAAGGATTATCGAAGAATTCCCCCAATCTGACCTTCTTGCTCACGCCTATTATTCGCGCGGCTGGTGTTTATTTGAGTTAGGCAAATATTCGCAAGCAATCAAGGATTTTACCAAGGTAATCAGTGATTTTCCCGACCAATCTCTCAGCCGGGATGCGCAGTTCAAGAATTTAGAGTGTCTGTATAATCTAAAGAATTACGGGAAATTAAAGGAAGGAATCTTTTCTTTCCAGAAAAAATATCCTAAGGATACTATCTATACCGGTTCAATTCATTTCTTATTAGCCGAGTGTAACTTTTATCTTAATGACTATCAAGACGCAATCGCAGCTTACCAGGCAGTCTTAAGGAATCCTCCCGGTCAGAAGACAATTGCCATGTCCCAACTGGGCCTTGCCTGGTGTTATCTTAAATTGAAAGATTATGCTAAAGCTCAAGATTCGCTCAAAATTATAAATACCGATGATTTAACCGATAAAGAAAAAGAGGCGCTGCTTTTGGCTAAGGCTAATTTGTTTACCGAGATAGAGGATTACGCAGCTGCTCAGGTTATCTGGCGGGAGTTGCAAAAAATAGCCGCCGATTCCGATACAAAGATACAGGCCTATCTTGGCCAGGCCCAGATGCTTTACAATTTAGAGCAATACCCCCAAGCCATTGCCGTTTATCAAGAGGCCAAACAAGTCACGGCAGGATTACCTTCTCAATTATTAGATAAGTTATATTATGGATTGGCCTGGGCTTTTTTAAAAAATGGTGAGTTTCGCGAAGCAATAACTGAATTCCAAAAAGCAGCTTCCTTTGCCTCGGATGAGATTATTAAGGTAGCGTCGATGTGTCAGGTGGGAGATACCTATCAGGATGCCGAGGATTATCAGAAAGCAATCCAGGTTTATGATCAAATCTTAAATGATTACCCGGACAGCTTCTATGTAGATTATATTCAGTATCAATTGGGCCTTGCCTGCCTGCGGTCATCTCGGTATGACGAGGCAATTTTAGCCTTCAGGACGCTGTTGCTCAATTTTCCTGATTCAAAGCTTAAAACCCAATCTATTTATAGTTTAGCACTCGGTCTTTTTCAGAAACAGGACTATCAGGGCTCTAAGGAGGCTCTAAGGAAATATATGCCGGATTTAGCAAACAAGGATATTCAACTCCAGGCCCTGTATCTT
>CAZPQS010000157.1:0-2436 GCA_964588765.1 uncultured Planctomycetales bacterium | reverse complement strand
GTGCCAGGGCGCGGGCGAGTGTATACCAAAGCATCGGTTAAGCCTTACGGCAAGGAGAAAAGTCCCAAAGAGACCCGCATTCGTATTGCCCAAGTATTACAGGAGCAGTTGAGTAAGAAGGGCATGGGTTCGCTTCCAAAGGATAACCAGCGTGGGGCTATCCCAACGGCAACGGGTGGAACCTCAATAGACATTAACTTAGTAGATTTAGATGGGTCGGTAATTAATAAGCAACGAGCAATTAAGCATCTGATTTCAGAGGGGTATCGTGATATCACCTTTGTTGGTGATGAGGTATATGTGGGCAATGACAGGGCAGCACTTGAGTATTTAAAACAGTTGCATTCAGAGGCTCAAACACAGGTACGCTTACAAGTGGTTGCTGTAGATCCTAATCTTACAGAAGCACAGCAAGAGGAGTTGAAAGAGGCTGGTGCCTGTGTGATTGGAAAGGGTATTCTTGGGAGGGAGGAATATATTAAGGAAGCCCTGAAGAGATTGCAGGGAAAATCAGATATTTGGGTAAATGTAATCTTGGTACTTGATGAAGGTAAGCGCAGATTTAGGTTTAGAATCCTGCCGCAGAAATCTGCTGAACCGGATAAGGAATACAATCGTCTTTCCCTGGAACTGGCGGCTAACATATATTCCCTGCTCTACAAACTCAATGCCAAAGAGGTCCTCATCTATCCCGATAAAAAAAGCTCTGAGCAGATAGAAAAGGTTATTGACGGTGCAATTGAGAAGTTTATGAATCCAGATGAAGAGTATTCGCATATTGTCAGAAGTTTTGCCTGGATACACTACGGAGAATTAGTATACGAAAAGCAATTTAACGAGCTTTCCTTTAAGATAAGGAGGGCGGAAGAAGCCGAGATTAGAAGAATAGAAAAGGAGATGCTAAGTAAAAAGACAGTAAAACAGGAGGCTCAGAAGCTAAATCACCTTAAGAGTCCTAAGGCAAACTGTATCGGGTTTGACATCGGCGGTTCAAATATAAGGACAGGCGGCTATGATTCCCGGGGCAGGCTTGTTTTTCTAAAAGACCATCGTGTAAGAATAGGGGAGTTTACCGAGGCAAGAGAGCATAAGGAATTACTCGCTCTGTTAGGTAAGTTATGTCAGGTAGCAATTACCTTAGCTAATCTTCCCAAAGAAGAAGAGAAAGAATTTAAAGATATAAGGGATAAATTAGTCAATATTCAATATAATGTACACACCCGAGACGAGGATATCAAAGAATTCATACAGGATGCTGAAGCAAAACTTACCGAAAGAAAAGTTCCCTTGGTTAAGATTGAAGGTATAGGAGGCAGCTATCCAGATATCATCGTAAATAATAAGGTCAAGGGAGGAGATACCAACAAGACCGAGAACTTAGGCTTAAGGCATAATGAGAAGGAACAGAGAGATGAGCGGATAATCGGAAAGTATGATTCTCAGGTGATGGCCAGGATAGTCTTACAGCTCTATGCCTTAAAGTTAGCTAGGCTTGGAGTAGATGCCAATGGCCGACTTCGCCAGTTTAAAAATGGCAGTAAGCTTATTTGGTCAGGCCAATCTCCGCCTCGAGATAAACAAGCGCTTTTCCGAAGGATAAAAGATGCCGTCAATACTCTGGACAGCCAAAACAGACCTCCCTATTTCTTAGATAACAGCTCAAATGTTAAGTGGTTAACAGATATTTCCAGCTTGGATGAACTGCAGGAATACTTAGAGGATGATTCCATCATTAAAGAACCAGAGAGCATCCTCTATATATTAGAGGCAGCGCTGAATGAAGATTCAAGAAAGGGGAAAGCCAATCAGGTCTATAATCGGCTATTTAGATTCAATGAAGAAGAGACAAGAAATGGCTGGGAAGAATTCACTCTTGTCGGCTTAAGGGGAGGGAGAGGCCCGGCAGGTGCATATGTAAAGTTTCTTAGGCAATTTACCAATGGCAAGATTAAACCGATATTCCTGCCAGGGGCAGTAGATGATGGTAGGAGTTGGCTGTTGTTTTCCCTACTCTTTAATTTCCCCGGAGCGCCTGACCTTGGTAAGGCACTCTTAGACTTAGCACAGGATGATGAAGTCCATAATTTACTCAATCAGCGGCTTGGGTCTATAGAAGAGATAGGGCTTGCCTGCGAGAATCCATTAAATAATAAATCAAAGATTTACTCACAGTTATTGGCAGTAGAAAATAAAGACCCAGAAAAATTAGACGAGATACAAAGATATATCAAGAAGTTTTATGATGAAATAGATAATCTTATCAGGACGAAAGAAATAACCTTTGTTAGAGAAAAGGCAGCTGAGATTTTAGGTAGATTAAAGAGAGATTTAGATGAGGAGAAATGGGTTGATTATTATCGGCTGTTTATAAACACACTCAAAGAACAGGGATTTGATTTAAAAGCATCACCCTGGAAGGAATTAGAAGGGTTATTC
>CAZPQS010000156.1:0-2459 GCA_964588765.1 uncultured Planctomycetales bacterium | reverse complement strand
ATATTGCCAAGGGTAAGGGTAAGCCCAAAGCAGATAGCGATGCGGCGGATTTGAATGTTGTAAAGATAAAGGACCTCTCGAAATACACCCTTGCCTTTGACCACAAGCAGATTATCGAGGATTATCTGAAGTCTAAGTGAATCTGTCGCTTTTGGAGCGAATGGGGATTTTAGCCAAGGCAAAGAAAGTAAGCTGAAGTCAGACGCGAAGAGTGAAGCTGGGAATTCGGGGCTCTATGTGATATACTATATCATATAGGGCTTTTGTTTTGGATATAACACGGAGGTAGATAAATGGGTTTGCAGGATGTTTATCTGACGCGCGAAGGTTATGAGAAGATGCGTGAAGAGTTTGAATATCTGAGGACTAAGGTGCGCAGGAAGATATCCGGGGAAATTAAGAAAGCCAGGGAGCACGGAGATATCAGCGAGAATGCCGAGTATGATGCCGCCAAAGAGGCACAGGCAGCAAATGAGAGAAGGATTGTTGAAATAGAAAGCAAGCTTCAACGTGTCCGCATTATTGACGATGAAAATATCCCTAAGGATGAGGCATTAATAGGGGCAACTGTTCGGTTAAAGGATTTGAATTCAGGGGAAGAGATTAAATATATGCTGGTATCAGAGGAAGAGGCAGATTATGACCAGGGCAAGATTTCCGTGGCTTCTCCGGTAGGTAAGGGCTTATTAGGGCATAAGAAAGACGAAGTGGTTGAGATTGAGATTCCTGCGGGGATTTTAAAATATAAGATAGTAAACATAACCAGATAGATGTGACCACGAATTGCGACCAGCCTCAGGGCTTGCTAAGTATGAAAGCCGATGCGTTTCTTTGGCTCAACCGGCTTAGGTTAAGGTCACATTTTGTGACCTTAAAGAATCTACCTCTTTTTCATTAAATCCTCTGCGATAAATATGTTGCAGAGGGTTTTTGTTTGGGGTAGAATAAGCAAAAGGAGGTGGGATAATGGGTAAGTTAAGTATTAAGGCGCTGGGTCTTTCGTTGGGCATCATTTGGGGCGCAATGGTATTGTTAATGGGCCTTACCTCTATGATATTTAATTACTGCACCTCGTGGGTGTTATTGCTTTCAACGGTGTATATCGGCTATGATTCAACGATATTGGGAAGTATAGTCGGAGCGATTTGGGGATTTGTAGATGCAGGTATCGGCGGGATTTTGATAGCCTGGTTGTATAATAAATTTGTAAAATAAACAGCAGTTCCTTTTTAGCTGCGGAGTTGTTTTTCGGCGTCCACGATATCGCGGTTGGTAATGCGGATGACCTCGGCTGTTTTCCTCTTAAGGTCGGGCGAGGTCGAGTGGGAGGAATTAATCTCTCTTAAAATCTGCACTGCCATACGAAAATAGCGGATAAGCTCACCCTCATCGGTATCGGTTATCCGGCTGAGTTTGGAAAATCTGGTTCCCGAAAGCCAGGCCTGAGTTGTCTGGGCAAGATGAAAATAAGGTCTTTTACTCACCGGGTAGATGCGATAGCTTCTTTCCTTCTCTTTTATTGCGGCATAAATCTCCTCGCAGGGTTCCTGTAAAAAGCGGGCATTCTTAGGCAGGTGCCCGCTTGAGTGCTGGTTCTTCCTGGGTTCGAATACCGCTGCCACACAGAGAATACCCAAAGCAAACTCGTCTAATTCCTCCAATAGCCCCGTTTCATTCAGTTCAGAGAGAACCAATTCATAGCCATATATCGAGCTGGCAAAAAGCCCCTTTTGGGTAAGCGCAGAATCTTTGATATAATTTAAATCCTTTAGGAGTTTCAGTTTTGCCTGCATAAGCCTTAATGCCTCTCTTTTCTCGTGCTTTCGCGCTTGAAAATGATGCAGGGTCAAGGGATAGATTTCCAAGACCGTCTCTTTATAACGCTGATAGAGATTAAGCAGGGTAGCATAGGAGGTGTTAAACTGGCTCCTGGCAGGTTCCGGCTGTCCGGTAACTATCTGTTTTACCTGGTCGGGATTTATGAACCGCGGATTAACCCGGCAATAAACAAAGCCAATCTTATCCATTCCCCGCCTTCCTGCGCGTCCGGCCATCTGATAAAAATCGCGCACCTTTAATATGCGCACATAGCGCCCATAGTATTTCCTTAAATTATCGAATACAACGCTCCTCGCCGGCATATTTATACCCAGGGCAAAGGTCTCGGTAGTAAAGATGACCTTCAACAGCCGGCTGGTAAACAACTGCTCAATTACCTCTTTTAACGTGGGCAGCATCCCGGCGTGGTGATAGGCAATCCCTCTTTGTATAAGATAAAATATGCGGTTGGCGCTTTCCTCGTTTACTAAATCAAAGCGCTGGCAGAGCTGATTAAACATAGCGATAATCTGTGCCTTTTCGTCCTGGTTTAGAAAATCAAAGCTGTACAGCTCAAAGGCTAAGTCTTCGGCCCTTTTTCTACTGAACACAAAATAGATACAGGGCATACCCTGCTTCTG
>CAZPQS010000155.1:0-2495 GCA_964588765.1 uncultured Planctomycetales bacterium | reverse complement strand
GGCAGGGGTAGAGGTGTTTTTGATTAAGCGAAAGGACTTTGCCAGTAAGAGGGATTTTGAGGATAGGATTATTCAGCGCCTGGAGGAAGCAAAAATTGATTTGATTGTTCTCGCCGGTTTTATGCGTATGCTTGGTCCGGAGCTTATCCAGAGATTTAAGTTTAAAATCCTCAACATCCATCCGGCGCTCCTGCCTTCATTTAAGGGAACGCAGGGAATAGAAGATGCCTACAACTACGGGGTTAAGATAACGGGGGTCAGCGTGCATTTCGTTGATGAAGAGATGGACCACGGCCCGATAATTTTGCAGGCGCCGGTTAAAATAAACGAGAATGATACCCTGGAATCTTTAGAAGCAAGGATTCATAAAATAGAACACAAGCTATATCCTGAGGCAGTCAGGTTATTTATAGAGGGAAGGTTAAGGGTAGAGGGAAGGAAGGTTAGAATTCTTTAATCTCTTCTAATAAGCTCAGGCGGGATTTTGTGGTTTCAGCCCCGGTTGATAAATCCTTTAAGCTTACCATTAAGAAGCCCCGGAATTCATAAGTATGCAAACAATAGGAAATTATCCTCAAAATCTCCTCTTGGATTGTCCCCTGTAATTTAAAATCCGCACTAAGAAATTTGAAGCGTATGCGTTGAACAATCTGCTCTGCTAAAAACTGCCCCAGATTTATCTGCCGATAGGTTAAGTGCTTGCCAATCCTGTCATTTATAATCTCCGGGCTGCCGTTTATATCCTGCAGGATTCTCCTGGAATATTCCTCTGTGGTGATGACGTGGTTGAAAATCTTCTTCAGGTCCTCATTATAGATGGTGCGCATAAATTCCACGCCGTTAACTATGTCCGCCATTACTATAACGTAAAATTCAGGCTGCTGTTGGGCATTGAAGTATACCCTGTAAATTACATTTAATAAATGATAGAAATCCTCAGTTACTTTCTCGGAAAAATCAGTGGTATAGCCTTTGTGTTCTTCCGGTTTAACCATAGGTATAATATGATATTCAAAGTAAAATCTTTCTTCGGCAAGGCTCCCCTTAACGAATGGAACGGCGAACTTGCTCATCTGTGGAGAGTCGGTTGCCTTGAAAGTCAATATATCACGCTGATAAGGTATATATATCCAGAGGGTATTTCCGGCGAATTTGGTATTTACGTCTAAGTTATACTCATCCTTACAGATTTGGATAAATTTTCCTTCGGCAATACTCCTGGAATATAATTGCTCTTCTTCATTTAATCCGCAGCCGGAAATTAATATAACAATCAGCAAGCTGGAGAGTATCGTTAAACAGGATTTTGGGTTTTTAAGGCGTGGTGGGTTGGATGGGGTCATCCTTGATTTGCAGGCCGCTTGAGACCATATTCTCCAAATATAGCCTCGATTTCGTCGTAATTAAGTTCCTCTTTGGTAAGCAGCTCTTGGGCGAACTTATCAAGGAGATTGGATTCTTTTTTGAGTAAGCCTTCCACTTCTTTTAAGCACCCCTGAAGAATATCCTGGGTTTCCTGATTTAATTGCTCTTTTAATTTCTCGGAAAGAAAAGACACATTCTGAAGAGAATGAAATCCCCTTGTTTGGTCCAGGCCGCTTTCCAGGATACTATAATCGCCGACAAAGCCGGATTTACCCATTCCGTAATTCCAGACCATTTGATGGGCATAGCTCATTGCGTGTTTGAAGTCTTGCGAGACTCCGGTTGTGGTTGTGCCAAACTTTAACTTCTCGGCAACATAAGAGCCGAGGCAATACTTTATTATCCCCAGTATTTCTTCCTTTGTGCGAATATGCATTTCTTCCCTGGGGTGAGAGACGACCATCCCCAATGCTTCCCCGCGAGAGGCAATGGAAGCCTTAAATACGTCGGCAGTGGGATGTAAGATATACATCACTATCGCGTGTCCTGCTTCGTGGTAGGCAACCTTTTTTCTTTCTTCCTGGCTGAATACCCTTTTGTGTTTTATCCCCATCTCTACCCTATCCAGGGCTTCGGTGATTTCCCTTAGCGTTATTGCTTCCTTTTTATTGCGTACAGCAATCAGGGCTGCCTCTCTTACCAGATTAGCGATATCCGCAGGGCTATGGCCGACAGTAAGCCTGGCTAGACGGGGAATTTCAAGAGAAGGGTCATATTTTACCTCTTTTAAATAATAACCGAATAATTTTTCCCTTTCTTCTAAATTGGGTAAATCTACGTAGATTTTCCGGTCAAATCTACCCGCTCTTAACAGGGCTGCATCGAGGAAGGACTCCGGGGCATTGGTTGCGCCCATTACCACAATATTGTAATCCTTCTCCTTAAGCCCATCCATCTCCACAAGCAGTTGATTCAGCGTGGTATTGGATTCTGTTTGTCCGCCAAAGCCCCTGTCTGTGGCACGGCGCGCTCCCACGGCATCAAGCTCATCAATAAATACCACACATCCTCCCTCTGAGTAAGCCAGATGCGTGGCTTGCTTCAAAACCTTAATTACGCGGCTTGCCCCA
>CAZPQS010000154.1:0-2553 GCA_964588765.1 uncultured Planctomycetales bacterium | reverse complement strand
AGATGGAGTTAACCGGCCTTTATAATTTAGCCACCAATCCCAAGAGACCTGTCTTAGCCATTATGCAGGGTGCAAAGCTTGAAGGTAAGCTTGAGGTCATCAAGAGCTTCATTGTAAATAAAATTACGGACAAGGTAGCAGTATTGGGCAAGATGGCTATACCGTTCATTAATAATGAAGATATAGCCCAGGAGATTAGGCAATTGGCAGAAAAATATAATGTCGAGCTTATCCTTCCGACAAAGGTAATTGCGGCAAAACTGCCAGAAGGCATAAAGGAAGATGATTTTATTAACTCCTTAAAGAAAGATAGCCAAATGAAGGTTGAAGCGGCTACCTTTGCCGTAGATAGTGTGCCCGCGGGCTGGATAATCTTGGATGTTGACCCAGAGGATGTCCAGAATATATTAAGCTCTGCCTTATCAGGCGTAAACACTATTATCATAAACGGCACAGCCGGCCTAAATGAAAACGAACAGTTTGCCCAGGGTACCAACAAGGTAGTAGATATGGTGGCTGAATACAAGAGGAATAATCCTCAGGTCGTGCTTATTGGCTTAGGCGGAGACGGCGTAACTGCCATAAAGGTAAGATTAGGCGAAGAAGAAGCAGAAATATTATTTGACCTTATTTCTACAATGGGCGGTTCTGGATTAAATTACCTCTCAGGTGAAGAGCTCTCCACACTTAACTACATCCAGACCAAAGAAGAATTACAAAACTTAACTGACCTAGCTCGCATGGAAGGGAATATCCCTAAAGAGAAACGAGCAGAGCTTGAGGCAGAACTTAACAATATTGTTAATGGTTATGTTGAAAAACATAAAGATACAATTCGAGGCCTTCTGGAGAGCAAACGCGATACAAATTTAAAAACGAGAGTCCTCGGTTTATTAGAGGATATAGATGATGCTATAGGCATATATAAGTCTTTGAAGGGTGACAGGATTATACGTGCTCCATCTGCGTTAGTAAGAGCAATACAAAGATTTGAGGTGGAACATAACATAATAGTATTTGCTTTAAATATAAGAATAGACGGACAAGGTTATATCATCATAATTTCTAAAAACAACCACCCTGAATCAGAGCTCATAAAGTCTATTATCCATGAAGCAGCTGCCCTCTCGTTTGAAGGAAAAGGCACTGCACAAGATATTGACGAAGAAGCCGGCCGGATGGCTTCAGAAATAGTCAGAGTTAAATTAATCAAAAAAGAAGAAACCAAGGCAATAGCCCAGGATATTATAGGTTACGTTTTAGAAAATTGTAAGCAAATAGGAAGTAATTTGTTTAATAAGTTAGTAAGCGATAAAGTTGTGGCCGGCGAAGAAATTACTAACAAAATTAGGGAAATAATTTCACATGAAGAAGCTAGCGAAAGGGCAAAGATAAACAAGCTGACAAACTTCTTACAAGATAAAAGAATCACCCCTCTGCCTTATAATAAGACGAGAGGCAGGGAGAACAAACCAGAAATAGTCCAATACCTTATAGAGCCTTCTGAGTCTGATGATTCTGCGACAGTGCAGAAAGTCGGACCCGGTAAATCTTCGTCCTTTGTTTTTGAGTATAGATATATTGCAGAAGAGGACGTGAGCCAAGTTAGACTTATTTGTACAGATAGACTGGGATTAATGAGGGATGTCGCTAAGATTTTTAAAGAATTAGGCATCCCATTTACCGGTAGAATGAGCTTGGAAACTCTTGCAGATAGTGAGGCCGAAATCATTTTAGAATCAAAAGAAGATGTGGCTAAAGATGGTAAATTTGGTGAGTTTTCAGAAGGGTTACAAATCATGAGACTAGAGAAAACTACTCCTGAATCTGCACAGGAGTTAGCCGCTCTGCGCGCAAACTGCCGTAAGATAGAACTTACAATTGTCTGCCCTAATGTAAGGGGTTTGACCTATTTTATTTGTGATACCCTGTTTAAAAAAGGCATAAATATTACCCACTTATATTCTCCGCCAGAAGGAAAAGGCACGGGAGATCCGATAGTATATTATGCCTTGACTCTTGAAGTGCCTAAATATATTAGAAGCAGAAGTATAATAAAATCAATCAAGGACATACCAAAAGTTTGGAAAGAGGAGATTGATGAGCAGATAATAGACGGAAAACAGATTCTTGTCCAGATTAAGAAAGAGCGTAGAGGCGAAGAAAATAAGCACAGTTCTATTGTCAATCAACTAAAAGATAATACAACCTTAGGTCTGCTTCTGCCGGTTGGGATTGGGTTAGGCTTAGGCAGATTTACTGGATTGTTTGGAACCGCTGATGTTGCTCTGACAGCACCTTCATTGAGCAATTTAGGCATAATAGCAACAATAGCAGCAGGAGTTGTCTTGGCTGGTTTAGGTTTAGGTTTTGTAATTAAGTATGTGCTGCAGGCCATTAAGAAGGGCGGACGCAAAGAACATACAGGCTTAGCCCCGCCAAGAGCCTGGCAGAAGACTGTTTCTGCAGTTGTAGTATTAATAATCTTCCTCATTAGTTCCTTGCTTGGCTGCGGCTGTCCATCAACTGCACCTGACACTGATAAACCTACCC
>CAZPQS010000153.1:0-2584 GCA_964588765.1 uncultured Planctomycetales bacterium | reverse complement strand
AGATTCTCTCATTTTTTCTCCAATATCTTAATTGCCTCTAAAGCCAGATTAATCATCGTACTCTGCGCTATATAGTAAGCCGGATTGGTAAACCCCATTTCGCCGGTGATTACATTATCGCTGACAGCGAGGATTGAGGCTGCCTTTACCTTATAAACCTGAGCAATGGTTAAAAGCGCGGAGGTTACCATATCCACGGCAATCGCTCCTGCCTTGGCCTTCTGCTCAACCAACTCCCTGGTCTCCCTTAAAAGAGCATCTGTTGACCAAACCTTACCCTTATGTAACTTGACGCCCAGCTTATTCGCTGCTTTTTCCAGCGCTTCATTAAGACCTGTATCTGGTATTGTCTTGAATTTATCGTCAACATAATACGGCGTAACCCCGTCGCCTCTTATAGAACCCTCTGCCAGAATTAAATCTCCCACCCTTATATCCTCGCGCAGGGCGCCGCAAGAGCCCAAACGAATCAGGTTTTCTGCCTGGACATTACAGACAATCTCGGTAGTAATCGCTGTATTGGCCGAGAACATACCTGCGTTCATGGCAGTAACCTTTATACCTTCGTATCCACCGGTAAACATAGTATGTTCCATAAAAGAAAAGTTCTTAAGCGGGTTTTCTATCTTCTTAATCAAAGCCTGGAGCCTGTCCGGGGTTCCGGGCATAACTACATATCTAGCTATATCCTGCGGGCGCAACTGAACCATACCTGCCAAATCCTTTCCTGTCAGATGAATGGGTCTGCGCATAGGCATTTTTATTCTCCCCCCTCAAGCAATTCTATCAGATTCCCGCCAAGAATTCTTGTTTTTTCTGCTTGTTTTATGCTTAAGCTTGAAACCGCGTCTATGCCTTCTGCCAGATTTTTTTTGGCAGGAAAATCAGAGCCCCATAATATTCTGTCAGGTCCGAAAAACTCCAGTGCCATACCCAGCATCGAGCTTGACTTTACCCCGCTGGTGTCTACAAAAATATTTTTTAAAATAGCGGACGGCATTCCGCCCAAATCCCTGACAATCTGCCTTGAGCGCAGCATGGAATAAGTCGAATCAAAGCGGTCAGCCAAAAACGGCAACACACCGGCGAAATGAGCAAACACAACCTTCAGCTTATTAAATTTATTGAATATACCGGACATCATCATCCTGCCTGCGCACATAGTAATGTCAAAAAGATACTCTACCACCGGCATCAACAGAGGGTCTCTTACCCTCTCAAAGCCTATGGGATTAATAATCTGAGAATGCACAAAAACGGGCAGCCTTTCTTTTTCTGCCTCCTCCAATACCGGTAAAAAGGCCTCATCATCCAGATATCTTCCTTCAAAGCTGGAGGCTAAAGATAGACACGATAATCCCATCTGTTTTATCCTCTCAACCTCGCTTACCATATCCCGGGGTTTATCTACGGGCAGAATACCCGCGCCGATAAGTCTATCCGGATGCTGCCTTACGGTTCTGGCGATTCCTTCATTGTAAACCTTGCATAGCTTTGTCCATCCCCCCATATTCAAGTGGGCATCGGAATTGGGATAAAGCAAAACCGCCTTTTCTACTCCGGAGTCATCCAGTGTTTTCAGCAACAGGTTGATATCGGACCAGCCGGTTTTAAAAAAGGCGGTGTTTGCGGCAACCTCAAGCGGCATCCAATGATTATGAGCATCGCAAATTTTACTCATTTCCTAAACGTGGAGCTTGCCCTCAACTGCCCCGGCTTCCCATTGCGGAACGTTACTCATTACGTCCTGGAAACAGAGCTTAGCCAGAGGGTCGAAATTGCTTTCTAATATGCGGTGGATCCTTCCCGGCTTGCTGTAAAATTCCCGCATGCACCAGGCACCCAGCCTTCCTAAATCTTCAATGGAAAGATGCTTTGTGGGGACTACCGGGTGTAAAAAATCCCATTTCAAAATATCAACGTTGTCGGGATTAACCCATCCTTGTTTTATGGCATCTTCCCAATGTGGCGAACCCGGGGGAGGCGTCAGATATCCAACCCAGAGTATATCAGGGTCTACCTTGTCCGCAAAGGCTAATCTTTGTTTGATAATCTGCTCCGAATCATAATCGAACCCTATCATTATGTCGCCCACAATGGCAATATCGTTTCTGCGCAAGATTTCAATAGTCTTATATATCTGTTCGATGTTTATGCCTTTGGCGAGTTTTCTTAATTCCCGGTCGCTGGCTACCTCTATGCCAAAAACCCCCATAAACATTCCCGCTTCTTTCATTAAGGGGATATCCTTTTCTGCTCTTACCCAGTCGCTGGCGCAACCCAGACTCACCCATTTCATCTTAAGACCTCGCCTCAATTTCTCCTCGCAGAACTCTCTTGCCCTTCTTCCGTTGACATTAAAGTTGTCCTCCTGAATAACGATAACCTGCACGCCGAATTTCTTCTCCAGCAGCTCTACTTCGTCGACTACGCGCTTGGCTGACTTGGCGCGCCATTTGAGAAAATGCTTCAACGCCCGGGGGTCGTGCTCGCTCCACTCATAACAAAATGTGCAGGCATGCGGGCAGCCGCGCGAGGTAACAATCTCCATAAACGGCTTCCAGTAGGTATGCCCGACATATTT
>CAZPQS010000152.1:0-2618 GCA_964588765.1 uncultured Planctomycetales bacterium | reverse complement strand
AAATTGCTCACGGGGAGACTGTTCGCGACGGGTTAAAATCCCCTCCGCCCTGCCCAGGAGGTCTACGATGATATTGCCCTTATCGAAACGATAGACCGTTCCGCTGACGATATCTCCGACCTTGCCGTGAAATTCGGTAAAGATGACCTCCTTTTCTGCCTCGCGTATCTTTTGCATAATTACCTGCTTGGCAGTTTGCGCGGCAATCCGGCCAAAATCTATGGAGGTAACCGCACGGCCGTCGCAGGTTGCCTTAATCTTGCCGTTTGTGCGGTTCATTTCCACTTTCAGTTCCTGCTCGGGCTTAAGATTCATTACCTTTTTGGCGGCAGATAAAAGCGCGCTCTCCACCGCCTGAATGAGTATCTCTTTCTTTATCCCTTTTTCTCTCTCGATTTGTTCCAATATGGCTAAAATCTCTTCGCTCATCAGTTCCTCACTGGCCTGGCTGCAGCCAGGATTATATAACCTGCTTGGCTTTCCTGATTTGGTCGAATGATATGTGCTGAATCTTTCCTCCCGACTCCAAATCCAATCCCGTCTCGGTAATCAGGGTAATTACTCCCGAGATTTCATACTTCCCATCCTGGCATTGATTGAACAATATCCTTACCCTGCGATTAAGGCAGCGGGCAAAATCTTCCCGGCTCAGTAAAGGCCTGTCTATGCCAGGGGAGGAAACCTCCAGGATATAACTGCCCTGGATTAAATTCTCCGTATCCAAAAGTTGGCTTATTGCGTTATTTAAATAAGAACATTTATCGATGGTGATTCCTCCGCCGGGCTCATCGGCCAGAATGCGCAGAAGCAGTTTTCTGCCCCGGGGTTTAAGGCTAAAATCTACCAGGAGAATATTCTCTTCCTTAAGGTAACCGGCGATTATTGTCTTTAGTTTCTCCTGCAGCGCATATCTATCGAACATTCTTCTTGATATATCTGTTAATCTCCCCCGACAGCTTCCTGCGGTCCGTGATAATCCTTTTATCGTTACGGCGCACCTTTAACTCTATCTTGTTCTGTTTAATAAACCTCTCCCCAAAAATCACCTGCAGGGGAATGCCGATTAAATCGGCATCTTTAAATTTAACCCCTGCCCGTTCATCGCGGTTATCAAAAAGAACGCAAAAGCCTGCCTGTTTCAGACTATTATACACACTGAGGGCGGCCGTATGAATCTTTTTGTTGCCGACTTCAAGAGGCAGCACGATGATTTCGAAAGGAGCGACTCCCCAGGGCCAGATGATTCCATTTTTGTCGTTATTTTGCTCGATTATCGCCGGTATTAAGCGCGAGACGCCGATACCGTAACAGCCCATAACAACCGGGCTCTGGCTGCCGTCTTGATTGAGAATATCTGCCTGGAAAATTTTACTGTATTTAGTGCCCAATTGAAAAATGTGTCCGACCTCGATATTGTTCAATTTCTGCACCGGCTTGTTGCATTTAACGCAGGTACTCCTCTCCTGGGCCTGACTGGCGGCAGACCGGCAATTCGGACAGTATAAAACTATATCCTCGCCGCTTTTTGCCGGAACCATAAATTCATGAGATAGACTGCCCCCCATTAATCCCGGGTCTGCCTCAACAACCAGAAAATCAAGGCCCATTCTTTTGAATATGCGCTGATAGGCCTTGAGCATCTTATCGTAATTTTGCTTAAGACCTGCCTGGTTGCGGTCAAAGCTGTAAGCATCCTTCATTATAAATTCGCAGGAACGCACCAGCCCGAAGCGCGGACGAATCTCATCGCGAAATTTAACCTGGATTTGATAAAGAACCAAGGGCAATTGCCGATAAGAAAAAATATTCTGCTTCACCAACTGGGTAATCACCTCTTCATGCGTCGGTCCCAGACACAGCTTTCTCTGGCGGCGGTCGTTAAATCGAAACATAACCTGGCCAATCTCTTTATCGCGACCCGAATTTACCCATAATTCCTGCGGCTGAAGCGCGGAGAGCAGGAGCTCCTGCGCTCCGCAGGCATTCATCTCCTGGCGGATTATATTCTCGATTCTCTCCAAGACCCTGAAACCGGACGGCAAATAAGAATATACTCCGGAGATAAGCTGCCGTATAAGCCCGGCGCGCAGCATTAATTGATGGCCGGTTGATTCCGCCTCCTGCGGTATCTCTTTTAATGTGGGTATAAATGCTTCTGACCAAAGCATATTGTCTAATCTAACTGATTCTGCCTAACTCCTTGAGTAATGCATCCACACATTCGCAAGAACTAATCTTTCTTAGGGGTTTTCCCCGCTTAAACAACAACCCCTGTTTTTTGCCAAAGGCGACTCCCAAATCCGCTTGCCTGGCTTCGCCAGGGCCGTTCACTACGCAGCCCATCACGGCTAATTTCATTGGCCGGGTTGAGAGTTTATAGTTCGCAGTTGATAGTTTCGCTTCTAAATCACCGACAATTTTAATTAAATCTACTTCGCATCTACCGCAGGTAGGACAGCTGATAATCTCCGGC
The DNA here is from genome assembly GCA_964588765.1 of uncultured Planctomycetales bacterium. Taxonomy (GTDB): domain Bacteria; phylum Omnitrophota; class Gorgyraeia; order Gygaellales; family JAHJCI01; genus CAZPQS01. The sequence goes on along the minus strand of CAZPQS010000152.1, from coordinate 145 downwards.
CTGCGATTTGTCAAACCCAACGCCTCTAAGATATAAAAGGCTGCCTTTACCTCAAGGGCCGCCGGCTCGGTAAGCGATATTCTTATTGTATCACCAATGCCCTCAGAAAGCAACCCCCCAATGACTATTGCCGACTTTATAATCC
>CAZPQS010000151.1:0-2621 GCA_964588765.1 uncultured Planctomycetales bacterium | reverse complement strand
GAGTTAGCCAGGTTTTTAGGCCTGTATTTAAATGAAGGCTTATCCCTGCAGACATCTACGCGTAAAATCCATAATTTAATGGTTAAGGGTATATTTAGTTCCGGTATGTATGAGTATGATACAGAGCTGATTTTTTTGCATCTTGATAAGGTTAAAGAGATGCTCGGACTTCGTAATGTAACCGGAATAGCCGTAAGATTGAGCAATCTCGAGCAAGCCCCGGCAGTAAAGGAAAAGATTCAGGGTATCCTGGGCCATTCCTATCTCGTCAGGACCTGGATGGAGGCGAATCAAAATTTCTTTGCCGCCCTGAAATTGGAGAAGATTACTATGTTTATTATCCTGTGCTTGATTATCCTGGTCGCAGCCTTTAATATCGTTAGTACCCTGATTGTGATGGTTGTGCAGAAGACCAAGGATATCGGAATACTCAAAGCCATTGGAATGTCGCGAGAACGAATCCGCAGGATCTTTACCTATGAAGGCCTGGTAATCGGTTTTATGGGAACCGGCCTGGGTATTGCCGTTGGGTGGCTGCTTTGTTTCTTGCTTAAGAGGTATCAGTTTGTAAAATTGCCTGCTGATATTTATTATCTTGACCATCTGCCTGTATCTCTGTCGTTCTGGCCGGATGTAGCCTTGATAATCGCTGCCGCATTGGTAATTACGGTTTTATCGACAATTTATCCGGCATTGCGTGCCGGCAGGCTTGAGCCGGTTGAGGCGCTTAGATACGAATGAGGGATTCCAGGACAGAAGGGCTGTCCCTATGAGCGGCGGTATGTTGGAAGCAAAAAACTTGCATAAAATCTACAATCACGGGGCAGACAAGCTGCATGTTTTGAAAGGCATCGAACTGAGCATTGAAAAGGGCAGATTCATTGCCATCCTTGGGCCTTCCGGCGCAGGCAAGACAACGCTGATTCATCTTCTTGGCGGCCTGGACTCACCCAGCGAGGGCGAGGTTTTTCTTGACGGTCAGGAGATTTATGCGCTTTCAGACCGGGAACTGGCGGATTTGAGAAACACAAGGATTGGTTTTGTTTTCCAGTTCTATCACCTTCTGTCCGAATTTAATGTTCTGGAAAACGTTTTACTTCCGGGATTGATAAAAAAAAAGAAAAAGAATATCGGGGAGCATGCCCGGATGCTTCTTGAACTCGCCGGGTTAAAAGACAGGATGGGGTATTTTCCCAGTCAATTATCCGGCGGCGAGCAGCAGCGCCTGGCAATTGCCCGGGCCTTGATTAACGAACCGGACCTTCTCTTTTGTGATGAGCCGACCGGAAATTTGGATTCAGCCACCGGCAGCCAGATAATCGGATTGGTAAAGCAGATAAACCGGATGCGTCAAATGACCGTGGTTTTGGTAACCCATAATTTAGAATTAGCTCAGGTCGCTGACAATGTATATCATTTAAGAGACGGAGTGCTTAATTAGGAGGTTTTAAGATGAAGGTTTATATTAATGGTAAATTCTACAGCAAAGAGAATGCCAAGATTTCGGTTTTTGACCACGGCCTTTTATATGGAGACGGCGTATTCGAAGGAATCCGTTCTTATAACCGTCTGATATTTAAGTTAAAAGAGCATATTGAGCGCCTTTTTGAGTCGGCGCACAGCTTAATGCTCAAGATTCCTCTTTCCAAACAGGGAGTTATTGAAGCGGTAATCAAGACGCTTAAGGCAAATCGTCTGAACAATGCTTACGTTCGCCTGGTGGTAACGCGGGGAGAAGGTGATTTGGGACTTGACCCGCGCAAATGCGCCGGTCATGCCACCATCGTTATTATTGCCGATAAGATTGCTCTATATCCGGATATAGAAAGGCTTTATAAAAAGGGCCTCAAGATTATCACTGTCCCTACCATTCGCAATCACCCTGAGGCATTGAATCCCCAGGTAAAATCCTTAAATTATTTAAATAATATTCTCGCCAAGATTGAGGCAATCAATGCCGGCTATCAAGAGGCAATTATGCTCGACCCGTTAGGTTATATTGCCGAATGTACGGGAGATAATCTTTTTATTGTGAAGAATCAACAGCTTTATACTCCTCCGCAATGTATGGGCACATTGCGAGGGATTACCCGCGATACAGTTTTGGATATTGCCCGGAAATTGGCCATCCCCACGCACGAGCATGTGTTGACCCGTCATGAGCTTTATATTTCTGACGAGACGTTTTTAACCGGCACAGCGGCTGAGCTGATACCCGTGGTTCGCGTTGACGGCCGGTTAATCGGTAACGGCAAGCCGGGCAAGATTACCAAACTCCTTATGAAAGAATTCCGTAAGCGAACAAAGGTGGATGGAATAAGGTATTAGGAGGAGGCAGTAATGCTATGTGACATTTGCGGTAAGAATCAGGCAACAGTGCATCTGACCGAGATTATTGACGAGCAGATGACTGAATTGCATCTCTGCGAGGAGTGCGCGAGTAAAAAGAGTATGCAAATGGAGCAGCAATTCGGCCTTGCCGATTTATTAGCAGGCCTGGCTGAATTTGGAAAACCGGATGAGACCGCTGAAGCAGCCGGTCTTAAGTGCTCAAACTGCGGTTTGAGTTATCAGGAGTTTAAGAGGATCGGGCGTTTAGGGTGCAGTGAATGCTATACCAG
>CAZPQS010000150.1:0-2621 GCA_964588765.1 uncultured Planctomycetales bacterium | reverse complement strand
GGGCAGGAATAGCCGCCGATAAGGATAAGAATTTGCAGGCACTTTTGAAATGCGATAGCCACACCGCCACGCTTTTTGGTAAAACCTGGGCTCTTCATGTAAAGAGTGTCTTGCGCACTACGCCCCAGGAGAACCTGAAGATGATTTCCGACAGCGTTGGGTTTCTGGTAAAGCAAAAATTAGTTGTTTTCTATGATGCCGAGCATTTCTTTGATGCCTATGAGGAAAACCCCGATTATGCGCTTGATTGCCTTAAAGCAGCCCAGGAGGCAGGAGCAAGCCAGCTGGTTCTCTGCGATACCAACGGAGGGACGCTGCCTAGCAAGATTATCCGGGTAATTCAAGAGATTAAACCCAAGATTAGTGCGGGATTAGGCATCCACTGTCACAATGACGCCGGTTTAGCGGTTGCCAATTCATTAATGGCGGTGGAAGCGGGTTGTGATATGGTTCAGGGCACAATCAATGGCTACGGTGAACGCTGCGGAAACGCCGACCTCCTGCCAATCATCGCCAATCTTAAACTCAAAATGGGATTTGACTGCATTTCTGACGAGAAGCTAAAGAGCTTAACCGAGGTTTCTTATTTTGTCAGTGAGATTAGCAATATGAGGCATATGAACAATCAACCTTACGTGGGCGATTCGGCATTCGCGCACAAAGGCGGCGTGCATATAAATGCGATGATAAAGGATTCGCGAACTTATGAGCATATAAATCCGGGATTGGTCGGCAACCGGCGCAGGATTCTGGTTTCTGAATTAGCCGGGAAAAGCGGTATCCTGATTCGCGCCAAAGACCTGAAACTGGATTTAACCAAGGATGACCCCAAGACAAAAAAGATATATAAGCTGCTGCAGTCCCTGGAATTAAAGGGCTATCATTTTGAGGCAGCCGAAGGCTCGTTCGAACTATTGTTAAAAAAGGCGCTGGGTAAGGTAAGAGAGTATTTCCATTTACAGGGATTTCGCGTGGTGGTAAACAAGGAGAAGAATAAAAAGATTACCTCAGAGGCAATCATTAAATTAAAGGTGAAAAACAAAATTGAGCATACCGCGGCTGACGGCGATGGTCCGGTGAACGCCCTGGATAATGCGCTTCGAAAGGCGCTTAAGGATTTCTATCCCGCGCTGGCCAAGATGCATCTGTCGGATTTCAAGGTGCGCATACTGGATGAGAAGGCAGGCACTGCGGCGGTAACGCGGGTCATTATTCAGTCCCAGGACGAAAAGGATACCTGGAATACAATCGGCGTGTCGGAGAATATCATTGAGGCGTCCTGGCAGGCTTTGTCCGACTCTATCGAATATAAGTTATTGAAGGATGGAATTACCTAGATGGATATCCCCGCCCGTTACAATCCCAGAGAAGCCGAAGATAAATGGTATAAATTTTGGGAAGAAGGGGGTTATTTTAAGGCACAGGCCGACCCCGATAAAAAACCCTTCTGTATAGTTATCCCCCCGCCCAATATTACCGGAATCCTGCATATGGGTCATGCGCTAAACAACACCATCCAGGATATTCTCATCAGATACCACAGGATGCGGGGCGAGGAGACTCTGTGGATGCCGGGGACTGACCATGCGGGCATTGCTACCCAGAATGTGGTGGAAAAAGAGATTGCCAAGCAGGGCTTAAAGAGGCAGGATTTAGGAAGAGAAAAATTTCTGGAGCGCGTCTGGCAGTGGAAGGAACAATACGGCTCAACCATTATACACCAGCTTAAAAAATTGGGCGCTTCCTGTGACTGGTCCAGAACGCGCTTTACTATGGATGAAGAATATTCCAGGGCAGTCAGGGAAGTTTTCGTTACTCTTTGGAGAAAAAAGCCAAGCGGTCTGATTTATCAGGACGATAAGGTCATAAACTGGTGTCCCAGGTGCCAGACCGCGCTTGCGGATGAGGAGGCGCCGCATCAGGAATTGCAGGGGAATCTGTATTATTTAAGATATCCGTTTAAAGATGCCCCTGATAAGTCTGTTACGGTTGCCACTACCCGGCCCGAGACAATGTTAGGCGATACCGCAGTAGCGGTTAACCCCAAAGATAAGCGATACAAAAAACTTATCGGAAAGACTTTAATCTTACCTTTGATTAATCGCCAGATAAACATAATTGCGGATGATATGGTGGATAAGAAATTTGGCACGGGTGCCGTTAAAGTAACCCCTGCCCATGACCCCAATGATTATATTCTGGGCAAAAAACACCGCCTTGATTTCGTAAACATTATGCATCCTGACGGACGCCTGAACAAGAATGCAGGTAATTACAAAGATATGGACAGATTTAAAGCCCGAGAGGTTATCCTGGAGGATTTAAAGCATAAGGGCTTATTGGAAAAAATAGAGCCTCATAATCTGGCAGCAAGCCATTGCTATCGTTGCAATACCTTAGTCGAACCGACCCTATCCAGGCAGTGGTTTGTCAGAATGGGGGTTTTAGCCAGGCCGGCAATTGAGGCAGTGAAAAAAGGTAGAATCAAATTCCATCCCAAACGCTGGACCAAGGTTTATCTTAACTGGATGGAGAATATCCAGGACTGGTGTATATCCAGGCAGATATGGTGGGGCCACCGCATTCCTATATGGTATTGTCTTGATTGCAAAAAATTAGCT
>CAZPQS010000149.1:0-2634 GCA_964588765.1 uncultured Planctomycetales bacterium | reverse complement strand
GAGCGGGTTTCCCCGCTCATATAAAATTAACGCCCCCCAGGCCGGTAGATACCCTTATCTTAAACGGCGCAGAGTGCGAGCCGTATTCCACCGGCGATTATCGCTTGATGATTGAGAAAACCAACGAGATTTTGAAAGGTGTTGAGTTGGTTGTGCGTTGTATAGGGATAAAAAGAGTCTTTATTGCCGTTGAGGATAATAAACCCCAGGCCATAGCGGCGTTTCGCCGGGAACTTAAAGCATCGGGCTCCGGACATTACACGTTAAGCATTTTAAAATCCTATTATCCCCAGGGAGGAGAAAAACAATTAATCAAGAATATTTTAAACAGGGAGGTCCCTTCGGGCAAGCTCCCTTTTGATGTAGGGGTCCTGGTTCATAACGTAGGTACGGTATCGGCAATATACGAAGCAGTTTATAAGAATAAACCCCTTTATGAGCGGGTCGTTACGGTAACGGGTGATTGTTTAGCAAATCCCAAAAATCTGATTGTGCGCATTGGCAGCCCGATTAAAGAATTGATTGAGTTTTGTCAGCCCTTAAAGACAGAACCCGGTAAGATAATTATCGGCGGCCCGATGATGGGCGTGACACAATACTCAGAAATGGCTCCAATAATCAAAACCAGCACCGCGGTTATCCTGTTAAGCCGCAGGAAGGTTCAGTTATACACGGAGGATAACTGCATTCGCTGCGGAGAATGCGTGCGCAATTGCCCTGCCGGGCTTCAGCCCTGCCTGATTAGCCTGGCGGCTGAACGCAGCAATTGGGAATTAGCAAAGACTTATTCGCCCCTGGATTGCGTTGAGTGCGGATTGTGTGCTTATCTGTGTCCGGCAAAGAGAAATTTGGTGCAGTCAATAAAATATGCCAAATTGAATGCAAAATGAGAGATATTACCAGGTTTAGCATTGTCCTTGTCTCAATATGTTTGGTTTCTGCCGGCCTTCTGGCTTTAATCTTTGATATTGCCGAGCCGCGAATTATCCAGCAGCGGCAATTAGAGGAGAAGAAGGCAATAGAGGAAGTCCTGCCGCAAGCACCGGAGACGATTGAAAAGCTCCAGAAGGAAGATTTGGTTTTCTATAAGGCAAAGGATGCCAAGGGCAATCTTATTGCCTATGTTTTTATTGCCCAGACATACGGTTATTCCAGCGATATAAGGACGGTTGTCTCATTAAGCCCGAAAGGCAATATCATTGCCGTTAAAATCCTACAGCAGAGCGAGACCCCGGGGATTGGCTCGCGTATTACCGAAGATGATTTTCTTGGCCAGTTCAAGAATAAAGATATCAATGAGCAATTCGATACGATTACCGGGGCAACAATCTCATCCGGCGCCGTGATTGATTCAATAAAAGAGAAGGCGCAAGAGGTATTAAGGTATGAACGATAATTTATTATCCATATCTCCCCACATCCATAAAAAGGAATCGACCCCCGGGATTATGTGGACGGTCTTCTTAAGTCTTCTGCCCGCCGGCATAGCCGGCATATTTATATTCGGCCCGAGGGCATTATGGATAATTTTTGCCTGCATAGTGACGGCAATAGCTACAGAGGCAATTGTATTACTGCTCAGACATAAAAAATTAACCATAATTGACGGTAGCGCCGCCTTGACCGGATTGTTACTTGCCTACAATCTTCCCTCAAGCTTACCAATCTGGATGGCTTGCGTGGGCAGTTTTTTTGCCGTTGCGATTGCCAAACAGGCATTCGGCGGCCTGGGGAAAAACATATTCAATCCTGCGTTAGCGGGCCGCGCGTTCCTGTTAATTGCCTGGCCCAGATTTATGGTTAATTTTGCCAAGCCCTTTAGTTATCCGGACAGCATAACCTCTGCGACGCCCCTCGTGCTGCTTAAAGAGGGAAAGGCAGAAAATATTTATCAGATGGGCCTTAGTTACTTGGATTTATTTTTGGGCAGGCGCGGCGGCTGTATCGGCGAGGTTTGTATTGCCCTTCTTTTATTGGGGGCGTTGTTTCTATTATGGCGCGGGATTATCAGCTGGCACATTCCTTTCAGCTTTATTTTTACTCTGGGAATATTAACCTGGCTCTGGGGCGGCTCGGGAATAGGGCAGGCGGATGTTTTATTTTCTCTGTTGGCCGGAGGGGTCGTGCTGGGTGCGTTTTTTATGGCTACCGATTACGCTACCTCGCCCCTGACAAGAAAGGGGCAGTTAATCTTCGGGTTTGGGTGCGGGCTGCTTACCTTTGTTATTCGCAAATGGGGCGGATATCCGGAAGGGGTTTCCTTTGCTATATTGATGATGAATGCCGCCGTGCCTTTATTGGATAGGTTCTGCCGCCCGCGCGTTTACGGGACATGAGAGGATTACTAAAGGAATTTAGCAAGGGAATATTTCACGAAAATCCCATCTTTGTAATTGTCCTGGGGCTGTGTCCTGCATTGGCCGTATCGGTCTCTTTGGAAAATGCCTTGGGGATGGGGGTAGCGGCGAGCTTTGTGCTGGTGTCTTCCAATTGTATAATTTCCGGGATAAGAAATATTGTGCCCCATCGCATTCGCATTCCCTGCTTTATTGTGGTTATTGCCTCCTTCGTTACGGTTGTTGAGTTATTGATGGCCGCCTTCAGTCCGCAGCTTGCCAGGCAGCTGGGAATATT
>CAZPQS010000148.1:0-2681 GCA_964588765.1 uncultured Planctomycetales bacterium | reverse complement strand
TAAAATATAATTTCCCCTTATTCCGCTGGGATATTTTATTGCCAATATTACCGCTACCATATCAGCATTGCCTGCCCGCTCACCCATCCCGTTAACACAGGTATTGATATAGGCATCGAATCCGGCATCAACCGCTGCCTTCGCTCCTGCCAGGGAATTAGCCACAACCATCCCTAAGTCATTATGACAATGAATCTCGATTGGTAAGGCAACGGATTCCGCCAGCATTTTTACCCGTTCATAAATCGTAAACGTGGAATCACAGCCCAGGGTATCGCAATAGCGAATGCGGTCGCATCCGGCTTTCTTTGCCGCATCGGAAAATTTAATTAAATAATCCATATCTGTCCGTGAGGCATCCTCGGCATTCACGCCGATTGTCTGTGCGCCCAGCTGACGCGCCCGGCCGACTGCCTCGGCCATCTCTTTGATTACCGATTCGTGGTCCAGCTTGCCCTTGAATTTGTGGCTAATCATCTGGTCCGAGGTGGATATGGAAAGATTAATGTGTTTTATTTCGGGAACCAGGTCAAAGGCGGCCTCAACATCCCCGACTGTTGCCCGAATCCAGCCTCCCAGGCGGATTGGGCTCAACACCCCCATTCCGGCCAATTCTAAATTTGCGTTGAGATAATTTGTCTCATGATGAGTAATCGGGAAACCAAACTCTGACTGAAATATCCCCATCTCATTAAGATATAGATTAATCATTGTCTTTTCTAATTTAGAAAGGCAGATGCGCGATGTCTGCACCCCGTCGCGATTGGTAACATCGATAATGTAGATTTTTGGCTGCTTGCTCATATCTGGCCTCCTAATTTAATCAGTTTCACTGCCAGAATATTCTCAATATTTTTTATCTTTCCAAGCAGGTCCTGGGAAATGGCGCTGTCCACATTTAATACGCTTATTGCTTCTCCTCCCGGCTCCCTGCGGCCAAAGGTCATTCCCGCAATATTGATATTGTGCTTGCCTAAAAGCGTCCCCAGGATGCCGATAATCCCCGGCTTGTCCCAGTTCTTTATTACAACCAGATAACCCCGGGGTGAAAGTTCAACGTAAAAATCATCAATCTTGACAATGCGCGGCTGCCGGTTCGGCGATAGGGTTGCCCAAACCTGTCTTGTCTCCTTATCGGTATCTATCTTAACCGAGATTAAATTTACAAATTCCTCCTCCGAAGACAGCTTTGTCTCTTTAATCCTGATTCCCCGCGTTTCCGCCAGGGCCCGGGCATTGACAAAATTTACCGTTTCCTCCAATATGGGGGCAAGAAATCCCTTTATTAAAGCCATGGTAATGGGAGCGACGTCTTGCTCGGCAATCCCGCCGCTATATTGAATGGACACCACCTTTGGTCTTCCTTCCGTAAGCTGGCTGCTGAAATTACCTAACGCCTGAGCTAAATTTATGTAAGGGGCCAGGATCTTATAAACCTCGGGTTCAATCTGCGGGTAATTTACCGCATTCCATATACCCCTGCCCAGGAGATAATCGCGCACACACTCGGCAATCTCAATGGCAACATTAACCTGCGCCTCGAGGGTTGTAGCGCCTAAATGCGGGGTGATAATAATATTGTCTAATTTTAAAAGCTCGTAATCCGCAGAGGGCGGTTCCTTCTCAAACACATCCAGGCTTGCTCCGGCAACCTTGCCGTGCTTTACTGCCTTAATCAGCGCCTGCTCATCAATGATTCCTCCCCGGGCGCAATTGATAATCCGCACACTGTTCTTCATCAAGGCAAACTCCTTATCGGAAATCATATGTCTGGTGCTCTCGGTAAGCGGTGTATGAACGGTAATGAAATCAGAGGTCTTCAGTAAATCCGCCAGCTCAACCATTTCAATTCCCAGGCTTTTGCCCACTTCACTGGAAAGATAAGGGTCAAAGGCAATAACCTTCATCCCAAAAGAGAGTGCGCGCTTGGCTACCTCTGCGCCGATGCGGCCCAAGCCGATAATTCCCAGGGTCTTTTTATAAAGCTCTATCCCCATAAATTTAGAGCGCTTCCATTCACCTTGTTTTAATGAGGCATTTGCCTGGGTGATATTGCGCCCCAGGACAAGCAGCATGCTCATCGTATGCTCACAGGTAGAAATTGTATTTCCCGCCGGCGCATTCATCACCACGATTCCCTTTTCCGTAGCGGTGGCTAAATCCACGTTATCCAGACCCACTCCTGCCCGGCCGATAACCCGCAGGTTCCCGGCAGCCTGAATAATCTCCCTGGTTACCTTAGTGCCGCTTCTGACTATAATAGCATCGTAATCTTTAATAATCTTCTTTAATTCTTCCGGTTCCAGGCCGGTCTTGATATCAACCTTAAACTCGGCAACCTTCTTAAGGATATTCAATCCCTTTTCGGATAGCTTATCGCTGACTAATATCTTTATTGGCTTCTCCTTCATTTCAAAAATACCTCCTGCGCTGCTTTGATACCTGCTCCTGATTTAAACTTATAACCCATCTGAGATAAAACCTTTTCTAAACAATCGATTCCCGCAATGATATCGAACCTGCTGATATAGCCCATATGGGCGATGCGGATAATCTTTCCCTTTAACTCTGCCTGCCCGCCGGCAATGGTAACCCCATGGGTATCGCGCATTGTCTTTACCAGTTTCTGACCATCTATACCCTCCGGAACCTTAATTGCGGTTACCGCATCCGAGGCAAAG
>CAZPQS010000147.1:0-2688 GCA_964588765.1 uncultured Planctomycetales bacterium | reverse complement strand
CACCCTTTGCACGCAGGATATATGCCTTTTCTCGGTAGTGCGGATAAAATCATTATATGAAATATTCAGCTTCTTCCAAAGGTCCTTGAATTGCACAACCATTTTATCGGTGAATTTCTGCGGCGTTGAATTTGCCTGCTCGGCTGCTCTCTGTATCTTCTGTCCATGCTCATCAGTGCCGGTTAAAAACCAGACATTCTCCTTACCCAATACGCCGCGCATATAGCGCGCTAAACAGTCGGCGGAAATGTTAGTGTATGAATGGCCTATATGGGGAGAGGCATTTACGTAATATAAAGGAGTTGTTATATAAAATTTATCAGCCATGTTTATAACTTATCTCTATCCGGCTTCCCTCTTCCAATTCTACTATCACCGTTCGCTTGAATATATTGACGCTGACAACCTTACCCTTGCCCTGAGGCGTATGCAGGCGCTCTCCCTGTCGAGGCAGACCGCGTAAAAGAGATTTATAGGTCTCGTATTCAAAACCGAGACAACACATCAACCTTCCGCAAATCCCGGAAATCTTAGGGGGGTTTAGCGGCAAGCCCTCCTCTTTAACCATCTTTATGCTTACCGGCTCAAAATTTTTAAGGAAGGTAGCGCAGCAAAGCCTTCGGCCGCAGGGGCCGATACCCCCAAAAAGCCTTGCCTCATCCCTGACCCCGATCTGCTTTAATTCAATCCTGACCTTAAAAACCTTTGCTAAATCCTTAACCAGGCTGCGAAAGTCCACCCTTCCCTCGGCGGTAAAATAAAAGATTATCTTGCTTGAATCAAAGGCAAACTCCGCTCCCACTAATTTCATCCTTAACCCATGCTCCTGAATCTTTTTCAAACAGGTATTTGCCGCCTCCTTTGCCTTTTTCCGGTTCTGTTCAATCTGATTTAAATCCTGTTCAGTTGCCCGACGCACAATCCTTTTAACCGACTTAGCATCAGTCATGCCGGAAGTAGAATCCAGGACAGTAACAACACAGGCATAATCCAGGCCGCGGTCATGCTCTAAGATAAGGTAATCGCCAGTTTTAAAATCATCGATATTGCTCCTGGCGAAAACAATCGGCCCATACTCCCTGATTTTTATCTCAATTATCTTCTCCATAACAATCGTAAATTATCAATCAATAACCGGGGATTTATATTCTGTTGAATAAACTCTTTGCTGTCGCAAAGTTGCAGGAGTATCCGGTCTAAATCAGTAAAGCTGAACTTTTCGGTTAAGGCGGAAAGTTGTTCTGCGATATCCCGGTTAATCAACTCTACTCTATCTGCTCCGATTTTAAGTAAATAGATATCGCGAACACAGCTGATTAAAATCTTTAATATCCAGCTCAATTTCTCCTTATCCCTGGAATCAAATTTCTTAAACAACAAATTGGAGCCGGTAATGAAGTGCCTGATTATCTGGTTTTTCTCGGTTAGGATATCGCGGTCTTTAAATCTTAAGGCCTCGCCCAGCCTCCCCTCAAACGCGAAGGCAAGGAAGTGACTTAAAGCTTTATCCAGGTGATAATCGCGATTGAGAATGATTTCTGCCTCGCGCGGGTCCTTTGGATAAAACCTTATTTTCTGGCAACGTGAAATAATTGTGGGGAAGATGCGGGATAAATCAGAGGCAATAAGGATAATTAAAGAATCTCCGGGCGGTTCCTCAAGAATCTTAAGAAGACAATTCTCTGCCTCGGGGGTCAAGTCCTGGGCGTCAAGTATAATAAAAACCTTACGCCTGCCTTCGAAGGGATGTAAGGAAATCTCTCTCTGTAACTGGTGTATCTGTTCTATCTTGATAAAACTGGAGTCTTCTTTTTTAATATAATGCACATCGGGATGATTATTATTTTCTATCTTTTGACAGGAGGGACAAATTGAACACGGCGGGAATGAGCCGGCCTGGCAATTAACCGTCTTGGCAAGGCTGCGTGCCAGAAAAAACCTCCCTGTCCCTTCGGGACCAAAAAAGAGATATGCGGATGCCAGCCTTTTGTTTTCCCAGGCATTCTTAATTAATCCTTCCGCTAATTCCTGACTGGATTTCTGATTACAGGACATATCTTTCGATTATCTTGCGAATCTTAGCCTGTGTTTTATTCTTATCCTTATCGGGCCTGACTATCTTTATCCGTCCAGGATACTTAGTAGCTAATTTAAGATACCCCCGGCGAACCCGCTGATGATAAGCAATCGGCCTCTGTTCGATACGGTCCAATCTTTTTCCACAAGCAACTAAACCCTTTTTAATCGCCACATCCAAAAATATGGTTAAATCCGGCCTTATTCCGGATGTAACAAACTTCCCCAGATATCCAATTAATGATAAATCTATTACTAATCCCCAGCCCTGATAGGCAATGGTAGAGTCCAGGAAACGGTCGCAGACCACGAAATTACCTTTTGCCAAAGCCGGCTTTATCACTTCCTGGATAAGTTGGGCGCGTGCAGCCATATAAAGGAGCATCTCTGATAAATGACAAATCCTGTGATTGGCCTTATCCAGCAGAATCCTTCTTATCTTTTCACTAATCTGCGTTCCTCCCGGCTCACGCAGAAAAACCGCCTTTTTACCCTTGGACTTTAGGTATTTCACCAGGAGTCTGCCCTGCGTGCTCTTTCCGCTGCCCTCCGGCCCCTCAAACGTTATAAATTTACCTTTCATAATTTTCTTCGCCATGTTGTTTTACCATC
>CAZPQS010000146.1:0-2706 GCA_964588765.1 uncultured Planctomycetales bacterium | reverse complement strand
ATCATTTATAAACAAAGGCAATTGTTTAGATTCTTGGACAGGAACTTTTCGTGAATGAGTTTTTGACCTTTGAGAATCTCCCTTAGGTGCCTTAGTTTTAACCTGCTCTTCTGCCTGTCCGAATAATCTTGGCTGAACAGGTTTTTGAGAAGTAATCTGCGGTAAGAGGTCACGGAGAAGAACAAGAGAATCTTCCGAGTCGCCGCCGTCCACAGGCTTCTTGGAAAGCTTACGCATCCGCTCTGATTGAATTTGAGTAAAGAATCTGCCCTTTGCAGCCCAGATAAGAAGGTGCTTTATAGTTTTTTCTACCTTGCGCTTATCTTTAGGTGTCTTCTTCTCGTATGCTTCTATTTTCGCTTTGGTCTGCTCTAACTTACCTACTTCTTCGGCATACTCCAGAATATACCTAATAACATTATAATAAGTCCAGGTTGCTTTAACCTCCTTCATAAACGTATCGTAATCTACTTTTTCTCTTTGTTTATCTGGCTTTGTTTGCGGTCGCCTCGCTAATGGCCTTGTCTTAATAGCAGGAATATCTCCTATGCACTCCTGTACTAACGCTTCAATATCCTCAGCTGGGAATTTCGGATAAGCAATATGAATTGCTTCAAAAAGAAGGGTAGCAAGAAGTTCAACTTGGTTTTTATCAAGCAGAAGAGAAATTTCCGGAGTAGTATCAAGATAAAAAGTGGGCTTAGGCTCTAGAACAACTACACTACGAAAATCAGGCATATGCGCTGTGCAAAACTCCATCTTAGAAACCTCTTCTAACCCCCAAGCAATCTTTGTATCATTTTTAGCTAACTTACTTTCCATAAGCAGTTTTATGGCTGGCAGTATCTGTCGTTTTCTTAAGAAAATGCTTAATGGCTCGCTATGTTCGATTTCCGCCGCGATTTTCTCTTCTCTTTCTAACGTGCCTGTGGGTAAATCATTACCGGGCTTTACCCGATGTAAATACTTATTCTCCTCTTCCTCCCACACGCAGCCTTTAAGAAATTTTGTCTGCTCCTTATTTAATTTAAAATCCTCTGCTATTGCTTTCGCCAAACCGGATAAATTTCCCCGCTTAAGATATGTTTTGACCTCACCTTGCACCTTCTTTATCTCTCCGGCCTTTCTTCTTTTTGCCTGTACACCCTCAAGGAATGCCCTTGTATTTTTAAATCCTGCGCTCTTAATCCATCTTCTATCTAAGACGTCTTCTACAAAACGCATTCCTAAGATATAGTTATACGCTGAGGCAGCCTTAAAAACGGGATTGGGAATCCTCTGGGTTCTTTTTAAAGGGTTGGCAATATTAAGAGGAATGTTCAGCTCCTGATTTAACATTGCAAAATACAAGAAGCATAGCTTGGGAGATTCTTTTAATAATTTTTGCTCTTTGACAAAGGATAAAAATTCTTCTTTCAATAACTTATCTCTGAACTCATCTCCGTCAACAGGCGCGTCAGATGTAAGTTCACTGCTTATCAACCTATCCAGATACCTGGAGATTATTTCCTGCTTAATTCTGGAAGCACGGACTTGCTGCAAAATCAGGTCCATTCTCAAGATTACCGCGGCATTTGACTTCCTATGAAGAAGCCTTAATGACTCATTAAGCAAGCCGATGACATTCTTATATTCCGGCTCTCCCCTGATGACCCGGCTGACGGCGTATTCGTCAATAGAGGGTTTAACTTTTACAATATCTAAAATCTTCAGCCGCGCCAATTTCGAATCGCCGGCTTTTACAGAAGCAGTGATATTATTAATCGCCGTCCTTATGCTGCTATCTCTTCTTCCTGTCTCGTATCTTAATTTCTTGAGCCTGTCCTCCTGAACCCTCTTTAGTATCTTCTCAATACTCTGACTTCTGAGAGCTAAATATTCTTTGGCCCTCGCTAAAAATATTATCACCGTCCCGTTATGCCGGTCCCCCAAAGAGACTATCTGCAGCGCAGCCTCCAGTAAAATCTTCGCCATTATTTTCTCTTCTACTTTCAATTCACCTTCCGGCTGGACAATTGTATCAAGAATCCCTGCGATAATGTTTTTTATCTTCTGGCGCTCTTCTTCAGCCAATGGATACTTCGGACCTTTTGCGTCTATCCTTTTATCTTTACTGCTCATTATCAAACTAACTGCCTCAGAAATTAACCCTGAGCTCTGAATAGCCCAGCGCCTTTCCTTTAGCTCACTGTCAATCTCATCGTATACCCCTCGGCGCGCCTCCCAGAGCGTCTTATGTGCCGCAGGTTTTCCCTCTCCAAGCATAGTTTTCTTGCCGCCTTCGGGAATAATATACCTTTGCCGAGAGACCTTTACCTTGCCGCCTTCCCGCCATACCCCTATCTCATAGCGGAATTTCTCTGCCAGTCTCCCCTTTAAGAGTTTAAGCCGTTCATCGCTGATTTTATTCACTGCGCCCCACAAACACAAATGAGCAGCAGATTCATTATTATTATTAACAATGAGTTCCTCTGCCCTGATAACTCTTTCCGCCACATAAACTGCCAACCCTTGAAATTCTTCCTTTTCAAATCTCTGCGCAGCATGTTCAATGGCGCAATCTAAAAGTTCATTTACCAGCTTTTCCCGTCTCCTTAATGCTTCAATCTGCGCTGCTTCATCTTGCGCCATCTTCCTCTGGGAGAGTAGAATGAAAAGTTCCGTATTTTTCTTGGCTATATCTTCAACGTAATCCCTGAGTAGCGC
>CAZPQS010000145.1:0-2749 GCA_964588765.1 uncultured Planctomycetales bacterium | reverse complement strand
CGGAGGATTAAAAAATAGAGATTATCGGGACATAATAAAAGAGATAGAGGAGGCGCAAGATTTGGGGATAACCAATGTTACCCTTTTAGGCCAGAATGTGAATGCCTATGTTTCAAAATCAGATACCGGAATTAATTTTATAGATTTGCTTAAGATAGTCAACGGGATAAAAGGATTGAAGGAATTCAGTTTTATTACCTCGCATCCCAGAGATACAGGCGTTGGGCTGTTCAAGGCAATGGCACGGTTAGAGAAAATAAAGAAATACCTGCACTTACCGGTGCAATCCGGCTCAGACCGCATACTCAAACTTATGAATCGCGGGTATACCCGTAAGTTTTATTTGGATTTAATCGGGAATTACCGTAATAATATGGTAAATAATGGGATATTAACCACGGATATTATTGTCGGTTTTCCCGGTGAGACTGAAGAGGAATTTCTGGATACCTATAGTCTGGTAAAAGAGGTAGAATTTGATTCCGCCTATATTTTTAAATACTCTCCCCGTCCGCATACGCAGGCGGAGTCTTTAGCCGATGATGTGCCTAAGAAAGAAAAGGAGAGGAGGCATCAGCTTATTCTCGATTTACAGAAAAACATATCAAAGAGTAAGCGCAAGAATGGATAAACCCGGAATAATCTTCCTTGTTGGTCCCACCGCAGCCGGCAAAACCCGCCTGGCCTTTAAGATTGCCAGAAGAATCAATGCCGAGATTATCTCCTGTGACTCGATGCAGGTTTATAAAGGCATGGATGTCATCAGCTCCAAGCCTTCGGTTTTGCAGCGCAGGAATATTAAGCATCATTTAATCGACATAATTTCTCCGCAAAGAGAATACAATGCCGCGCTTTACCGCAGCCAGGCATTAGAGGCAATAAAGACAATCTTGAAAAAAGGAAAAATCCCTTTGTTTGTCGGAGGTACCGGGCTTTATGCTGCTGCGGTTATTGACGGGGTATTTACAGGTCCGGGTGCGGATAAAGCCATACGCAGGCGCCTCTATAGGCAGGCAGAAACCAGGGGGACGGATTATTTATATAAGCGGTTGTTAAGAGTAGACAGGCAGGCAGCCGATAAGATTCATCATCATGATTTAAGGCGCATCGTGCGCGCCTTAGAGGTATGGATTAAGACAAAAAAACCGATTTCCCAATGGCAGAGGCAAAGGCAGAGTATAGGTAAAGATTACCGAATTAAGATTTTTTGCCTGGACCTGCCGCGCCAGGAGCTTTACCGCAGCATTAACCAACGGGTTAAGCAGATGTTCAAAAACGGGCTGGTTAATGAGGTGAGCCAACTGTTGAAAAAGAGATTAAGTAAGACTGCACGCTTGGCAATCGGCATACAGGAAATCAAGTCTTATTTAGAAGGCAAATCCAGTTTAGTCCAGGCAAGAGAATTAATAAGCAGGTATACCCGCCAATATGCCAAACGGCAATTAACCTGGTTCAGGAAGGATAAGCGCATAGTCTGGGTTGATAGAAAAGACGCTTTTAAGGTTATAAGCGCTGCCGCCGGGAGTAAATCCGATGGTTAAGCATATGGTTCAGATAATCAACGGCCAGAATAGGGCAGAGAAATGCCTTTTGGTAATTATTGAGTTTCGTTCAGAGAAAGATAGTTGGCCAAGGCAGGATGTTGCCCGTGAGTTAGAGGAGCTGGTAAAAACAGCAGGCGGTCAGGCAGTAGATAGAATTTTCTGTCCCCGGGAAAAGGCTACCCCCGGCCTGCTTATCGGAAAGGGCAAGGTAGAGGAGATTGCCCTGGTTGCCCAGGAGCTCGAGGTGAATACGGTAGTCTTCAGTCATGATATTTCCGGAACCCAGCAGCGCAATCTGGAAGAGATTATAAATATAAAAACAATAGACCGCACTCAGCTTATCCTTGACATATTCTCCCGGCATGCACATTCTCTGGAAGGTAAGACCCAGGTAGAATTGGCGCAACTCGAATATCTCCTGCCGCGCTTAACAGGAAAGGGTATTGTACTTTCACGGTTAGGCGGCGGGATCGGAACCAGAGGGCCTGGCGAACAGAAATTAGAAGTAGACCGCCGAAGGATTCATAAAAGAATCTCAAAGCTAAAGCAGGACTTGAACCATTTAACCAATCACAGGAGGATAGTGCGTAAAAAGAGAAGGCAGGAAGCTATGCCTTGTATTGTCTTGGTAGGTTACACCAATGCAGGAAAATCCACTCTAATCAATGCCCTAACCGGAGCCGGACAGTATATAGAGAATAGCCTTTTTACCACACTGGATTCTCTTTCCCGCAGGCTGGAATTGCCTTCGGGATTAAAGGTGGTAATCTCTGATACTGTCGGATTCCTGCATAATTTGCCCCACCATCTTATTGAAGCATTCCAGGCGACTTTAGAGGAAGTAGTCGAAGCGGACCTTTTAATACACGTTCTGGATGCCAATCATCCGCGAATACAAGAACAGAATAAAGCAGTATTCAATGTACTGGAGCAGTTAAACTGCAGTAAAAAACCGATAATTACCGCCTTGAATAAAATTGATATTCTGGAAGATAAGGCCTGGTTGAGATGGTTAGAGGAAAGGTTTAGTGATTCAGTTTGTATATCAGCTAAAACCGGAGAGAATCTGGAGCAACTGATTAAAAGGATAGAAGCTATTTTTAAATCCGAGATAATTAATGTTAGCTTATGCGTGCCATTAAATCAAATGAGCATTGTTGATTTAATCTATCGTCAGGCAAAGGTAATAAGCGCCGAATATGATG
>CAZPQS010000144.1:0-2773 GCA_964588765.1 uncultured Planctomycetales bacterium | reverse complement strand
GGGGTATATAGGTCTCGGTGATTGCCTCATAGAACCAATTTTCCTCAAGAAAATACTCATGCTCGGGGTGCCGCACGTAAGGAAGATGGCCGTGCAATACTAAACACAGATATCCTTTATTCATAATTTTTAGCGTTTAGCGGATAATTTCTCTATTTTTATCTGGTTTCTTTGGTTGCAACGGGAGCGATACTTTTCGGTTATTCGCCGTCCGAAGGGGCTGCTGCGGCCGGGGTGATTTGTTTTCCGTCAGGTTGACTTTTCTTTCTTTGCTGGATTGGCTGAAGATGATAAAGCGCCGGAGCCAAATTCGCGTTTTAATCTCTCCTCCCACAGTTTCTTTAACTTAAGAGGGGAACTTCCCATACCAACACCCATTCCATATAGCCGAGCAAACATATCCTCCGGAATCATCCACTCTTCGTCGGTAATCCGAGAAGGACCCGCAAGGGGTGTGGAAACTGTATTAGAACGTACCACGGTAATGAATTTGCCGTCCGAAAGCCGTATGCCTAAATCTACGCACCACGAGCGGCCGGCTTCCTGAGTATCGATATACCAGTTATTCGCATCCGGTGCAATCTCAATATCAAAAAAGCGGTGAGCGTTATCCCCGGTAAAGATTATGTCGCTGATGTCATATACCCGCAATACCCTTTTATAACCGCGAGCAAAGTCCGCAGGAAACTCCCGCCTTAGCCTTTCCCAGGTAGACCCGGTAATCTCCCAATAAGTATGAATCCACCAGGGGTCGCGCACCTGCAGAACAATTCTATCCTTACCATAACCTGAAGGCAGCTCATACGGTTCGGGATAAACCCTCTTTTCTTTCTTTATTGTAGGCGGAATGTAGTATTTAGATTCCCTGACGCTGACCTCAACCGGCAGCTTCTCTTTAGCGGCTTTTTGTTTGGCGGGTTTGCTTATCCTGGTTATATCCTTAGCGTGTGCCTTCTTAAACAGCCTGCTAATTACTCTTTTAATGACCTCTTTAATCTTGCGTAATATACACCTCATCTTCACACCTCCTGAATCACCGTGGGCTGATTTAGGCCCTTCTTTTTATAAATCCCATACCTTCTACGAAAGAGCATAAGAATCAGAGTAAGAAGATATGGGATAGATAATTACTTAAAGGGCTTTAGTGGTTCGATGTCTTCGGCTTCCTGGGATACCGGGGGTTCTTCGCCCTCCTTTACTCTCGTGGCCTTGGGCAGAATAACAATCTCTACGCGGCGGTTCGACTGGCGCCCTTCTTCGATATCGTTAGAAGCTACCGGCCGATATTCGCCGTAGCCTATTGCCGAGATACGATACGGGGAAATCCCCTTTTCATCGATTAAATAATGCAATACGCTTAAAGCGCGCGCCGTGGATAACTCCCAATTTGACTTCCAGCCCGAATATTTAATTGGTTCATTATCCGTATGGCCCTCGATACCGATTTTATTCTCCGGAACATTTTTAACCAATATCCGGGCGACCTTATTCAAGGTAGATTCGGCTTCCGACCTAATCTTGGCTTTGCCCGAATCAAACAGGACGTCGGCAACAAAGGTAATTACCAGACCCTTCTCTGCTATTGCCAGGCGAACCTGCTTATCGGCGATCTCCTTTGCCAGTCTTTGCTCGAGAAGCCGCTTGGTTTGTTTAAATTCATTCACCTGTTCTGATAACTCCCTGATCCTCTCCACATCCGTGCGTTTTCCCTTTCTAATGATAAAGGTGCAGCCGGAAAAACTTATTATTCCAAGAATCAGCAATACCCAGCAGAGTATCTTTTTCATTTTTTGCCTCCTTTTTATCCGCATATTCCCGCCGAATATACAGCCCGATTAATCAGTTTTATTGTAATAGATAAAAGGCGTGCGGTCAAGGAATATTGTCTGTCTCTGCTATAACAACCGCCGCCAAAGCAAAGCCTTAGCGGATGCGAATTGTCTGGTCCCGATTCGAACCTACCGAGACCATAAAGATATTGGCGCCGGCTGAATCCCTTAGTCCCTTTATGTAGTTTCTGGCATTATGCGGTAAATCTGAATACCGACGAATTCCTCCCGTAGCCCGGCTCCAGCCGCGATACTCCCTAAAAAGGCAGGAGCCCTTATCGATAACCTCCGGGTCATAAGGATATTTTTTAAATACCCTTCCCTTATATTTATAAGCAACGCAAACCTTAATCTTGTCTAAATTATCCAGAACGTCGAGTTTCATAATTGCTAATTCCGAGACTCCGTTTAGCCTTATTGCCTCGGCAACCATAACCGCGTCAAACCATCCGCAGCGGCGCGGCCGGCCGGTGGTTGCCCCGAATTCATTGCCTTTGTTGCGGATGAATTCGCCGAATTTAGAAGCAAACTCCGTGGGGAATGGGCCTTGCCCAACGCGGGTAGTATAGCTCTTGGCCACACCAACCACCTTATCTATTTTAAAAAAATCTACGCCGCTGCCCGGGCAAATCCCGCTGGCAATAGTCGAGGAAGAGGTAACGTAGGGATAGGTTCCGAAATCAATGTCCAAAAACGCTCCCTGGGCGCCCTCAAAAAGTAAAGATTTTTTACCGGCAGCTGCCCGGTCTAATAAATCAGAGATGTTGCCAATAAAGGGACGGAGCAATTTAGCGTAATCCAGATAATCCTTATATATCCGGTTAAAAGAAAATCCCGGATGGTTATAAACTTTCTTAAAGATTGCGTTTTTTTCTTTGAGATTATCCTTGAGTTTCTCTTTAAAGATACCGGGCCGGATAAGGTCAACCATCCTTATACCGCAC
>CAZPQS010000143.1:0-2782 GCA_964588765.1 uncultured Planctomycetales bacterium | reverse complement strand
GCCCTTAACCATTCTTAATCCCGGTGATTATTCCCTGATTCCCGACCCTTGCTACCCCCCTTACCGGGGAGGAACAATATTAGCCGGCGGAAGCGTTTATTCCCTGCCTTTAAAAGAATCCAATGATTTTCTTCCCCAGCTTACAAAGATTCCCGCCGGCATTTTAAAGAGAGCGAAGTTACTTTATATAAACTATCCTAACAATCCGACCGCCGCCGTAGCCAAGAAGGAATTTTATCAAGAGGTGGTTCGCTTTGCCCGGAAGAATAATATTATCGTTATTTCCGATTTGGCTTATTCGGAAATCTGTTTCGATGGTTTTAAAGCACCCAGCTTCCTGGAGATACAGGGAGCAAGAGAGGTGGGAATAGAGTTTCACTCTCTGTCCAAGACCTACAATATGACCGGCTGGCGCATTGGCTGGGCCTGCGGAAATAAGAATTTAGTGCGCGCTTTAAGCAGGGTGAAATCAAATATCGATTCGGGTATATTTACTGCAATTCAGATTGCCGGGATTGCCGCCTTGAGCGGTTCGCAAGATCACATTAGCAGGATTTGCCGGCTTTATCAAGATAGGCGGGATATCTTGGTTGAGGGGTTAAATTATCTGGGCTGGCAGATAAACAAACCCAAAGCCACAATTTATCTCTGGGCTAAAATTCCCGGTTATAACCCGAGGGATGCCTTAAGGTGCAGCTCTATGGTTTTTGCCCAGAAGCTATTAAGAAAGGCAGGCATTGTAGTTACCCCGGGTATAGGTTTTGGCAGGTACGGTGAGGGCTATGTGCGTTTTGCCCTTACTGTCGATAGAGAGAGGATAAAACAGGCAATTCAAAGATTAAAAGCCGTTAATATTCGATGATAGATGCTTAATTATGGCTGCTCGATGCTTATAAGTGCAGTATGGTAACCTGTTATATCGGTCTTGGTTCAAACTTAGGGGACAGGCAATATTATATAAACACAGCAATAAGAAAGATAAGATTATTGATGGATACGCGGGTTACCAGGATTTCCAAGATAATCGAAACTCACGCCTTAGGAGGTCCGCCGCAGGGCCCGTATTTAAATTGTGTAATTGAGATTCAGACAACCCTGTCTCCATATGAACTTTTAAAGAGATTACAGAGGATTGAGACTGTTCTGGGCAGGGTTCGTACAGTGAAGAACGGGCCGCGCAATATTGATTTGGATATTTTACTCTATGGCGATGCTCAGATTAAGGAAGACTCTCTCTGCATTCCCCATCCCCGGATGTCGCAGCGGGAATTTGTGATGGAGCCTTTAAAGGATATTGCTCCGGAGGCGGCAAAGAAATTAAAAGGGAAGAAGGCTTTTAGCAGGCAAAGGCGGCGAAATAGACGTTGAAGATTATCCGGAATATTAAAGATATGCACAGGACTGTCCGGGACTTAAGGCAGCAGGAGAAATCCATTGGCTTTGTGCCGACGATGGGAGCACTACACGCCGGACACCTTAGCCTGATTAAGCAGGCGCGCAAAGAAAATGATATTGTGGTTGTGAGCATTTTTGTCAACCCAACCCAATTCGGTAGAAATGAGGACCTTAAGCGGTATCCGCGGAATCTGAAAGCCGATGCCCTGCTTTGTAAAAAGGAGGGTGTTGATATTATTTTTTATCCTGATGCCAGCCGGATTTATCCTAAAGGGTATAAAACCTATGTTCTTGTCCGGAATCTAAGCGATGTTTTATGCGGTAAATTCAGGCCCGGGCATTTTAAGGGCGTGGCAACAATTATAACAAAACTCTTTAACATCGTTCAGCCGGATACTGCTTACTTTGGTCAGAAGGATGCTCAACAGGCAATCATTATTCAACAGATGACAAGGGACCTGGGTATGCCGGTAAAAACAAGGGTTATGCCGATAATTAGAGAGCCGGATGGTCTGGCTATGAGTTCCCGTAATCGTTACTTAACCGCTAAACAAAGAAAGGATGCCGTTGTTTTATCTGAGGCGATAAGGGCAGCGAAAACAATGGTTAAGCAAGGGATGATTAATCCGGAAAGGATTATCCGGGCCATGCGCAAGATTATCCAGAAGAAGGAATCTTGCCGTATTCAATATATAGAAATAGTCGATTTAAATGAATTAAAACCGGTAAAAAAAATTCAGGGTAAGGTGTTAGTCGCCCTGGCAGCCTGGATTGGCAAGACGCGGCTGATTGATAATATCATTTTAAAATCACCCAAATATTAGGGATGCCCTTTCAAGCTGAATACAAGGGTGTCCCCCGAAAGGCTTAAAGGATGTCCCTATGGGAAAGAGGATGAGGATTGGGATTGTTGGTTGCGGAGCAATCGGGACCTCCCTGGCAAAGGCAATTATCAGTGATTTTACCAGTCAGGCAAGATTGGTTTCTCTCTACGATATTGATAAGAATAAGTCATTGAGTTTAGCCAGGAAACTAAACAGGGATAAATCAATAGTTACGCCAAAGTTGGATTATTTGATAGAAGGGGCCGATTTAGTAATTGAGGCAGCGGATGCCAAGAGTTGTTTGAGCATTGCCAGGAGGGTCTTGAATAAAGGGCGCGATATTATCATTATGAGCGTGGGCGGAATAGTTGCTCATATAAATCAATTAAGGAACCTGGCTGAAAGGCGTCGGGTGAGGGTTTATATCCCCAGCGGAGCAATCTGCGGCATTGATGCCTTAATGGCCGCCTCACAGAAAAAAATAAGAAAGATAGTTCTTATTACCCGCAAGAATCTAAAGTCTTTTGAGGGCATAGACTATATCAGGCGGAAGGGAATAAGGC
>CAZPQS010000142.1:0-2819 GCA_964588765.1 uncultured Planctomycetales bacterium | reverse complement strand
GTAGTTATCTTAGATAAGGGTTTTGAAAAAGAAGAGGCTGAGCGCACGAATATTGTTAAAGAGGCAGTAATAAAAGCTGGATACGGGGTAGCGGAGGTGGAAGGCAGAGATGAAAAGGGCAATGCATTCCCGGTAAGAATTTTATCGTCCGACGCAAAACTTATTATCCATAATGGCGGTTTGGATACATTCGGTAGCTTAGTCAAAAACTGCGCATTTTACATTGGTTACGATTCTATGGGGCAACATCTGGCAACGGCGTTAGGGAAACCAACGGTTGTTATCTTTGCCGGTTTCAATTCCGAAAAATTCCCTGTATTATGGGGGCCTTATCGACCAGAGGAGTTGGTGAGGCAGGTTACCGTAGACACTGAAAGATTAGGTCGGAAAAATATCGATGAAGGCAAGGTTATTAACGCGGTCTTAGAGAATTCAGATAAAGTACTCTATGATTTCTGCGAGACATATAATGTTGAACAGATTAAGAAAATGCCTACGGGAAAACGCAAGACAGTAAAGAAGGCCTTAATCCTTACTCATGTAAAGAAAGGGGATAGCGTTATCTATACCTGCCCTGTTTTGGAATTAATGAAAAAGGCATTTCCTAAGCTTGAAGAAGTGGTAATTGTTGCCCGAGAGCAGGCATCTCGTCTATTTGAAAGTACCGTCTACTGCTTTGAGACACAGGTTGGAAAACTTGAGGAGTCAGATTGGAACGAGAAAAAGTCTATTTTATCTAATCTTGCTGGTTGGGAGAAAGTTCGTGAGATTATCAAACGTGAAGCCCCCGCCCCCGATATAGTTATAGATTTGAGGTCACAATTTAGCGGAAGGACACTTTTCCCGCCCGTTGAAAATACAAAGAAGACATACTATCCATATAAAGAGCAAGAATTGCCTGATAGAGAGGTTACGCATTGCGCGGATAGTGTGGTTACTTGGTTTACAAAGGCATTTGATATTCAGGCTTCACTTCCAGTGCATCAGCGCTTATCCTTGCCTAATAAGGCAAAAGAGAGCGCAGGGCAGCGATTTGAAACAAGTGGACTTAGCCCCGAGGATTATAAAATAGGAGTTGCTCCTATATCTACCAATGAAAAGAAGATGCTTTGGCCCGAGAATATAGCGGAATTAATAAATAGGCTTATTAATGATGGCGCTAAGGTTATTCTATTTATGGGAGAGGAACAGACACAGGATGAGGAGCAAAAAGGATTAACAGGGGATGCGAAGAAGATTATTGAGATTTTACATGAACAGAACATCAAAGAAGTCAAATTAGGCGATAAGCCTATTCAGCAAAAAGATTCTGAAGATAAATTTGTATATATTGTCATGGTAAGAGATTTGGATGAAATAGTCGCCGATATGGACCAGTTAGACCATTTCATTGGTGTTGATTCTGGTTTATCCCACGTGGCTGCAGCTTTAGGTAAGCCAACTGCGAATATATTTACGGGTTCTACTTCACCAGATGCATATGCTGCGCGGGGTATAAATGTGGAGATAGTGGAGATAATAGATGGACGTAAAGAATTGGATTTGAGTTGTGAACTCAATTCGCCAACGCGACCCAAGAAGAAATGCGGAGAGTTTGACAATAAGGGAAAATGTAAGTATGAATTTATATGTAGAAATATCCCCGCAGAGAAGATATTTGAGGTATATAAGAAGCAAAGAAACAAAGGCCACCCCATTACTGTCCGCGGGCAGCGCCAGGCGCCGGATAAGTATAAAAAAATTGCCGAGCCGTTTAGGAAAGAATTTGGAGAGTATGCCGATGACCTACATGCTATCTTAAAATTCCTTAAAGATGCAGGAATGATTACCGGTCCTCCGGGAGATTTAGAGGAAATTGATTTTCATCTTGAAGATTTTGCCCCTGCCCATCATGAGAATGGAAAGATTAACTATGCAAAGGGTCTTAACGAGAATGTTTTAAGAGAAACCCACCAAAAGCTCACCAGTCAAGGCCACAAATTCAATTTTGATGAAGAAGCATTCATTCGCATATTCAAAGCCCACGAAGCCAAAGGCACAGAAAAAGAAGCCATCAGGGCGCAGACGGAGGAGTTTATTATTTTGAAAGTATCTCCCTCCATCGCGCAATATATTATTAGTAGTAAAGGTAATTGGAAGACAAAGGGGTTGAGGAGATACTTAAGAAGAGAATATAATGACGCTAATGATAATATCCATTACACAAAAGGGTTTTATCTGGCAGGCATAAGATTTAAAAACAACATAATTACAATTCCCTTTGCCGGGATCACTATCTTTAGAGACGAAAGAGAAAAAGAACTATCTGAGCTTAATTTGGAAGATATGCCTAAATTAATAAAGGTTTGGCAGGGGGGTGGGCAATTCAGAATTCAAGTAGAAGATAAAGATATAGATAATCAAGAGGTGCTTGAGTTAATTAGTAAAGCAATTGAAAAATTGGAAAGAGATAAAGGAGATAGTGATGGGGTTAAGCCGAGGCAGGAAGGTAAGGTTGTTGATTTACGCGGAAAAACTCAAAATGAAGAAATAATCTTAGTGAGCGACCTGCACGGGAAGGTTGATTATTTAAGAAGAATTTTAGCTGAAAAAGGCGGGAGAGAGAAACTAACAAATGAAGAAAAACTGAAAAAAGGCAATGCCATTCTTGTCGTTGCAGGAGATGCAGTTCATCCTGCTGAGCAGGGATGGAAAGGCGGATTAGATGCCTTTAAACGTCTTAAAAACCGAAATCCTGATAAAGCATACGGTTATAGCGCACAAGTAACAGGGTCATTTGAGGTAATGAAGTTAGTCTTCAGGTTAATGTTAGATTATCC
>CAZPQS010000141.1:0-2849 GCA_964588765.1 uncultured Planctomycetales bacterium | reverse complement strand
ATCTGGCCCCCTACAAACCCCGTATACAAACCCCGACCGGCAAGCGAGCCCTGCCCCTTACTGCCCCGGGTGGAAGTCCCGCCGTGTCCCGAGCCTGAACCGCGGCCCAAAATCTTTTTTTTCCTGCGTGCGCCTCTGGGCGCTTTTAAATTGTGTAAGCCCAAAATCATACGTTATGGTTTTAAACTCGTCAACCCCTGTATTGTAGCTTTAATAACATTGACCGGATTATTAGACCTAAGGCTTTTTGTCAGTATATCCTTTATTCCCGCGGCTTCGCAGATTGCTCTCACCGGGCCTGCGGCAATTATGCCGGTTCCTTCCGAGGCGGGTTTCAGGAGTACGCGTGCTGCGCCGAATTTACCGATTGTCTCATGAGGAATGCTCGTGCCGAAGGTTCGGATACTGACCTGGCTCTTCTTGGCCTTGCTTATCCCTTTGCGTATAGCATCGGCCACCTCTCTGGCTTTACCCAGAGCAAATCCTACCTTGCCCTTAGTGTCTCCTACCACTACCAAAGCAGAAAAGGAAAATCTCTTCATACCCTTGGTTACCTTGGATACGCGATTTATATAAATAATTTTCTCAATAAGTTCGGGTTGCTGTTCCTGCCCTATAATCTCAGCCATTTAAAAAACTATCCCTCCCTTTTTTAAACCCTCGGCTACTGCCTTTATCCGGCCGTGAAAAAGATAGCCGCCGCGGTCAAAAACTATTTTGGTAATCTTATTTTGCTTGAGCTTTTCTGCCGTTACCTCACCTAACAGCTTCGCCGCAGCAACATTGCCTCCGTAACCAAGCTTGTCCTTTATCTCTTTATCAAGGGTAGAAAAGGAAAACAGGGTATTCCCCTGATGGTCGTCAATAACCCGGATATAAAGATTTTTTAAACTGCGGTGTACCGCCAGGCGCGGGTAATCCGGGCTTGATTTAACCCGCTTACGAATCCGTTTATGACGGGCTATTCTTATTTTTTCTTTTAAGTCAAGCATTTAATTATTGAATTCAGGTTTTTTACGCAGATAAGGCTTCTATTTAGTCACTGCCTTACCGATTTTTCTGCGTACATATTCGCCTTTATAACGAATGCCCTTGCCTTTATAGGGTTCGGGAGGATATATCGCTCTGATTCCGGCAGCAATATCGCCTACCCTTTCTTTGTCTATACCCTGAATTACGATTTGCGTTGGTTTGGGGATTTGGATTTTTATCCCTTCGGGTATAGGCAGGACCACCGGATGAGAAAACCCCAATTGTAAATTAAGATTTTCGCTCTGAATTTGTGCCCGGTAACCTACGCCGACAATCTCCAGCTCCTTAGTATACCCTTCGGTCACTCCCTTAATCATATTATTAATCAGTGCGAGAGTAAGGCCCGCCTGCGCCCTGATTATCTTTTTGCCAAAATCTCCCTTAATGCCGATACGATTATCCTTAATTTCGATATTGACATCGGCGGGAAAACTGCGGCAGAGCTCGCCCTTGGGCCCCTGGATAACCATATCGCCTTCAGAAAATTCTACCTTGACTCCCGAAGGTATAATTATTGCCTTTTTGCCTATTCTTGACATAGCCTACCAAACATAGCCTATAACTTCACCGCCGATTTTTCTTTCTCTGGCTTCCTTGTCGGTAAGGACGCCCCGGGAGGTAGAAATAAAGGCTATCCCCCTTCCCCTGTAAACGCTGGGAACCTTATCGCTTTTTACATAGACGCGCAATCCGGGTTTGGATATGCGTTTTAAATTATTTATCGCCGATTTATTATTAACGTATTTTAAATAGAGCCGCAGGATACCCTGTTTTTTATCCTCTATAAATTTGAAGTCCTCGATATAGCCTTCTCTTTTTAAAATCTCTGCTACGGATTTAACGACCAGCGATGCAGGAACATTTACTACCTGCTTCTTGATACAAGCAGCATTGCGGATTATCGTAAATACGTCGGAAATTAAATCTGTTCTGGACATATTACCAACTTATTTTCTTTACACCCGGGATTAATCCCTGCCAAGCCAATTCCCTAAAACATATACGGCAGAGTTGAAACCTCCTTAAATAAGCGCCGGACCTGCCGCATATCGGACAGCGGTTATGTTTGCGCGTAGAAAACTTCGGCGTTCTCTTCCATCTCTCAATCTGTGACTTTTTTGCCATACGATAAACTCCTTAAGAGGAAAAGGGCATCCCAAATAACTTCAAAAATTGATATGCAAAGCCACGCGGTTCGGCATTTTTTATAACGATGGTTATATCCATTCCTTGAGTCCGCGTTATTTTATCATAATCTATCTCTGGAAATATCACCTGCTCAGAGATACCAAAGGTATAATTCCCTGCCTTATCAAAAGAGTTGGATGATAATCCCCTGAAATCCCTGATTCGCGGCAGGGCAATATTAATTAAGCGATCCAGGAATTCATACATCCTTGCCCTTCTTAAAGTAACCTTACAGCCAACGGGTTGGCCTTTCTTAAGCTTAAAATTAGAGATTGCTTTTCTGGCCCGGCGGATAATTGGCTTCTGACCGCAAATCAGAGCCATCTCTTCCATACATTTGTCCAGGATTTTAATATCCCCGATTGCCTCTCCTACCCCCATATTTACCACAATCTTCTCCAAATATGGAACCGCATATTTATTCTTAAACTCAGTGGTCTTCTGCATCTGAGGTATGATTTCATTACGATATTTTTCTAACAATCTTGGTACCATCTTATAAAGGCTCCTTGCACTTTTTGCATATACGAGATTTCGTTCCGTCCGTCAAAATTATAAATCCTGCACGAGTTGGACGATTACAGTTTTTACAAATTAGCATAAGATTGGATAAATGTATTGGCGAAGGA
>CAZPQS010000140.1:0-2849 GCA_964588765.1 uncultured Planctomycetales bacterium | reverse complement strand
ATGGCCGGTATCGGGGTTGGTAAAAACAAACTCCGATTTTCCCTTGTTCCTCAAAAGCTCGTTTAGCCTGTCGATGTAAACCTTCGGGAATACAGCGGTAACGCTTGTGGGCACCCCGTCCTTCCCTATATAGTGAAAGGACACTTCTTTATCTTTAATATCGATGTCTCCCTTCTTCATCGTCACCAGCCCCTTGTGGCGGTGGAGCTTGTAGTATATTTCGTTTCCAATCCTCATATAAGTTTTTAAAAGCGTAAACATCGGCAGGGCCATATAGTCATCCTTGTCTTTCAGTGCCTCATAAACGCTGAGTATGAGTTTCGGGTAATACTTTTCAAACTCCTCAGCAATATGGTATTTTTTCCTCGCGAACCTCTTGACCTTATCCAGGGTGTAGAGGTATGAATAGGTGCCGCCGGGATTTTTATAGATGACGTCCCAGTGGGAATGTGTAGTCTCATCATGAATCATTAAATGCGGGGCAAAAAGCGAAAATGCCTTGCTTAATTTCTTGCCGTTTGGCAAAACGGGTATCCTTGCCCCTTGAGTCAGGCCATTGGGTCCCAGCTGCCCTTTAAGAAATTGAGGATTTTTCTTGTCCACGAGAACAGGGAATCTTTTGTGCTTTTTGAAGAGCTGGATTATAAGCATTGCTTCCGGAAAAACCTCAGAGGATTTTTTCCAGGACCTCTTTGTTTTTTCATAGACCCCTAAATTAGCGGTCTTTATCCTGATGGTCCCCGGCAATACTTCTTTTGGTTTTTTTGCTTTTTTCTTTTTCATAGTGGGAACAGTCCCTCAAAAACAGAATGTCAGTTTATCTGTCAGGTTGAATTTTGCGGCTATATCAGAGGTGTTTTGTTTTAATTGCCGGCTATATTCGGAGTACCGTGTGGGGTTGGTGCATTTATAAAGGAGTAGTTTAAGTTTATTAGAATCGTATTTTGCCAGTCCCCTTTTAATACTGTACAGCACTCCCCAGCGGGGATTTAGTTTGTCTATGTATATCCGGTCAAGGTTCAGCCGGTTTAAGGCAGTAAAGATGGTCTCTAGATTGGCGCGGCTATCGGTGAATTCCGGCAGCAGCGGGCCCAGGAATGCCCAGGTGGCGATACCTCTTTCCCGGGCCTTTTTCAGGGTATTTATGCGCTCATCCGGCTCTGAGGCATAGGGTTCCAATACCTTTTGCAGGCTTTTATCCAGTGTGGTAATGGTCATACCCAAGCTTGGTGTCTTGTAGGCCTCCAGGATGTCCAAATCCCGCAAAATCAGGCTGCTCTTGGTGAGTATGGAAACCTCATATCCTGCCTCCAGGAGTATCTTAACGCAGGCGCGGGAGAGCTTGAATTTTGCCTCCAGGGGCTGCCAGCCGTCGCAGACAGAGCTCATATATACCTCTTTAGGCGGCTTTACCCTTTTTATCTGTTTGGACAGGGCTTCAGGGGCATTTATCTTGACGTCCAGAAAATAGCCCCAGGGCTCAGGCCGGTTCTTGAACTTCCTCATATACCGGGCATAGCAATACAGGCAGCGGTGACTGCAGCCCACATAGCAGTTAAGGCTAAAATCAGCAAGCCCGGATTTATTCAATATGGTTTTGCAGTTAATCTGGCGGACGGTGAGCATGAAATATCTTCTTTCTATCGGCCTCGCTTAGGAGTATATATTTGCCGGGTTTTAGGTTTCCTAAATCCAATTTCCCTATCTTAATTCTCTTAAGCGACATTACCTCAAACCTCAGCTTCTTGAATATCCTGCGGATAATGCGTTTTCTTCCCTCGTGTATAACCACCTCTAATAAAACCGGACTGCGTTGCTTAACCTCTGCCGGCGCGGTTTTACCGTCCCCCAGATAAATACCATTCCTGATTGAACTAATCTCCGCCTGATTGATAGGCTTGTTTATTTCTACCAGATAGGTCTTCTTAATCTCATATCTGGGGTGCAATACATTATTGGTAAAATCGCCGTCATTGGTAAGGAGCAGCAATCCCGAAGTATTATAGTCAAGTCTGCCGACCGGAAATACCCTCTGCTTAATCTTGATATAATCCATTACTGTCTTGAATTTCTTATCTGTTGAGGCAGTAATGCAACCCAGGGTTTTGTTGAGCATCAGATAAACGTTTTTCTGCTTTCTTACGGGCTTATTGTCAACCCGGATTTCATCATCTAAACAGGCTTTATCCCCCAGGTAAACAACCTTATTGTTAACCTTGACCCTTCCCTGCTGGATTAGTTCCTCGGCCTTTCTTCTGGAACAATGGCCGTAATTGCTTAATAATTTTTGAACCCTGGGCATAAAGGTGTCCCTAATTTTGGATCATTGATTCCAGTTTTTCTGACTCTTTGTCGATTTGGATAATTAGTTCGTCTATCTGCTCAACGCGCTGCTCATATTCCTTTAAGGTCTGCTCATCCCGGTAATAGCGGCGCGGGCCGGATAAGACGCGCCTTTTGCTATACTTCTCAAGATGCAGCTTCTCTCTTTTTTTCTTAAGCTCCTTTATCTTTTTCCTGATTTCCCGATTATGTGCTTTACGCCTTTCCTTATCTTGCCTGCGCTCCTCTTCCTCCTGCTTGCGCTTTGCTTCTTCCTTTTGGAGTCTAAGTTTCTCTTGCTCCGTTTTTTCGGCGGGTTCCTTTATTCTGGCTTTCCTTTTGGGCTGCCAGAATTTAATCTCGCCCCTTGCCTTCTTCTCCAGATAGTAATCAAAGTTCCCGGGGACCTTTACTATCCTTCCTGCCTCTACATGGAACACCGCGTTGGCAACGGAGCGGACAAAATGGATATCGTGGCTGATAAATACAACTGTGCCTTCATACTGGTCTAAGGCCTTAATCAATGC
>CAZPQS010000139.1:0-2870 GCA_964588765.1 uncultured Planctomycetales bacterium | reverse complement strand
CCAGCTGAGCTACGTGGGCAGAATTAAAGTGCCGAGGGCGAGAATCGAACTCGCCACGCCGGCCTTTTCAGGGCCGCGCTCTACCACTGAGCTACCTCGGCATCGTCGCTCACTAATCCCTACTTTAATTCCTTTTGTCTAAATACCTTTGTAAAACAAAATATAAGCAGTCCTAAGATTATTGACCAGGAAATAATCATAAAAAACCAGCCGCCTAAATTCATTATAATCCCGCCTTGACTAACCTTCTTCTTCTCCAGGCTATCTTGATTAATAAGGAAAGAACCAGGAATATGGATAAAAGCCCCAGGCGAGTGCCTAAAACAAACGGGCGATTACCCGCAGGAACGTCCCTCATCAAGATTACCGGAATCCCCTGTTGAATAAACCAGAAGCCCAGGATGAAGAATAAAAATAAGGGAGTAATATATTTGATGATAAACTTATAAATCCCGGGGATACGCATCTGGGCGCCTAAATGAATCTCCTCCCAGGCCTTCTCCATTCCAAAAACCCAGACAAAGAGAATCGTCTCTATCGTGCCGAACAGAACCAGGGCAAATGTCCCGCCCCAGAAATCTAATTCGTTTACCACTCCCCGGCCAAGAAAAAAGATTACCGGCTGACAGAGGATAAAGCAAACCACGGCAAACACGCCCACGGCACGCCTGCGATTAATATTGAACTCATCCTCCAGGAAGGCTACTGCCGGTTGAGCCAGAGAAACCGAAGAGGTAATCCCGGCCAGGAATAAAAGGATAAACCAGATAAAGCCGAACAAACCGGCTAAAGGAATCCTGGTTAAAATCAACGGCATGGTAACAAATCCCAAATCAAAAGCCCCGGATTGAGCAATTGCCTGTATCTGCGCCGGGCCAAAAAACACAAACGCTGCGGGAATAATTATGCTTGCCCCTAAGACTACCTCGGCAAATTCATTGGTGCTTACCGCGGATAACCCCGATAAAACCACATCGTCTCCGCGCGATAAATAACTGGCGTAGGTAAGAATAACTCCGATGCCCACAGACAGACTAAAGAATACCTGACCGGCCGCAGCCAGCCACACCTTAGCATTCTTCAGGGCAGCCAGATTGGGATTCCATAAAAACCCCAGGCCATTGAGGATGTTCCATCCGGGCTGATTGGAATTAGGGGCGCCAAGCAGGAAAACCCTGAGCATTAAAATTAAGGCGCAGCCTAAAAGCAAAGGCATAGCCCACTTGGCTAAACGCTCAATGCCGCCTCTAATTCCGTAATAGATAACTGAGATGTTCAGGATAAAGGTAATTATAAAAAACAGATACGCCCAGCCAAGGTGACTGAAATGGGTATTCCTTTCTAACCCCTGAAAGCCGCGCAGAAAACTATGCATTGCCTCCTGCGAGCCGGCTGCAGAACCGTATTTTCCCATCACTGAAAAAACACTGTAAGCCAATGACCAGGACTCAATATAGGTATAATAGATAAAAATCACCAGCGGCCCAAAAATACCAATCACCCCGAAGTATTTGATAAACCGGTTCTTCTGCCAGATATTATGAAATATGCCCGGGGCTGTGCCGTGCTCAAAACCTCCGCCATAGCGGCCCAGGGTCCACTCAATCCACATCAGCGGAATTCCCAGTAAGAACAGAGAGATAAAATAGGGAATCATAAATGCGCCGCCGCCGTTCTGCGCTGCCTGCACGGGGAAACGCAGGAAATTGCCCAAGCCAATGGCTGAGCCGGCCACAGCCATAATTACCCCAAAGCGCGAACCCCAACTATCTCTGACCCTTTTGCCTAACCTCATCGGATAATTACTTCTGTCGTAATTTACTGCCTAAAGAATAATTCCCCGTTAAAAGAATTAGCAATATTATATCCATGAGACGCTGATTTTTCAAGTCTTATCTAAGAGGACCTCTACCCTCTGGCCTCTTTTTGCAGTGAAATAATCCCTCGCACTCCCGCAACTTATTGATATCTCAAGATTTCCAAAACTGCCGAATACTGCCAGGGGTTTGGCCTTCCCTGCCCGGAGATAACTTTTGCTTATCTTATTAATAACCTCATCACCCAGGCAAATTCGGAAATTTCTCTTTCCCGCAAACCTCCTGAAAACATCCTCTTGAATATTGGTAATTAGATTTCCAAAGCGGTCTATATAAATTATCTCGCCTTGTAAAATCGTCTTTTTAATCTTTGAGCGGGGAGGCTCAAGACGCCCGTAAGCCTTGCCTTGAGAGTTTCCAAACTCGGTTATGTCTTTACCGCAAGACAGATGAGCGGCAACCGGAGCAAATATATCGCGGCCATGGAAGGTGGTTGAAACCGGTTTCAGGAAAAATCTCCGATTGGTTATGCAGACAATATCGATAATCTTCTCTTCTGCCCGGAGGGCGAGGCTTAAAACCCCGTTATCCGGACCGACAAAATAATACCTTCGGGTTCTGGCAATGATTGCCTTCCTGCTTGAGCCGACGCCGGGGTCAACCACTACAAGATGGATTGCACCGCTTGGGAAATATCGATAAGAGGATTTAAGCAGGAATGCTGCCTGAAGAATATCCCCGGGCATAACGCTGTGAGAGATATCGACAATTTCAACCTGCGGATTTATTCCTAAGATTACTCCCTTGACTACGCCGACAAAATTATCATCCAGCCCAAAATCGGTAAGCAGGGTTATAATCATTCTTCTTGCGGATAATTATCTGCGTCTGTTTTTGAATATATCAAGGCTGCGAAGCCATTTTGAGGAATCTCTTAAAATATTCTGGTAACCCTGCCTCTAAATGAACGGGCTCTCTGGTTACCGGATGCGGAAAATCCAATCCTTGCGCATGCAGGCACAATCTCTTTGACTTAATCTTAAAATCTCTGCG
>CAZPQS010000138.1:0-2876 GCA_964588765.1 uncultured Planctomycetales bacterium | reverse complement strand
TCTCTTCAAGGGAACCCTTGAAGAGAGTTAGAACATAGCGATAGACACACCGCCAGTTAGGATGCGGAGTGGCAGAGAGACAGTCCTACCTCCATTTTTAATCCCCTATAACAAAAAATACTTGACAAAATGGAAATTTTATAGTATATGAGTGGTTGAGAATATTCCCATATAGTAATATATTATAAGGTTTTTCAAATGGATTTAAAAAAACTCCGCCAAACATTAAAAGCGCTTGCCGACGATAGCCGTTTAAGGATTGTAAATCTCCTGCTTCATAAAGAGCCAACCGTTAAAGATATATGCACGATTCTGGCAGCCAATCAACCGGCTATTTCCAAACACCTGGTAAGGTTAAGGCTATTAGGAATAGTAAAGGACCGCAGATTTGGGAATTTCATATACTATAGCCTTAACCGTGATTCCGAACTGGGAAGACTGGCAATGTCCTTTATCACTAAATTTAAGAGTTTAGATATGTTTAAGAAAGATTTGGATAAATTAGATAAATTGAAGAGATAGATTGTGTGTGTATTTAGACAAAATAAAAATACAAGAAAGGAGGCCATGATGGCAAAGGGGAGAATTTTTTTAAAGAAGAAGAGAAAATCTGCAACAGGTTTTTCTTTGCAGAAATCAGCAAACATCCAGGATATACAGACAAGAGCATATCATATCTGGGAAAGTAAAGGCAGACCGGAGAACAACGCATTGGATAATTGGCTAGAGGCGGAGAGGTCATTCAAGTAAGATATGAAAGGGATAAGGGTATGAAAAAGGCTAAATGCCCGGTATGCGGCGCGAGTGTGGAATTAGAGGAAGGATTAGAAATAGGAGAAACTATATACTGCTCCGAATGCGACAGGGACCTAAGAATAATTTCATTTAGTCCACCCAAACTTAAAGAAGTCAACGGCATTTCAAGGGATTATGTTGATGAGGTATATGACGAGCATGAGGCATAATCTGGAATAGAAGAAAGGCAATAGGCATATCTTCAGATAATATCCTGCCGTATTATAGTTACAAACACCACAAAAACTAAATCCTTTATTTGAGATTTTGGGACTGATAAATTCACTATTATTTGGAAATTTAAGTGGTATAATTAAAAATCAATCCCATATAATCTTAGAGAAGGGGATTAATATGAATGAATTTCATTTTATGGGTTGTATAGAAATCGAAGAGCTCCTCGGCAAGAAAGCTGATGATGAACAGGAGCTGCTGGAGCTCATTGAAGAAGTGCCGATAGATTCTATCTATTATCATACGCACAGTTATTTTTTAAGACATCTCTATATCTCAGGTGCCTATCCTAATGATTTTGCCAATTGGGCAGCGGTTCAGGTAAGAGACAGGATATTGGGAGAGAAGCTCGCTGTAGTAACACCATCGGGAGAAAAGAGTCTTGAAGATATAAGGTCGGAGTTGATTGAGATTATCGACCTCCACCTTTCCATTATAAAAATAGTGCCATCCGTCGTTTATGGACAGCCTTTCTATTTCATGCAGTCACGCATAATAGAGGTCCCCACAGGCGTCGTGGTCGGCAATTTACATGAATTCTTCGATGTTTTACAGACTATTGACGCAAGTGCAATATACAACCATGTCTTTGAAGCAAGGCTGCGCGATAGAAGAGGAAGAAGTGATTTTTCAATCTGGATTGATGAGGTGCTCGGTAAGAAAGACTTAGCAGATAAATTTGAGAAGATAGATAGCTATATGTATAGCTTAGAGGGCCTAAGAACGAAATTACTCAAGCTGTGTAGAGAAGAACTTAAAAAATGACCAATAGAAATAATATTACTCTCGAATCCTATAGAGAAATAGCGCCGAAGGGTACGATAGATTTGGCATATTGCCTTGCTGAGCGCTTAATGGGAAAGTCTGTTTTGCATATTAACTCGACACGAATGGGCGGCGGGGTGGCAGAGATTCTGCATCGCCTGGTGCCTATGTTAAATGACGTGGAGATACCTGCCCGCTGGGAAGTTATAGAGGGAACCAGTTTATTTTATCAAACAACCAAGTGTTTTCATAATGCTTTACAGGGACAAGCTCAAACTATTACTAAGGAAATGTATGATGAGCATATTAAGGTTAATCAAAAAAATGCCGAAAAGATTTCATTCGATTCTGATTTAACGGTTATCCACGACCCACAGCCGGCAGGTATGGTATATAAGAAGCCTAAGACAGGCAAGTGGTTGTGGCGTTGCCATATAGACATATCTCACCCCCAAAGGAAGGTCTGGAATTTCTTAAAAGACTACGTATCTAAATATGACGGGGCAATTTTTTCACTACCCAGCTTTGCCCAAAAGCTTAATATTCCGCAGTTTCTTATGTATCCCTCGATTGACCCGTTGAGCGACAAAAACAAAGATTTAAGTATTGAGGAAATAAATAATGTGGTGAATAAGTATAATATCCCGCAAGATAAACCGGTGATATTGCAGGTTTCCCGTTTCGATAGATTTAAAGATCCTCTGGGTGTTATAGAAGCGTATAGATTGGTTAAAAAATATAATGATTGTTGTCTTGTGCTGGCGGGAGGCGAAGCCATGGATGACCCGGAGGGGCGACAGGTATTAGAAGAGGTTAAAAATGCCGCTTTAAACGATAAAGACATCATTGTTTTAGCCCTGCCCGCAGACTCAAATTTAGAAATAAACGCCCTACAGAGAGCTGCAGCAATAATTTTGCAGAAATCTACAAAGGAAGGATTCGGCCTTACTGTCGCTGAGGCAATGTGGAAGGGTAAACCCGTGATTGGCGGAGCCGTAGGCGGTATTAATGTCCAGATTATTTATGGCCAGACCGGGTTTACCGTAAACTCTGTAGAGGGATGCGCCAACAGGATTCGTTAT
>CAZPQS010000137.1:0-3133 GCA_964588765.1 uncultured Planctomycetales bacterium | reverse complement strand
ACTATATCGCGCACAGGCCCCGGTTTTCCATTTAATACGTCGAGTAAAATCCGGGCATTCCCCGCAGCTGTGCCTCCGGCCAAATCGGCTAACTTGGCCTGTTTGAAGCCAAAATCCCTGTAGCTTATTTCGTACTCCCGCACTTTCACTCCGCACACCTCCCAGACCATAGTATCAGCCATCGTGCTTATCTCATCCATCTCGTCCCGGCCGCTGACGACCAATGCGTGCCTTGTATCCAATTTTGCCAGGGCATGAGCTAATATATGCGCCCACTTACTGTCGTAAACCCCTACTAATTGATACCTGGCGCCGGCAGGATTACTTAAGGGACCCAGGAAATTAAAGATTGTCTTTGCGGCCATCTCTTTCCTTGCGGGCATAGCGTATTTCATCGCCGGATGAAAATTCGGCGCGAATAGAAAAGCAATGCCGATTTCATTAAGACACCGCTCAATCCTATCTTTGGCCATATCTATATTTATACCCAATGCCTCCAGGATATCAGCGCTTCCTGATTTACTGGATACGCAGCGGTTACCGTGTTTAGCTACAACTATACCGGCGCCGCTGGCTACGAAAGCTACTGCCGTGGAAATA
The DNA here is from genome assembly GCA_964588765.1 of uncultured Planctomycetales bacterium. GTDB lineage: Bacteria > Omnitrophota > Gorgyraeia > Gygaellales > JAHJCI01 > CAZPQS01. The sequence goes on along the minus strand of CAZPQS010000137.1, from coordinate 2,533 downwards.
TTGAAGGTGTGCTTCCTGTCTCCGCCTGTGCCGCAGGTATCTAAAACAACGTCGTATTTTGCCTGAACCTTTACTGCATAACGGCGCATAACCTCAACCGCCGCAGTCAACTCTTCCGGAGTCTCGCCCTGTCTATTAAGCGCGGTTAAAAAAGAAACAATCCGGGATTTATCTACCTTACCGGTCATAATCTCTTCCATCACTGCCCCCATTTCACCGGCGGTCAGGTCGTTGTGTCCAGATAGTTTTTGCGTTGCTTCTTGAATCATAACTTTAGGAAATTCTTTAAAATACTTTTCCCCGACTTTGTCAGTATCGATTCGGGATGGAATTGTACACCCCAGACGGGGAAATGCTTATGTTTAAGCCCCATTATCAAACCGTCCTTTGTCCAGGCGGTTATCTCCAATACCGACGGTAAATTATGCCTGCTTACAAGCAGGGAATGATAGCGCGTAGCCTCAAAGGGATTGGGGATACCCTTGAATATGTCTCTCTGGTTATGATAAATCATCGAGGTCTTGCCGTGCATAAGCTGAGCTGCCTGGATAATCTTTGCGCCCCAGACAAATCCCAGACACTGATGCCCCAGGCATACCCCCAGGATAGGAACCCTGCCCGCAAGCTCGCGAATAATCCGGCAGGATATCCCGGCATCCTCCGGCCGGCCCGGGCCGGGAGAAATGACGATTCTGTCCGGCTTTAATTTTTTTATCTGGGCAATATTAATTTTATCGTTCCTGTGAACCTCAAGATGCTCTCCCAGTTCGCCTAAATATTGCACAAGATTATAGGTAAATGAATCGTAGTTATCAATTACCAATATCATCTTCTGTATCCGTCCTTTTTAATGACTCGTTACGAATTCTACTCCTTGTGCCTGCGAATATTTGCTCCCAGCTTTCTTATTTTTTCATCCAGATTCTCATATCCGCGCTCTAAATGGTAAATGCGCGAGACCGAGGTATCGCCCCGGGCACCCAGCCCGGCTAAGACTAAACACGCCGAAGCCCGCAAATCCGAAGCCATTACCTCTGTCCCGGATAAATGTCTTACGCCTTCGATAATCGCATGCTGACCCTGACGCTGGATATGCGCTCCCATACGGTTAAGTTCGGCGATATGCATAAATCTATCCGGATACACCTTCTCGGTAATTATGCTTACTCCGGGAATAAGGCTTATCAGAGACATCATCTGCGCCTGCATATCGGTAGGAAATCCCGGATAAGGCAGGGTAGTGACATTGGCGGGCTTCAGGCCTTTTTTACTTAAGCTTATGCGGATTGCCTGGTCTTCCTTCTCGATATGCGCGCCTATTTCTTCCAATTTATCCAGGGTTGCTCCCAGATGCTGCCAGACGACATTGGTAAGTTTAATTTCCCCCTGAGTAATCAATGCGGCAATCATAAAGGTCCCTGCTTCAATACGGTCGGGGATAATTTTATACTCGGTCCCGTGTAGGTGCTTGACTCCCTGTATCTGGATAAGCGGCGTGCCAAATCCCTTAATCCTGGCCCCCATACTGATAAGAAATCCGGCTAAGTCAATTATCTCCGGTTCGCAAGCGGCAGATTCGATTTTCGTTATACCCGAGGCTTTTGTCGCCGCCATCATCACATTTGCCGTGGCTAAAACCGAAGAACCAAAAGCGCCCCCTAAATATATATGCGTTCCTTTAAGCCGGCTTGTCTTTGCTATAACATAACCCCGGTCAACATCTATATGCGCCCCCAATGCCTTTATGCCTTTAAGATGCAGGTCTATGGGTCTTAATCCGATTACGCAACCTCCCGGCAGGGAAACCTTGGCCTTTTTGAATTTTGCCAGAAGCGGCCCCAGAACGCAAAAAGAGGCGCGCATCGTAGATACAAATCTATAATCAGCCACCGTGCTAACCTGGTTGTTCGATTTTACAAAAATCTTACCGTCTTTAAAATCTACGCTCTTGCCCAAAGAACGCAATATCTTCATCATTGTAAATGTGTCTCGCAGGCCGGGCGCTCCTTTAATACAACAAGGCTCATCGGTCAACAGGGTGGCGGCCAATATCGGCAAAAGTGCATTTTTCGAACCAGAGACGGCAACCTCGCCTTTAAGCCTCTTGCCCCCCTTAATAATTAATTTATCCATTTTTTTTCCTCGCTTCGTTCGGGAGAAACCACCTCTAATCAGGGAGTGATTTCTCTGCTCTGGTTTCCGGTTTGTTTAGCTGCGCTACTATAATTCTTTCGATATCCCGATAATCCCTGGCTACCTCGATTATCCGGAATCTCTTGACAGAATCAAATAACCCTTTTATTGCCGGGCATTGATTAAAGCCCATCTCCAGGATTAAAAAGCCGCCCCTTTTAAGATAGGCGGGCGCCTGTTTAATAATACGCCGGTAAAAATCCAGGCCGTCGTCTCCTCCATCCAGCGCAATACGCGGCTCATAATATATCTCGGGCTGAAGAGCGTCTATCTGAGCCGAAGGAATATAAGGAGGATTGGAAATGATTAAATCGTAACCCGTAACCCGTAACCCGTAACC
>CAZPQS010000136.1:0-3151 GCA_964588765.1 uncultured Planctomycetales bacterium | reverse complement strand
CAAAACCCCTATAGTTTCCAGAGGCGGCATTACGAACATGCATTACCGGCGAATGCAAAAAAGTAAAATTACCTACTATGGGTTTAACTTTGGATTTACGAATACCTGTCATTTTCTCAACCAGGCGTGATATTTCAGTTATCTTTTCTAATTTAATACCGGTCTGGAGACCGTAGAGTATTCTTAGGGCAAGCGCAACTTCTTCAAAAGCAGCATTTCCTCCCCTATCGCCTAAGCCATTTACTACTACATCCGCTCCATTAGCGCCTGCCTCAATGCCTGCCAATGTATTAGCAGTTGCCAGACCGAAATCATTATGGCAGTGTACAATAATTTGCAAGGAACTTTTCTGTTTAATTCCAGAGACTATTTTTTGAAACATAAACGGTGTAGCAATACCTATAGTATCGTAAATAATTACTCTGTCTGTTCCTGTTTCTTGGGCTTTCTGCGTAAGTTGGATTAAAAAATTCAGTTCTGTTCTTGTAGCATCCACAAAACCTAAGCCAACGCCAGCAAAGTATTTCTTCGCATAGGCTATCGCATTCTTTAACAAATCCAAAATATCTTCCTTTTGTATTTTATAATAATCCTTTAGACCTAATAAAATATCAGAGGTAGGAACCAAAATCTCAATCCTGTCAATACCTGCAGCTTCCGCAATCCTGACTTCTTCTTTCAAGGTTGAACGGTAAGAAAGAATCAATGCAGAAGTTTTTATTCTTAGTCTTCTTCTTTTGATTGCCTTTGCTAAAGGAAGACAATCCCTAATTCCATATGGCATTCCTATTTCAATTTCAGGCACATTCATGCTATCAAGGACACAGGCTATCTTTAACTTCTCGGATAGCGAAATATCCATATTGGGCAACTCCATGCCTTCTCTTAAAGTGGAATCTCTGATAAAAATTAATTTCATATTCTTCTATAACAAAAAATTAAGGCTCCCAATCATCATATGGATATAATTCTCCATGGGCATATGCTGTTCTTGGAAAAGGCATATAATTTGGGTGATGGAACTGTTCACAGACTTCATCAGCAAAGAAGCGTCCGCGGTCGCTAAGCGTAAGTATTTTATCATCTTCGTATAGTAAATTAAACTCTTTTAATTTCTCTATCTTCCTGCGAAAAACTTCATTTAATGACGCACCTGTTATCTTTTGATAATAACTCTTGTAAACCTTCCGGTTTTTTAAGGGTAATACTAACGCCCAGCGCAGCTGGTCATCTCTATTTCTTACCAAACCCCGATTAAGAGGCAATTTGCCTTGGTTTATTAAAGAATAGTACTCTTTAAAGTACTGCGTATTCAAACCAAACCTATCGCGAAGGCTACTAAATGCAGTGAGTCCAAAACCTATCTGGTCAAAGAGCTTACAGCATTGATTATCTGCATAATGAGAGAAATCCTCTTGCTTTTTAGTAAAAACCCTCCTTAAATTTTCAGTATATCCATTCTCTGCAAGTATTGCAATTGCGATTTGCTTCATCATAATTGCTTCTCCTGCCCGAACAAATTCATCAGAATATTTAGCAAATTGTTGTTTAATGAAACCTGTATGGTCGCCATAGGGAATGACCTTAAGACGATAGAGTTGTATTTCTTCTGTACCGAGGGTCACAGCTTTCTTCATAGTCTCAATCCAATTCTCCAGTGTTTGCCCGGGGTATCCAAAGATAAATTCAATATTAATTTTAAACCCTGCCTTTCTTGATTGCTCAATTGATTTAATGGCTTCTTCTGCACTATGTGGGCGATTCATCATTCTCAGTATGTTATCGTCAAATGATTGAACTCCTATGGTAAGACGGTCAACGCCGTAAGACCGCATTATCTTCAATCGCTCTACTCCTTCAGGACCGAGGAGTGTTGGAGGATCAACATCATAAGAGAATTGGGTACAGGAGCTTAAATCAACCTTGGCTGTAAAGCAGTCAAGAAATGTATTTAGCTGCCTTGGCGATAAATAAGTGGGGGTCCCTCCTCCCACAAGGATAGACCGAACCCTGATAGTCTTCAATCCCAAGCGCTTCATATAGATATCCATCTCTTTTTTCAACATGCTCAAATAGTTATCTTTCTCTTCAGGTAGATTGCCAATCTTAACCGGATAGTGACAAAAGTTACAATACTGGATGCAAAAGGGGATATGAACATAGACATCGAATCTGTTATCCGGCGGGTTATGATATCCTGCAAATAGCTTCTCTTCACTAATAAGCGGATACATTGTAATCGGAGGATAATGGACTGAGGGGAAAAAATCTCCATTCAGATTAATAAATCCTGCTTTTTGTAATCTTTTAAAATCTTTAATTATTTCTTCGGCTTGTTTAATCAAGTCCGGCTTTATCATCGAATTAAAACCTCCTTTTGAATTCTAAAAAATAATAGCGCGGAAGAAAATCGTATTCCTGGATGAGCTCATACCCGGCCTCTTCCAACGTTGATATAATACTGCTCTTTTCTAGATAGATAGGGTCTCTCTCTGAATCTCGAGGGTCTAAGCGTCTGGTAATTCCAAATACCTTACTCAGCAATGCTTTATTAAGTATATGCAATTTCCTTATATCTCTATCATCGATAATTTGTTTTCCCAGTACAAAAATTCCCTTAACATCAGCAAGAACAAAATACCATTTATTCCATTTATGAAGTGGTAATGCACTAAACTGCTCTGGTTGCGCCCGGCCATCTTTTCTGACAATTATCTTTTCTGTAGCATAATAATCAATTAAATCATTAAAGAGCCCCTCATCTAAAAGCATATTATTAAAATCCTGAATAAATTTTGCCTGAATTACAGAAGGGATATCCTCACCTTGCCAATGCCTGATAAAATCCCGTAACTCCCTTCTTAACCTTTTAAAAACAGGGAAGTTTCTTCCTTTAGAAGCCAAAACTTGAGCTATTTTTTTAAAATCATTAGAATCAAAATCAATCTCTCTAAAAGTCTCGGTAAACCTGGGATTTAATATATATAAGCGGCCTTTCTCTTTTGTAAGCGATGACCTTAATTCTCGGAAATAATCTTCGGGGCGCTGCAAACATAGATAAGTTCCATATAAAAATATAATATCAAAGGTATGTTGTTTGTAGAAAGGGTCGATTCCGTCGGGATTAACCAATACCGGAAAGACGTTCTTA
>CAZPQS010000135.1:0-3232 GCA_964588765.1 uncultured Planctomycetales bacterium | reverse complement strand
TAATTGCTCCTTGTAGGTTGGGCACCGCTCCAGCCACCCGAGAGGGGTAAGGCAGGAAAGTATCATATATAAATCAAGGTGCTGGGGGACCTGGGATTGAATAAAAATAACCGATTTTCTGGGGTCAATCCCCGCCGTCAGCCAATCAGCCAGATTATCCAGGATTGACTCCGAGATTATGGACGGCGATTCATATTCACTCATCAGGGCATGCCAATCGGCAATCATAAAGAAACACTCATAATTATCCTGTAATTTCACCCAGTTATCCAGTGCGCCTACCAAATGGCCTAGGTGCAATTTTCCCGTAGGCCGCATTCCGCTTAATATACGATTCTTTGTCATATCAAAAAATATACAACTGGTTACCAGTTACGAGTTACGAGTTACGAATCATAATTTCCTGGCGATTTTCTGAACTTCGTAAGCCTCAATTACATCGCCTTCCTGATAGTCGGAAAAGTTTGCTAAAGAGATTCCGCATTCAAAGCCCTCAGCGACCTCGCGCACGTCATCCTTGTAGCGCTTAAGGTTGGTAATTTTACCTTCGAAGATAATCTGGCCGTTTCTAACTAGATTGACTGTGGCGGAACGTAAAATCTTACCCTTGTTCACCCAGCAGCCGGCTACCGTGCCGGCGCGGGAAAGGTTGAAAACCTTGCGTATCTGGGCCCGGCCCAAAAAGACCTTTTTTATCTTTGGCTCAAGCAAGCCCTCCAATGCGGCTTTTAACTCCTGGATTAACTCGTATATGATGTTATAGGTTCTGGTTTCTATGCCTTCCTGCTCGATTAATTCTTTTGCCCGCTCATCGGGCTGGACGTGAAAACCCAGGATAAGCGCATCGGCAACCTTGGCCAGCATCGCATCGGAAACATTTATCGGACCGATGCCGGCATGGATAATCTGAAATTTTACTTCGGGAGCCTCCAACCTTTCTAAAGAATCGCGCACCGCCTCCAAAGAACCGGCTACGTCGGCTTTAATAATTATCTTTAATTCTTTAATCTTGCCTTGCTCAATTTCCGAATGCAGCTCTTCCAGAGATATTCTTTTTACCGGCTGAAGGCGCCGCTGCGTTTCTTTCTCCTCCCGTAAAGCAACGATTTCCCGGGCCTGCTTCTCATCAGGGATAGCAAAGAACCTCTCGCCTACCTCCGGCGAGCCGACCAGCCCCAGGATTTCAACCGGCGTCCCCGGAGGCGCCTCCTCAATCCTCTGGGCATGGTCATTAAACATTGCCTTTATCTTGGCATAGATTGAACCCAGAATGAGATTATCATTAAGATGCAGGGTGCCGCTTTCCACAAGTAATGTCGCCAGGGGCCCTCGATTTTTATCCTGCCGCGACTCAATTACCACCCCCGAAGCGGATTTGTTGTAGTTTGCTTTTAACTCCAGCATCTCTGCCTCCAGCAGAATCATCTCCAATAACTCATCTATACCCTCGCCGGTTTTGGCAGAAACCCCTACGGTAATGGTCTTGCCCTGCCAATCCTCGGGCGTCAGCCCTAAACCCTGGAGTTGTTTTTTTACCCGGTCAATATTTGCCTGGGGTCTGTCAATCTTATTTATCGCTACTATGATAGGTACCCCGGCTGCCCGCGCGTGGTCAATCGCCTCAATTGTCTGGGGCATAATGCCGTCATCCGCAGCTACTACCAGGACTACGATATCGGTAATGTGCGCGCCCCGCGAACGCATCGCAGTAAATGCCTCGTGTCCGGGCGTATCTAAAAACGTAATCTTGCCCTTCGGCAGATTTACTTCATAAGCTCCGATATGCTGAGTTATACCCCCATGCTCGGCATCAACGATATTCGTCTTTCTAATAATATCCAATAATGAGGTCTTACCGTGGTCAACATGCCCCATAAGGGTCACCACCGGCGGGCGCGGCTTTAAAGAGCGGGGGTCATCCTTCTGGCGATGTAACCAGAGTATCTGCTCCTCTTTATCCGGGGCAGACTTTGCTTTGAAACCGAACATCTCGCAAATCCTTGCGGCATCCTCCTGTGACAATAACTGATTAATCGTAGCAAAGATATTCATCCGCATTAATTCCTGGATTAAGCGTGAGGGTTTTATTTGTAATTTTACCGAAAGGTCTTTAACCGATATGGGTAATTCCAATTCCAATTCATTAAGTTTAGGGGCTTCTTTCCTGACTTCCGCAGGAGCGGGTATGCGGGCAGGGGCGGTTATTTCAGGCTTTGCCTTCTCGGCTGCTGCCTTAACCGGTGGGTGCACAGCGACGGCCGCGGTTGCCTCAACAGGTTCTTGCTTGATTGTCTCTAAGACTTGTGGCTTTACGGCCTTCTGTACTTTTTTTCTAACCTTGGCCTTGATGACCTTTTTGGCTCGAACCCTTTTTTGCGGCTGTTTCTTTTTGACTGCCTTCTTCTTGATTGTCCGCCCTTTGAGCTGGCCTTTCGGTTTTTTTTGTTTTTTAGATTTTGCGTCTCTGGATTTCATATCAGCCTGTCAATTTCTTTGCCTGTTTGATTAACTTCTCCGCCTTTGCTTTACCGATACCCTTGACCTTAAGGAGTGTATCCTTATCGGCGCTGGCTAAATCCTGAAGGGTATTAAATCCGGCAGCCGACAGCTTCTCCAATAATTTCTTTCCGACACCGGTCAGCTGAGTTAATGAAGTTTCTTTTGCGGTTTTCTTTTTAGACTCCAGAGGCATTAATGCCGCCTTGGCTTCCTCTGCCTCCGCATCTTTAGTCTTTTTAGTGCGTATGTCCAGTTCCCAGCCTACAAGGCGGCTGGCTAAGCGGACATTCTGACCGTGCTTGCCGATAGCCAGGGATAATTGGTCCTCATCAACTATTACCTCGGCACGCAGGTCTGCCTTATTCAAATGGATTTCTGAAATCTTTGCCGGCGCGAGGGCGGCCGAGATATATTCGCGCATATCTTCATTGAAGCGAACGATGTCTATCTTCTCGCCTCTCAGTTCATTGACGATATTCTTTACGCGATTACCCCGCATACCTACGCAGGCGCCTACAGAATCAACCTTCTGGTTCGTGGAATAAACCGTAATCTTCGTGCGCTCGCCCGGCTGCCGGGATATGGACTTAATCTCGACAACCCCTTCATAAATCTCCGGAACCTCCAGCTCAAAAAGTTTCTTCACAAAATTCGGATGAGCGCGGGAGAGAATAATCTGCGGACCGCGCGATTCCTTTCTAACCTCGAGCAAATAAGCCCGGATACGCTCTCC
>CAZPQS010000134.1:2171-3233 GCA_964588765.1 uncultured Planctomycetales bacterium | reverse complement strand
TCCCTAACCACTACCGCATTTGCCCCAATATAAGAATTATCTCCGATAGTAATATCTCCCAAAACCTTGGCTCCCGCACCAATTACTACGTTATCGCCTATAGTTGGATGGCGCTTGGTCTTTTGCTTTCCCGTGCCGCCTAAGGTCACGCCTTGATATAAAGTGACATTATCTCCGATAATGCTTGTCTCTCCGATAACCACACCCATACCATGATCGATAAAGAGGCTGCGACCAATCTTTGCGCCAGGATGTATCTCGATTGCGGTTATGAATCGTCCGTATTGACTGATGAGCCGCGCTAAAAATTCCAATTTTATTTTATAGAAAAAATGCGCGATGCGATGATAATAGAGCGCATATAGACCTTGATACATAAAGAGGATCTCTAAAAGACTGTATGCGGCAGGGTCCCTCTCTTGCGCTGCTTTTATCTCGGGATAGAAAAAGACCAATAGGATAATTGATCTCAAAACAAATAGAGCAATTATTATCGCAATGACAGATAATAGAATCATTATTTTGCCCTCCTTAAAAGCACTGCACACCAAGCGGCAATTGCCTTATTTTTGCCGATATCGCCCATACCTTCGGCAGTGGTGGCTTTAAGATTAAACGCCCGGGGATTAAGGTTAAGTATGCCGGCAACATTCTTCTGTATTTTAAATTTCCAGGAGGAAATCTTCGGCGCCTGAGCAACTACTGCGGTATCGAGATTAACGATCGCAAAGCCCTTCCTCTTTATGAGACGCAAGACCCTTTTTAATAATTCCGTGCTTCTTATCCCTTTGTATTTAACATCTGTGTTGGGAAAATGCTTGCCAATGTCAGCTTCGCCTGCTGCGCCTAAAAGGGCATCGCATATGGCATGTAACAATACATCGGCATCGGAATGTCCGGATAGTCCTTTTGAATGAGGAATTTGAATTCCGCCTAAGAATAATTTACGGCCCTTAACCAAGCGGTGAATATCATAACCAATACCTACCCGGTAAATATCGCTTTTCATCCTAAATTGGAGACACCCTCCCGATTGGCTCAAGGGGTGTCCCTCGATTGGCT
>CAZPQS010000134.1:0-2071 GCA_964588765.1 uncultured Planctomycetales bacterium | reverse complement strand
ATCCTAAATTGGAGACACCCTCCCGATTGGCTCAAGGGGTGTCCCTCGATTGGCTCAAAGCCTGCCTGCCGGCAGGCAGGGGTGTCCCTGTAAAATGGAGCGGGCGAATACTAAATCTTCCGGTGTGGTAATCTTGATATTAAAATACGAACCCAAAACCACAACCACCGGGCTGCCCAGCCTCTCCACTAAAGAAGCGTCGTCGACCGCCGCTACATTGGCAAATCTTTTATAAGCATTGATAATTAAATCTCTCTGAAAAACCTGAGGTGTCTGAATTTCATAAAGACATTCCCGCTTCAATGTTCTGATAACGCTGCTGCCTGCGTCAATCTCCTTTACCGCCGACTTAATCGGCACCCCCAGGACGGCTGCTCCTGATTTTCCTGCCTCCTCGATAACCCGGGAAATCATTTCCAATTCGATAAACGGCCGAACGGCATCATGAATCAAAACCAGCTCTGCCTGAGCAGATACATATTTTAGCCCATTGCGGACCGAATCGCGCCGGCTAAACCCTCCGATTGCCAATTCCTTTATCTTTCTAATTCGGTATTTTTTAAGATAGCCTTTAATTGAATCTAAGCTGTTCGGGGAGACAACCAGAATAATCTCTTTTATCTGCGGATGGCGGCTTAAGGCATTCAGGGTGTGGATAAAAATGGGTTTTTTATTCAGGCTAACCAGCGGTTTGGGTAGGGACTGGTTTAGCCTGCAACCATAACCCGCAGCAGGAACAACTGCGCTTACAAACATAGCCTATCTTTCCAGACGGGTAAAAATCATCCGGCCAGCCTGCGTCTGCAATACTGAGCTAACCCTTACCTTTACCTCCTGGCCAATCATCCGCCGGGCATCCTCAACCACAACCATTGTGCCGTCATCCAAATATCCTACTGCCTGATTATGCTCTTTACCCTCGCGAATCAGCCGTATCCTTAATGTCTCCCCGGCAAGAATTATGGACTTCAAGGCATTGGCCAAGTCATTGATATTTAACACATGCACTCCCTGAATACTGGCAACGCGATTAAGATTAAAATCTACGGTAAGAATCTTTGCCTCTAAAACCTTGGCTAACCGGACGACCTTGGCATCGACGTCTTTTATATCAAGAAAATCCTCGTCATTAATGATTACGTTGACCCCGGCCTCGCTTTTTAGATTATTTAAAATCTCCAGGCCCCTCCTGCCTCTTTGACGCTTCATCGGGTCGGTTGAGTCGGCAATGTTCTGAAGTTCCCTTAAGACAAACCGCGGCAGAATCAGCTTGGTGTCCAGAAATCCCGTCTTGCAGATATCGGTAATCCGGCCGTCGATAATTACGCTGGTATCCAAAATGGTTGCTTCCTCCCTTTGATCCTGGCGCTTCAGGCGCACATAAGGAATAATTATACTAAATTCATCCTTTCCCCGTAAGCCGATAACCATACCCAAATAACAAAAGATTAAGGTTAAGATAACCCTGATTAAAGCCAAGGTATCTGCCGGTATTTGCGCCATGGCAAATACATCGCCGACCAATTTTGCCATAATTAAACCCAGGATGAGTCCGAATACCGCACTGGACAGACCTTTACTGGAGACGCGGCGCATACTAAATTCCAAAAATATAATGCACAGGCTGATTATTATTCCGGCGCTTAATCCCAAAAGGCTATTGCCGAGCAATCCTCCCAGCTGATAACCAACCAGCGCAGATGCAACAATAAATAGAATGCGTACTAATAAAAGGCTCATTTATTTCTCCTCCCTCAAGGCAATCTTTAATGATTCCTTTAATGAAGACACCGACTGTAGTTTCAAATTCTTATCTTTATAATCCAGGTGAGTTTTATTCCAAGTCGGCAAAATACAGGTTTTAAAGCCCAATCTTTCTGCTTCGTTTATCCGCAACCCCAGGTGTGAGATACTGCGGACTTCTCCGGTAAGGCCGACCTCTCCGAGGATTAAGCTGTCCGTTAAAACAGGAGAATCCTTGAATGCCGAGGCAATGGCCATACTGACTCCCAAATCAGCTGCCGGATCCTCTATCTTGATTCCTCCCACAACATTGATAAATATATCCTCA
>CAZPQS010000133.1:0-3246 GCA_964588765.1 uncultured Planctomycetales bacterium | reverse complement strand
TATTAGATAGATATGAAAGAGATAATCCAGAGCTCTTTAACCTGCAGATGGAACAGATTTCAGAGTCTGCGGATGGCGAATATGTTCTTCCCGAATCTTTAAGCGATGCGGGATGGACTTATTATACTTATCCTGAGGCCACCTATAATTTCGACAAAGGAATTACTGATTCTCGCACAATACACGTTATTCAACATCCTAGCCAGGGGAAATTTGAATTTCGGTCTCAAGAGGAAGCAGCAAGATGGGTTGAAAGGATCCTACTCAACGAAGATTCTTCGAATTCCGCTACAGTCAGACCAGTTGTATCTGAAGGCAGACCAATTGAGAATACATTCAGACAAGTTGAAGAATTTATTTCTAAGCACGGTGGCCAGCTCGATATTGAGAAATGGAACCCACAGATGGAAGCGGTAGAAGCGCTTTTAGATGGTTATATAGTTAAGTTAGGTAATGCCGGTGGTAAGACATTGATTACCATTATTGTTTCTGCAGAAAAAGGAAGAGCTGGAGAATATCCGACTATCTTTGTTCTTGATTCCGGCGCAAGCCTTCAGTACACAAAAGATACTCCGGCGCCAGGATTAAATGTAGCCTATAGTGAGATTGCTAAAGAACTTGGGGCAAAGGATATAGTCAATTTAGATTCTCTTATTGAGGATTATGAGGCTGCGGTAAGCAAGGATCCAAAGCGAGCCAGGGATATAGCCGAACAGATAGAATCAGCACTTAAAGATCCTCATACAGAGGTGGTTGTCTCTATTGATGCACGCGGTCATCTGCCTAATAAATTTAACTGGAATCCCGGAATAATAGAAGGCCTGGAGCTAAGAAAACAAGGCTGGAGGATTCTTGATGAGGTAGATGAACTTTTAGGCGGCGAAAAAGAATACATCGTTTCCGAGGATACCCTGGTTAAGAAGAATTCAGTCCTGAAAGATATAGCCAAGAAATCAGAGCAATTATTTACAGATATCAATCTTGAAGGCAATGAGGTAGGCTTTGCCGGAAAAGGCCCTTCAATAATAGAGGCCAAGAGTATTGAGGAGTTCGAGATATTAGAAAAACAAGGACAGATGGCATACTATAGAGCCCAGCCTAAAGGTAACAGCATTATTAGGGGCGAAGACTTCCTCTTAACCTGGCCGGTATATGAGCATTATATTGAACAGGGATATGAGCCAAACTTAGTTTACGACGTCGCCAAAGGAAAGACTCATGAAATCGGAACCCATTTAGCTCCTGATGCTAGCAAAGGCGAGATGGTTCCTGTACGCAAGGGTGGCGAAACTCAACCCAGTATGTTACCAGAAAGCCTTGCTTATAAGATTGCCCAGACACTAAAATATAATCTTTCCTTAGGAAAAGATAATCCTTTCCAACTGGATAATATAAAGGCTTCCACTAAGACCGTAAGGGAAAATCCGCTCCAGGAGATGTTTGAAGAAGAGGGCCCAATCGTTGGTCTTTCTGCAACCAAAACCGGTGCTGAGAAGATAATGCTGGTTAAGACCGGAGCAAAGGGTGTAGTGGAGAGAGGATTACAAAGCGATATCGGTGAGATGATAAGCAAAGGCAAGGTAAGAGTAGAAGTAGATAAAGGAATTGAGGGATTGGTTGAATTATCCACCAAGGCCATTGAGGATAATCGCGGTGTTTTGATTTTAGTGGATGACCCTGCGCTTTTAGATAAGGTTGCTACCGGTTTAAGAAATTCAGAGGATTTAAAAGAAAGGATAGATGAAGTCAATGGAGATACTCCGGTTGATGAAATTGAGACGATGAGAAAAGGCACTGGACCAGGAGCCCGCATTGTGGTAGCGTTACCTCGAGTGGCAAAGCAGTGGAGTTTTGAAGGCAACTTAGATGTAATAATCTACGGAGCAGAAGGCTGGACAAGGGATTTTCTCACCCATGGTATTAACCGTAACCATAGAGATAAAAGAGCAGAAGGCGAAAGGATTATAATTGTTAACGAGGCAGATTTAAATGAAAACCTTGTTTACTTAAAACAACAGCTTCCTTTATTGAGACATTTAGGCGAGGGAGAAGATATACAGACATTGGTTAATGAAGCAAGCGCCAAGGATATTTCCTCTTTGCCGTTAGAACAAAGAATTCTTATAAATGCAGACTTCATGCAACTTATTCAGACTTCATCCTCTCATAAGAGTGCTATCCGCACTATTTTAAGGAATACCAGATCAACCGATCCATTGCAGAAATTAGCCGATGAACCTCTGTTGACCACTGAGGAAAAGAAAGCAATTGAAGAAATCAGAACAAAGGAAAGAAGCGGTCTTTACGGCTCAATTCAGAGATTGAATGATGAGCCGCTTTCAGGCACAGAATGGGTAAAAGAGGTTTCCCGTCAGAGCTGGGAATCAGCAATAAAAATGTGGGAAGATTTATTGAGCTCCAAAGCATTAACTGAGACTGCGCGACAAAAAATAGAGGAATTAAAACAATTTGCTCAAGATAGAATGGCATATGAAAAGAAGAATTTCGGCCAGACAACTCCTTCAAAGGATGGCTTGAATCAGGCGCCCGTAAATCATAACGCGGTTCTGTCGGTTGTCAAGTACTTGGGTCAGGATATTCTTCCTTCAAGAATCGTTGACTTCTTTGCTAATACTCCGACTGCAACCCAGGTAGCAAAATCAGTGAGCGAAGCCAGGGCTTCGCCTGAGACAGTAGAGGAATTTGTCGAACGATATCTTACCAATCTATCCTCCCAAGAAAGAACCGCAATAATCGAATATCTAAGGAACCCCGCCAATGATTTCACAGCCAATAACGACAACCTAAATACCCGCGGTAGATTATTTGCAGCGCTGATAGAAAGAATAACTAATTTATCCAATGAAGAGATAGCAATTCTTCAAGCAATCGGAATAATTCCTAATGTTCAAATCGGAACTAAATTCTCTGAAGGGGAAGTTACTCACGAGGTACTTGATATTTATGAAAACAATCTCGGTAGTAAGACATATAAACAATACAGAGTAAAAACAATTTCTTCTGATGTCAGTGCTGAGCATATATTCACCCAGGAGGATATAGATTCGCTACTAAGAACAAGCAAAATTGTAGTTCAGCCAATATCCACCTACACTGAGGTAAAATCTTCTATCCTTGAGGCATTCGAGGTCGCCAAGGTATTGTTTGAAAATGGGCTCGAAGGTAATTTAGATTGGCTTATTTCAGTAGGCGAAGTAATCAATGCTTTGGGTGAAAGTCTTCAAC
>CAZPQS010000132.1:0-3294 GCA_964588765.1 uncultured Planctomycetales bacterium | reverse complement strand
TCCTTCCCCTCCTTGACTAACCCCAGGGCAATGCCGCCTACCGCCGCTTTTATCGGCACGCCCGCGTCCATTAAAGACAGAGAGGCAGCGCAAACAGTAGCCATACTGGAAGACCCGTTGGATTCAAGAATCTCGGAAACCACCCTGACTGTATAGGGGAATTCCTCCTTGGAAGGCATAACGCAGGCCAGCGACTTCTCTGCCAATGCGCCGTGGCCGATTTCCCGCCTTCCCGGACCGCGCACCGGAGCTGTCTCACCCACGCTAAAGGGAGGAAAACTGTAATGCAGCATAAATGATTTATATCGTTCGCCCTCCAGCGCCTCAATGAGCTGCTCATCCTCTCCTGTGCCCAACGTAGTTACGCAGAGGCTTTGGGTTTGACCGCGGGTGAATAAACTTGAGCCGTGGGTGCGCGGAAGAATGCCCACCTCGCAGGCAATCGGACGAATCTCCTGCCTTTTCCGTCCGTCGAGGCGTTTGTTTTCCCGTAAAATAAGGTCTCGCACCTTCTGTCTTTCAATCTCCACCAAAGCCGCCTTGATATCAGACGGGACGAAATCCTGGGAGGCGAGCTTCTCCTCTAATTCCTTGCTCAACAGGTCAATCGCCTCTTCTCTTTCCTCTTTATTGCTGAGAGAAAAGATACCCTCAAGCCTTTCCCGGGATAAATCACTGACTTGCTTTTGCAAATCGGGTTCAATCTTTTTATAATCAATCTGCTTTTTGGATTTGGCATTTTTTTGAATGAAGTCTTCCTGAAGCGTTAAGATATCCTGTAAGCTCTTCCAGCCAAATTCCACCGCTGATAAAAAGATTTTTTCATCGACTTCGTTGCATTTGGCTTCGAGCATAACTACGCCGGATTTGGTTGCCGCTACCACCAAATCCAATCTTGACTTCTCTAAATCCGCATAAGAGGGATTCAACAGGAATTGATTATCCAGATAACCTATGCGGCAGGCAGCAACAGGAGAGGTAAAGGGGATACTGGATATGCATAATGCCGTTGATGCGCCGATTACCGCTAATACATCGGGGTCATTTTCCCCGTCGCTGGAGAGAACAATCGCCATTATCTGAACCTCATTGAGCATGCCGCGGGCAAATAACGGTCTTATTGGCCGGTCGATAAGGCGGGCGTTTAAGATTTCGCTTTCCGAAGGCCGGCCTTCGCGTTTAAAAAATCCGCCCGGGATGCGGCCGGCAGCGTAGGTCTTTTCCCGGTATTCCACGGTTAAGGGAAAGAAATCCACGCCTTCTCTAATTTCGGAAGACATGCAGGCGGTTGCCAGAAGCACCGTTCCGCCGAAACTCACCAACACCGCCCCATTTGCCTGTTTGGCAACCTTTCCCGTTTCAATAGTCAGCTCGTTGTTACCGAATTTGATTTTTGCCGTATCCATAGTCCTTTCCTTTACTTTCTTAGGTTTAATTTACTCAACATTTCCTCATACTTCTTGCTGTCCTTCTTTTTCAAATAGTTAAGCAGGCGCCGGCGCTTACCCACCATCATCAACAACCCCCGGCGGGAATGCAGGTCTTTTTTATGATTGGCAAAGTGCTGGCTTAAGATATTTATCCGTTCGGTCAAAAGGGCAATCTGCACCTCGGTTGAGCCCGTATCTTTACTGTGGGTCTTGAATTGCTTGATTATCTCCTCCTTCTTTGTCACCTCTAAAGTCATCCCTTCCTCCTTTTGCTTTATTATACTGTCTTAGTCGCCATAAGTCAACCCCGTCAATGCATGCCCTTTGCGTTTCGGATAAATCTCTTAACCTTCCGCGAATCCTTTTTACCGGGATATTTCTCCAAAGAACTTGAGGAATCAACCCAGTGCGCAGAAAAAGCCCCCAGCGCCTTCCTGACATTCTGAGGATTAAGCCCCCCGGAGAGAAATATGGTTTTCTTTAGTCCTTTTAAACCGCTTAACAGGCGCCAATCAAATTTTTTTCCTGTGCCGCCGAATTCATTTCTTGCGAAGGTATCGAATAGATATGCCCAGACGTCATATTTGGATAAATCCGCAGGGCGTATTTTCCTGCCGACCCTTAAGGCCTTGATTGTCTTAAAATTCCTGAATCTGCGGCAGAAATCGCCTGATTCGTCGCCGTGGAACTGCAGCATATCCAATCTTAAATTACGGGCGAGCCTTTTTACCGTCGCCTCCCTCGCATTTACAAACACGCCTACCTTTTTTACGGATTTAGGAAGCTTGCTGATGATAGCCCCGGCCTTCTTTGGCTTAATATACCTGGGGCTCTTTTTATAGAATACGAAACCCAGGGCATCTGCTCCCTGTTCGACCGCATATAATGCATCCTCTAAATTTGTTATCCCGCAAATCTTAACCTTCGCCATTACCAACCCATAATCTCTCTAATCCTTGCTTCTATATCCTGAGCCTCCATAAAGGCCTCGCCGATAAGAACGGCATTTACCCCTAATATCTTCAAAAACAAAATATCCTGATGATTCTTAATACCGCTTTCTACCACTATCACCTTATCCTTGGGGATTAAAGGGTACAGCTTCTCTGTAGTCTTGAAATCTACCTGCAGCGTATGTAAATCACGGTTATTTATACCGATCAGAGGCGCTTTCAAGCTTAGGGCCTTCTTCAATTCCTTTTCCGTATGTGCCTCGATGAGGCAATCAAGCCCCAAACTGCCCGCCAACCGGATCAATTCCGATAATTTTTGCTTGGATAATAAATCGGTAATCAAGAGTACGGCATCCGCGCCGTAAAACCGCGATTCATAGACCTGATATTCGTCTATAATAAAATCCTTTCTCAAGACGGGCAACTTTACCAGCCCTTTTATATCATTTATATAGCCGATGCTTCCTGCGAAATAATCCTCCTCGGTCAATACGGAGATAGCCTGTGCGCCGCAATCCTGATAAATCCCGGCAATTTCCTGAGGGTTGAAATCCTCCCGGATAATACCCCTTGAAGGCGACTGCTTCTTTATCTCGGCTATAAGCGAAGTGGTGCGCGGTTTATTTATCGCTTTTATAAAAGACCTGGCGGGGGCCAGTTCCTGTATTCTTGATTTTAGAACATCAAAAGGCAGCTGCTGCTTTGCATAATCAATCCTTTCTTTCTTTTTGGCAACAATCTGTTCCAGGATATCGTTGTCTTTCATTTATTCGAGTATGCTTTTAACGATTCTAACTTACCTAAAGCCTTCTTGGAATCTATGGATTCCTGCGCTATTCCAATACCGTCTTTTATCGAGCCTGCCTTATCGGCAACATATATGGCGGCTGCTGCGTTCAATACTACTATAT
>CAZPQS010000131.1:0-3389 GCA_964588765.1 uncultured Planctomycetales bacterium | reverse complement strand
CAATGGCGATATCGTATGCTAACTGCGGGATGATGTTGTGGGTATCGTCTTTTTTATACCCTTTCATTGTTCTTTGCACTGCTTGTCGAAATCCAGAATCAAGCTGAATAGCTAGTGCGAAACACTTCTTTGCCTTCAAAACATTATCCTTCTCAAGATGAACTAAACCCATATTGTAATATATTCCTGCGTCATCGGGATTTTTTTCAAGAGAAGTTTCAAAGTCACTCAAAGCTTCTTCATACCTGCCAGTTATATAATACATTGACCCACGATTTGCATATGCCCAGAAATAATCAGGGTCTGCTTCAATGACTTTGGTAAAATAAACAATCGCTTGCTCATATTCTTCCATATCCATATACGTAAGACCTAAATTATAATAGGCCGGAATAAAATCTGGACTAACTTTAATAGCTTCTTTTAACTTAGATAAAGCCTCTTTATATTCACCTGACTGACGGGCATTATCTCCTTCATCTGACAATGAAGTAACCTGTTGAAACTTTAGTAAATTATATTTTTTGTATATAATCGAATATTCCTGGGCTAAGCGCGCCTGGCGCATCATGGACCTCATTACTACATTCTCAGGAGCATCGCGTCTGCTTTGCATGTTTCTTCTTATAGCCTTCATTATAAGACTACCGATCCAGCAACTAAGTAAAACTATGGCTACTATAACAACTATAGTCATCACAACATTGCCTTGGGATGTTAATGCCGCTACCTTGGTAATACCAGCAACCGCACCAAAGCCAAGGATTAAAGGAAGAATACTAGCATGGAGAATGGGAGGTTCTTCCTCCTCTTTAGGTAAGACTTGTTCGGTTCCGGGCATAATAGAGGTTTCTTTTTCTTCTCCGGGCAAGGCTTCTTTATTTTCAGGTTGCTTTGATAAATCAGGTCTTGCCTGGATGTGAGGCGCGCGGATTTGTATTTCTTTCTCTAAAGAACTGCCGAGATTACCATCTATACTGATCTTCAGCCACTTAACAGAGTCGGGTTCAAAATTGCCTATTTCTGGCTCATCGATTTTGACCTTAACCATTACCCATTTGCCTGTATCTGTTTCCTCATCAAACTCAATCCTCTCTCCCCAATACGAATTATCCTGACTATCTACTACTACCGCCTGCGCCCAGCGTTTATCAAATTCCTCTGGCACCTTTATCTCAAAGACAAACTCTTTTCCGCCCATACGAACAGGCTCTCTAAAAGCATAAACAAGCTCAGCAGTTGTAGCTCCGGAGAATACTCCGCGACCTTTAAGGTCAACTGTTATCTTTAATATGTTGCCTTCTAATTCCTCTATGTACTCCACCCCTCTAATTTTCTCCCAGTCCTTTACGAAGTATCGTTCTGGACTAATGCCAAAGGTTTTCTCAAATTGCTCTCCTAAATTCCAACGATAAAGAGCCTGTTCTATGTAATCAATAACATTTTCATATTTATACTGCGCATCTTTAGGGTTTTCCTTACCTTCCTCAATTTCCTTAATAAGTTGCTGACGATAAGCATCAGTAGAGATAAGAATAACTTCCCATACCTTATCCGCTTTCTCTCTATCGCCAGCCATCATCAAGTGTTCGTAATAATCCACTCTACCTCTAATCTCGCCACCGATATCTCTAGTTTGCACAACATCTTCATATAAATCCTCAACAATAGTCTGATCCCAACTATCAATACCTTGAATTTGACGGCTAATCGGTATTTCAGTCTGAATAGTATCTACCTTATCATGGTGTAAGTCAAACACATCGAGAGCGGGTATAAGAAGTATTATTGAATAAGCAACAAGAATAAAGGGTATAAATATTTTCCCCCTCCTCTTGAGCACATCATTAAACCGATTCCAATTAATGCCTATTCTCTCATTCCAATATAAGGGAAGTTGCTTATGGATCAAAGGAATACCGACTGCCTTCTTTCCCCATCTGGTTGCTACGCCCATAAGTACAGTAAATGCTTCAGTTCGTCCTCTTGTCCAGTAGGCCTCGTTCTCCCATGGGCGAAGCGCCTGACCGCAAGAGCGCCAAGCAGCAATCATAAGATGGTTAAAGTAATCAAGCATTATAGGGGCCCGCAGGAAGAAGTATAAACCGCGATAAGCGGGTTGAGAAACAACGAACAGTGATTTTCCTAATGGATGATTCTTAAACAAAAGATGACGAGAAAGCAAACTAGCAATCCAACCAGCGAATAATAAACCACCTCCTACAACAGGTAATACCCCAAAGATAACAGTGAGAGTAGTAACTAAAGGCCCTCCTCCTAAACTAAGCGGAATGGTCCAAGGTAATAAACCACTTACTCCCAAGACAACTAAACCAATCATTGCCAGACCAATTAGCCCTAATTTCCAACCTATATCAATTTGCCCCTTTATCTGTGTTTTTATATCTTCGGCTTCTTTTTGGGCCTCTTTTAAAGCATAACACAAACCCTCAATATCCCTCGAGTTATTGGAATCCGGCTTATTATCTCTTGGCCTCTTGTTAGCAAAATCACCCCACACTCTTATTAGCATATTATCTGTATCATTGAGGTACTGGGGGAATATACTAAGTATCTGCTGAGCTCGTGTAAATTTCTCATTCAATATTTCTTTATAACTGGCGATATCTGGAATATTATTATAATCGAACAGTTGAGCTTCATTCCTGCTACGATTGATATCCCGCCAGCCAACAATCTCTTTATTTAATTTGTCGCCTAATTCCTTAATAATCGCCATAACTACTGGATTCCACCAAGGAATTGCCTCACTGCCTATTTTGCCAAGGACAAATTCCTCTATACAGTTAAATTTATCATATGCCTCTTGTAACTTCTTAATATAACGACGCTCATGCCTCCTTTTAACATTTACGCCATCCTTCAGTCTCAATTCTTCTCCCCGCGTTCTTTTCTTTATTTGTCCCCAGACATTATCCTTCTTGTAAAGGTCTGCCCAACCAACTGAACTACTAAGTGCCCCCCTGGGCTTGTTTACTGGAGGATGAAGGATTTCTTCTATCTTCTTCTTTTCATCCTCAAGGATTCCTTTTATCCTATGCCTAATCTCCTCATTAGAAAGTCCGAGTATTGTTTGGACTGCTTCAGATTGAAACATTAGTTTAATTAATAAATCGTCTTCGCTTATAGTAGCCATAAGGATAGTTAAGGATTGACCCAATCTGCCTTCGTATTCCTCTAAAAGCTCCCAGACCTGCTTATCATTACAATAGTCCTCAATTGGTATATCATAAATGCCCTTTTCCTCTGTCTTGGGTTTAGCTAAGCCTAAAAGTTTGCTGTTTGCTTTTTTGCTAATTCTTACACGTAAACTCTCCTCAATAGACTCTTCATCTGTAGAAGCATAGAAGAAAGCAGTAACCCAACCC
>CAZPQS010000130.1:0-3410 GCA_964588765.1 uncultured Planctomycetales bacterium | reverse complement strand
GGCTCGCGGGCTATACCGCCGGTTGGGAATCTTTCGCAAATGCGAAATCACCCTGCCCCGAAGACTAATCTGAATTTATTATAAGCCAAAAACAAATATTGTCAAGAGAATTAAAAAGAAGTATAATAAATCCCGCACTGCGAAAAATCTCCAAAAAGGTGCGGGATAAATATTACGCTGATGAGACGTCCTGAAATATTCATAGGTCAACTGCTGATAAAGAAGGATAAAACCATTGCTGTTGCCGAATCCTGCAGCGGCGGGTTATTAGCAAATCTGTTTACCAATGTCCCGGGGAGTTCGCGATACTTCCTCCTGGGTATAGTTGCCTATAGTAACCGGACAAAGATATCCTTGCTTAAAATTCCTGCCATGCTTATCAAACAGCATGGCGCGGTATCCGCCCAGATTGCCCGACTTATGGCACAGAATGTAAGAAGGATTGCCTCTTCCAGTTATGGAATAGGCGCTACCGGAATCGCCGGGCCTGACGGCGGTACGCCGGGGAAACCCGTTGGCACAGTATTTATCTCTGTAGTCGCCGGGGGTAAGGCGGTTACCAAAAGATTCCACTTCACCGGCAACCGCCTTGAGATAAAAAGAAAAACGGCATTAAAGGCTTTATCAATGTTAAAAAGCCTTATCTTGGCAGAATAAACCTTTCCCTGACCGCTAAATTATGAGAACCTTTATTGCTATAGAGTTACCGGAAGAAATCAGAATCGTCTTAAATAGGATTCAGGACGAGTTAAAACAAACCCAAGCCGATGTCAAATGGGTTAAACCGGAGAATATTCATCTTACCCTGAAATTCTTAGGCGAGATTGAGCAAGATTTGGTAAAAAAAATTCATCCGGTTCTTGATGATATTGCCCAAAAAAACTCCGCTTTCAGTCTTTACTTATCCGAGCTGGGCGCCTTTCCCAAATTACAATACCCCCGGGTAATCTGGATTGGTTTAACCAATGACCGGCAGGTTTCAGAGATTGCCGAAGATTTAGAAAAGAGAATGTTAAAAATCGGCCTGCCGGCTGAATCACGCCCGTTTAGTACCCATATCACCCTGGGCAGGGTTCGCTCGGGGCTGAATCGAAAGGCATTGGTTGAAAAAATAGAATCTTTAAATAAAAGCTCCTCTTCTCCCCAGCCGGAATTTAAAGTGCTCGGCTTGACCTTATTTAAAAGCACGCTTACTCCCCACGGGCCGATATATGAGACCATCTTCACCTGCCCCCTAAAATCAGCATAATAAAAACTTATCCGGATACTTGTTTGTTATGGAAATGATTATTGAATTGCTCGGCGGCCATCAAGTGCGGAAGCAAGGGTCGTGGAATCTACATATTCCAGATTGGCTCCGGAGGGAATACCTACGCCGATGCGGGTCAATTTAATTTGGGTAGGTTTAAGTAGCTGGGTTAAATATAAAGCGGTGGCTTCTCCTTCCGCATCCGCATCCATAGCTAAAATTATCTCCCGGATATTGCTCTGTTTTATACGTGAGAGTAAACTCTGAATCTCGAGTTGATTATGTTCTTTGCCTTCCAGCGGCGATATTGCTCCCCCAAGGACATGATACAGCCCATTAAAGTTGCCGCTTTTCTCAATTGCCATTACATCTTGACGATTTTCTACTATGCAAAGCAGAGAGCGGTCTCGCTTTTCATCCCGACAAATTGCACAAACGTCAGACTCACTGAAATTTCTACACACGCGGCAGAAACGGATTGTCTTCTTTACCTGCTGGATACTATTGACAAGAAGCCTTATCTCCTCTTCCTGAGTATGCAGGACATAGCTGACAATGCGTTCAGCGCTGCGCCTACCAATACCGGGCAGTCTGGTGAAACACCTGATGAGTCTCTCTATAGAATCCGGATAAATTGCCATAATAAAAGCGGTTAAATCAGGCGAGCATTAAATGCGTTTATCGCCGAATGGAGAAAGGAATCGCTGTTGTTTTTTTGTTTGGTCCCCTCCTCTGTCGGCCCGGGTGAATATAGAATAAATTTTATCTTGATATTCTTTTTAAGAAACTGCAACAATGTTTTTTCAATTAATAACCTATTTTCTTTCTTCTGAAGAGTATCTTTATGCAAGGAACAGTTATCCGGAAAGGCGATGGTTAAGATATT
Source organism: uncultured Planctomycetales bacterium (assembly GCA_964588765.1). Classification (GTDB taxonomy): domain Bacteria; phylum Omnitrophota; class Gorgyraeia; order Gygaellales; family JAHJCI01; genus CAZPQS01. The sequence goes on along the minus strand of CAZPQS010000130.1, from coordinate 1,275 downwards.
ATTCTCTAATTTTAAAGGAGCCCCTTCCGATAAGAAGGTTGCCACTGACATCTTGACCTTACTTAGATTATCGATAATCTTGGGCCAACTCTCCTTCAGCTCCTTAGGAAGCTCTGTCTTCTGCGAAGGCTCCTCTCCAGCCGGCTTCGGGCTATTTTCTTCTAAGTCTGATTCCTGATTTTTGGCGGATTTTTCCCGGTCCTGATTATTTTGCTGGGTCCTTGACTCAACCGCTGCAGCCTGGGTATTGCCTCTTTTCTCCACAGCAGGATTAGTCAGGTTCGTCTTCACTTGACGAACCCCTGAATCTTCTGCCGTTACCGAAGCGCTCTTCTTCTTTTCTTGAGTAAGCCTGATTAGATTTATCTCTAAAGGGATAATCGAGGAATCCATCTTTTTGGACATCTCTTTAGTATTTATTAAAATATTAAATATACTGAATATCTCTTCTAAACTGAAATGCTGACTCTGAGCAAGCAGCCTTTTGATTATTTCCGGCGGCAGGTCAATGAGATAGGGATCGGCCTGACTGATTTTGGTCACAATAAGGTTGCGAAAATGCTCAACAATATTGTTTAAAATAATGTTGCCGTCTTTGCCCTGCCTTAGCATAGCATTCAGCAAATTCAATACCCCGCGGGTATCCTTCCGGATAATCTTATCGGTAATCTCAAAAAGCATCTCTTGCTCTAAAACTCCCAGGAGGGAGGCAACGTCAGAAATCGATATCTCATCCCGGGTAAATGAAATCAATTGGTCCAATATGGATTCGGCATCGCGAAGAGAGCCGTCCGAGGCGCGGGCAATGGTAAAGAGAACCTTATCGTCTAAATTAATTTTCTCCTGGGCAATAATCTTTTTCAATTGATTGATTATATCCAATACGGGGATGCGCCTAAAATCCAGACGCTGACACCGCGAGAGAATGGTTGCCGGAATCCGGTTGACCTGAGTAGTAGCAAAGATAAACTTAACGAACTTGGGCGGTTCCTCCAGTGTTTTTAGAAGCGCATTAAACGCCTCATTAGTCAACATATGCACCTCATCAATGATGTATAATTTAAACCGCCCCCCCGTAGGAGAGAATTTCACACTTTCCCGTAACGCCCTTATCTCATCTATTCCCCGGTTGGATGCGCCGTCAATCTCCATAACATCCAGGCTGCGGCATTGAGTTATCTCCTGGCAGGGAGCGCATACCTGGCAGGGATTTGTGGTCGGCCCTTTTTTGCAATTAAGGCTCTTTGCCAGTATGCGGGCAGTGGAGGTTTTGCC
>CAZPQS010000129.1:0-3433 GCA_964588765.1 uncultured Planctomycetales bacterium | reverse complement strand
TCTTGAATCTTAAGTTTACCTAAGGTCCTGGCTGCTTCTGTTCTTACTTCTGTAGCTGATTGGGAAGAGGCGAGTTTGTTCATCAAGGCCATGGTAATGATTGTCTTGTTCTGGCTGTGGCTAAGTTTGTCTTTGACAGCCACAAGTTCATGGCCAAGGATTTGGGCAGGATTAAGGTTGTCTTTAAGAATACTCTCGAGATCAATGAGGATATAGGTTAAGTCCTGGTAGACGAGGTTGGCGCCATAGAAGGTGGCGGATGGTCCGGCTCTTAGGCGGCCTTCTCTTACCAGGGTCTCTAAGTAAGTAACTATGTCGTCTCTGCCTGTAGCCTTAAAGAACTCTATTGCCTCTTTTATCCAGTCAGTGCCTAAATCCTTAATCTGTTCGCCCCAGTTACCCTCGGATTCCTGCATCAGGGACCGAGATTCCTCCTCAACCTCTGTCTCACTATGAGTGGGCTTGGGGAAGGCGGGGTCGCTTTCCGAAATCAAATCTACAATGGAAGAGATTGCTCTAATTATCTCTTGCTGGAATCTTACTGCTTTAGAATAACTCAAGGCCTTATTTAATACCGTAATCGCATTAAATTTATTTAACTTATCTTTTACAATCTTTCTTAAATTATCGTCCTCCGTCACTTTGGCAATAGTAGCTATTTTGTTTAATGCCCGAACGGCAGATATGGGCAATTCCACATTATATTTTAGATGTGAACCAATTATCGCCATAATAAACTCAATTGAATCTTCTGCCCCTAACACGCCCAGGGCTTCAATGGCAGAGGCCCTTATTCTGGTACCAATTTCTTCATTTTCGGCAAGTTTCATAAGTGGGCTGATTGCCCTCCTGTCTCCAAATGCCCTTAATATTCCGATAGCCTCTATTACCTTCTTTACGTCTGTGCCCTCTAATCTTTTCGTGAGAAATTCGTTTATAATCTTAGTTGAGTATTCTTCGCATTTTTTCTTAAGCGGCGTATCTTCCTTTCTATCTATCAGTTCTAAAGTTAAAGCGGGTTTACCTAAAATCTCCTTTAGTCTACTGCCATCGGTAAGAAAATGCCTGAAACTTGAGAGGGAATAGTTAATTCTGGGTAATTGGCCTCCTGTTTCTGTAAGTTGATGGAGTCTTCCTACAAACATACCGTAGGACTCGCCTAAAAACGTTCCGCGCAATAAATTAGCTAAAGATACTCGCTCATCTTCAGTCAAAAGAATTTGTGTCTGATAACCTTGCAGGAAGGTAATAAGACTTAAGGGGTCGTATACTCTACCAAGTCCAGGGTTCATAATTGCATTCTTAATATCTTCCGGGAATGGCGCATAGCGTGCTTTATCCCAATCAAATAAGAAGGTAATCTCATAGTCTTTAAAGAATACATTGTGGATTCCCATATCAGAATGCACAACCCTCCAGGGCATAGCTCGATATTTCTCTAAAGGAAGTTCCTCTTGTAATACTTCCAATTGTTCCTGGAATAAATCATAATTTTCCAGGAACATCCTTTCGCCGGTAGTAAGGTCGCCTGCAATAATTTCTGCTCCGAGTCTCTGTTTAGCAGGAATCGGTTTATTATCTTGGTCTATAAAATCTGTTAGACCGTCTCTCTGGACATTAAGCACGACATCTGAAAGCAGATATTCAAATTTTAAACCTGCGGGCACAAATTCCTCAGCCCTCCTGTGCATCCAGCCTATAGTTTTACCCAAAACTCTAAAGTGCTCCTTATCTACCTGTTCTCTTGTAAGTTTACCTCCCGGCTGTTCGGATTTCTCTTCAATGGTGTAGTAGAAATCTTTGCCTATCTTGACGAATAGCCTGCCGTCAACAGTCTCTTTAAATTTAACTGACGGAAATCCTATTACATTGGCATTTTCATTTAACCAGGATACGAAAGACGTTACAAATTGTGCCGCCTGCAACGAATCCCCCACCCTCTTAAGATAATATGTTTTATTACCCAAGGTGATTAGTATTGTTTTATCAAGAGCGGCGTAGCTTTGCTTTTCTTCGCTGCAGTCATCTTCTGTTATATCCAACCCCCAATATTCTCTAATCGCTCTAATCTTTTCCTCAAGGCTTGGTCCAGGCATAAGGTCTTTTACCTTTGTATCCCTTACAAAACATTCAAATATGTCCTTGATAAGCTTATCTACAAGAGGCTTCACTTTATGGTCTGCAAGCTCTCTTTTTTCAACCGGAATAAATTCTTCTTTAGGTTCGGAATTGCTAATCGTCCCATATCTTAAAACAGCTAACCCCTCTTCTGCTAATAACCTCACGCTCTTTGTTTCGCTGCTTGCCAAAACCTTGAGCTCTCTCCATCTACCCAGGACAACCAAACCAAAGGTTGCTCTTCTACGGGTAAGAGGGCTTAATCTTTCATCTTCAACGCATTTCTTAAGTAAGCTTACACGCTTAGGACTGTCTATGGCATAGAGGCTGGTGGCAGCGGCAAGGGTGAGTGCCTCCATATTTATCACCTGCTTTGAAGTCTCTCTCAATAACTTATCCATATTCCTTCTCTGAGCACTAATTGTTATGTAAGAAGAGGTTATTGCACTAACTATATTCTCCACCTTTCTCTTTACCCTATCCATCTCCTCAGCGCACTCATTAAGCACGCCTTCGATTGCCTCTAAAATCTCTTCTGTATCTATTCTGGCTGCGGCTTCAATGGCTGCCTGCCGGGTAAGGTTATTTAGGTTTCTATTCTTATTCTCTATTAACTCGGTTAATTTCTTACTGCCGGCTTTGCCAAACTCTCCTAAGGCATGGATAGCTGCATTTACTATCTCCTGTATGATGTCTCTATCTATAACTCCAGTGAGTGCTTTTACTATCTTATTGACTTCTGAGGCATCTTGAGGTGGGCCACGTTTACCCAGGGCTCTTGAGGCAGCCATGCGCACTACCCAGTTTTCATCTTCTAACATCCTTAAGAGATAATTTGTAATTAGGCTATCTATACCTTTATCTATCTCACCTAATGCCCAGGCACAAGCCCAGCGCACCTGCCAGGGAGTAGCAGGCTTTGTTCCAGTCTTTCCCAGGATATCCGCTGCCTCTTGAATCTTAAGCGTACCTAAGGTTCTGGCTGCTTCTATTCTTACTTCTGTAGCTGATTGGGAAGAGGCGAGTTTATTCATCAAGGCCATGGTAATGACTGTCTTGTTCTGGCTGTGGCTAAGTTTGTCTTTGGCAGCCACAAGTTCATGGCCAAGGATTTGGGCAGGATTAAGGTTGTCTTTAAGAATACTCTCGAGATCAATGAGGATATAGGTTAAGTCCTGGTAGACGAGGTTGGCGCCATAGAAGGTGGCGGATGGTCCGGCTCTTAGGCGGCCTTCTCTTACCAGGGTCTCTAAGTAAGTAACTATGTCGTCTCTGCCTGTAGCCTTAAAGAACTCTATTGCCTCTTTTATCCAGT
>CAZPQS010000128.1:0-3437 GCA_964588765.1 uncultured Planctomycetales bacterium | reverse complement strand
GGCATAACCGGCATATACATCCTGATAAGAACTATGGCCTTGGAATTGACACTGCTTCAAGGATTATGGCTGGATACGGTTTCTCAGAGAATACCGGGGATTTTTGTCGCCATAACAAATTACCTCAGGCTTATGGTGTTTCCTTTTGACCTTCATATGGAATATGGATTTAAGCTGTTTTATCTTACTCACCCCAAGGCAATAGCAGGGCTTGCGATATCGATATTCCTGTTAGCCTATGCCTTTCGAAAGAGAAACAGCAATCAGCTGGTTAGCTTCTCTATACTGTGGTTCTTTATCGCTCTCCTGCCGGTATCCAACATCTATCCTGTTGCCTTCTATATGGCCGAGCACTACCTGTATGTGCCTTCAATAGGATTATTTCTCCTTTTAGCAAAGGGCTTAAGTTATATGTACGGGAGGAGGAAATTCCGAATTCTTATTATGGCCTCTACAATGAGCCTATTGGCCTTCTATTCTTACTTGACGCTCAAACAGAACATCTACTGGATAGACCCGGTAGCCTTTTATAAAAGAACCTTAAAATATGCTCCGGATAGCGCAAATGTATACAACAACCTTGGTCTTGTATACTACACTATGAATAAGAAAAAAGAAGCTATGGCCCTGTATAAGAAGGCAATAGAGATAGATCCGAATTTTATACAGGCATATTATAACCTTGGTAATGTATACTACGATATCAACAAAAAAGGAGAAGCTGCGGCGCTATTTAAAAAGGTAATAGAAATCAGTCCGGATTTCGCACGGGCATATAATAGTCTTGGCTTTATATACTATGGCATCAATAAAAGGCAAGAGGCAATAGCCTTATATAAAAAGGCGATAGAAATCGATCCAAACCGCACGGAAGCATATAATAACCTTGGTATCGCATACTACGATATCAACAAAAAAGAAGAAGCTGCGGCGCTATTTAAAAAGGCAATAGAAATCAGTCCGGATTATGCAACCGCATATAATAATTTATCTATATTATATTTTAATAATAAGCAATATAAATTAGCTATTGAATATAGCGACAGGGCAAAAGAATTGGGTTTTGTTAACTGCGCTCTCTTGGAAGCTCTTAAACCATATAGGGATGCCCTTTGAGCCAATCGGGAGGCTGTCCCCGAGATGTTTTGGTGAGATGTTTCCGGCGGGAATTTTACTCTAAGGCGAGGTATTCTTGTTGAACCTCTTGATAATCTGGGGTGTCGATATCCTTGTAGAGCTTAAGAGCTAAGGAGAGATACTCCTTTGCCTTCTGGCCTTTGCCCATCTCTTTATACATTAAGCCCAAATCGTAGTAAACTCCGGCTAATACCGGGCGATTGTCAATCTCACGGCAGATAAAAATAGCCTCTTTAAAATAGTCCTCTGCCTCCGCGAATTTGCCTGTCTCCCAATAAAACTCTCCCAGCATCCAGTAATCAGAGCTCAGATTAAACCGATGGTCGAGTTCCCTATCCAGAGCTAACCCCTTTTGATAAAACTCCAGGGCCAGGTCATAGTTTTTCTCAAAAAGGGCAATCTCGCCCATATCAAAATAATAATCGCTTAACTCCGGAATTGCTCCCAGGCTCTTAAAAATCTCGCTGCTCTTCTTGAAGAATTCCTTAGCCGTAGAATAATCGTCCCTCTCCGTATAAAGAAAGGCGATATTAAAATAATCGCAGGCTAAATTAAATCTATGCTCGGGGTTACGATTCCTCTGCCGATTAATCTCTGAGCTCTTCATCAATAGGGAGAAGGCGGCTTCGTTCTCGCCCTTATCGATATGCCAGACAGCCAGGCGCGCCATCGTATCTGCCTCATTGAGCTTATCCTGGTATTTCTGGCTTAAATTAAGTGCCTTTTGATAAAACTCTTCGCTCTTTTGATAATTACCCCACATATGATAAGTCCAGGCAATCTTAGTATAGGCTGCGGCTAAGTGTTTTTTGTCTTTTTTTCTTTCGCTAAAACGGCTGTAATTAAAATAATCACTCAGGGCTTCGGAAAACTTACCCAGGCGAAAATAAACATCTCCCCGTAGTCTCCAGGCAGGTAAATACAAAGAGTCCTGCTTGATAATCTGATTGAGTAAATTAATTACCCTGGCATTATTCCCTTGTGTGTAGAGTTGCTCAGCTCGGGAAAATGAAAGATAGGTACTTGGATTAAGCGTGGGTAGAATCTTAACCAGAGCCAAACTCAAGACAATAATTGCCAAACCCGAACCAAAGACAATTGCTTTCTCTTTAGTAATAACCGGGAGGCGAACTTTCAGCCTGCTCTTGGCAACTCTCGCAGGCGTTGATGCAATGGGAAGTAAAACAAAACCCGGGTCTCCGTAAAGCACATAGCCTGCCCAGGCAATTGCTGATATGCCGTATTGACTAAAGAGCTTAAGGCGCGCCGACCTTACTGCCTGGCCGATTGACCGGGCATTAGCAACCTGATTATAAAACTCCTCGGCAAATTCCCTGCTGAGATTATCCTCAATCCTCCAGAAACTACCCAGATAATGCCGCACCCCCGCAAATAAAAATGCCTGGGCAAGGCTGTATACATTGTTCTGCGCCTGAAAATCCAGGAGATTATCGGTGGTGCGCGCCGATTGACAGGCATTGGCAAACACAATGTTGGGAAGGCTTGCGTTCTCCCCTAAGGCAAGGAAATCCTTGGCGCTAACCCAGCCATCGCTCAATATCCAGCCGGACTCTTCGGGATTCTTACTGTTATATTCGCAGTGCCCGGCAAAATGAATAATATCGTAATCACGCAGGTTCTTGCGTACGTAATTGCTGTCTATATCCTGCGCTTTGAAATCCACGCTTATCTTATCCTTTTTAGTCAGGCATTTTTTAATAAACGAGCCCTCCTGGTAAGCTGACTTTAAATCTCCGGTGGGATTGGCAAGAATCAACGTCTTTGGTTTAGCCGCGATGCCGCGATACCGGGGTTGTATTTCTGAATTTTGCGTATGAATGCTGCGGCCGAGATTAAACTTAAGGCAGAGAAAATCCTTACCGTCAAAAAGGAGCTCCCAGGGGATATTGATGAGTCTTTCATCCAGGGATAGAATCAAATTTACCGCTCCAAGAGAAGATAAACGATTTTTAATCTGGCGTGTAAGTAAAAAGTCGTAAAGAAGCCTTGCGTTCTTCTTAAATTCAGCTATTAAGTCCTCTTCCAGCTTTCTTCTTCGGTCGGCTCTGTTTATAATCGTGATTATCTCATTGTTAAGATGCTCAATCTTTGAGAAATCAACCGGGATGGTGCTGATTGCCTTAAGCGGAAAGACCCGCTCCTTTTCATATAAACTCATACTCAGATGTCTATCCTGGCAGGTAATTTCTAAAATCCAGGTATCAGTCTCTTGCATGTTTATTTAATCTCTAAGTTAATTGCGCCTAATTTTTCGTCTTTGCGCAGTATCTGGATGGCAT
>CAZPQS010000127.1:0-3465 GCA_964588765.1 uncultured Planctomycetales bacterium | reverse complement strand
ACGTTTCGCAGCATCAAAGCAAGACCGAAGTTCTCGAAGCGATTTATAAGAAATTTGGTTGTGGTTATATAAAGCCAAATGATTATCGCAATCCGAGAGACTTGACTTCGGTTTATGTTGTGCGTAACTTACAAGCTCTCCTAGACAAAGTCGTGCCGTTCTTCAAAAAACACCCCTTTATCTCATCAAAACAGCAGGATTTTGAAAAATTCAGTAAAGTGGTAAATTTGATGAATAAGGGAGAGCATTTAAAAAAGGGCGGTTTGATAGCGATTTTGAAACTAGCATTTTCAATGAACGCCGGTGGTAAATATCGCAAGTTAAGATTAAAAGATGTTATTTCCGTACTGGAATCCTCAGAGACTGTACGCCAGAATAAATAAGATACAGTCCGAGCTTCACGGCGACGTGAAGAGGTCAGCAGAAATGACTGACCCCTTGCTTCTTAAGAAGCAGGAGTAACAGATCTGTCGGTCTCTATCTGGTGTGGGCGTTAGGGTATTTGAAGGGGAGTTACCCATAGTACGAGAGGACCTGGAGAAACGAACCTCTGGTGTTCCAGTTGTCCTGCCAAGGGCAAAGGCTGGGTAGCTATGTTCGGAAGGGATAAGCGCTGAAAGCATCTAAGTGCCAAGCCTTCCCCAAGAATAGGTATCCCTTCTCGTCGTAAGACGAGGTGAAGGCAGGTCGGAGACTACGACCTTGATAGGCGCGAAGTGTAAGGCCTGTAAGGGCTTTAGCTAACGCGTACTAATCTGCCAATCGGCTTGACCTTTTTATATAGATTGTTCTGATAGATTCCCAGCGACATTACTGAGGGGGAAACACCCGTTCCCATTCCGAATACGGTAGTTAAGCTCCTCAAGGCCGATGGTACTATGCTCGTAAGGGTATGGGAGAGTAGGTAGCCGCTGGGATTTATTTTTTTTAAAAAAAATGAAGAAGATTTTACTTACAAGTTTTGAATATCCTTTGGCAAAGGCCTATTCCGGAGGCGTGGGTCAGGTAGTCAGGACCTGCAGGAATATGCTTACCGATATGGGCTATGAGGTCTATGTCCTGATAACCTCGGGGTTCCAGAAGAGGCACCCTGTTAAATTGCTCCTGCCGGATAATTCGCTGGTGCGCTATCGTAATTTCTGGGGCTTTCAGAAGCAATATAATTGGCATTATTTCAATTATATCATCCAGCACTTCGTAAACTGGACCAGGGAATTCAAGAAACTGAAGAAGCATAAAGGTCCCAGACCCAAAATAATCTATCATTTCCACAGCATTTTAAAGAGAGAAAAGGATTCAGGGTTTAAGACGTTTAATCAATTCCTGCTAAACCAGGAAAGAATGATTGAGATTGCCGATAAGGTAATCTGTCCGTCCAGATATGAATACGATAACTTTATGCGGTATTTTCCCTATTTCTCCGGCAAGGTTACCCTGATTGAGAATACCGTAGAGCATTTTCCCTGCCGGGAAAAAGAGATGGAGAATATCAGGAAGCGCCACGGAATAAAGCAGGACGATATAGTGGCAATATATGTAGGCAGGCTGGAGAAGATAAAGGGCGCCGATATTATTATTAAGAGCATACCAAAATTATTAAGCAAATATAAGAAATTTAAGGTATTCATAGTCGGCAAGACCTTGGAGAGGAGCCTCTATAAGAAGTTGATGAGGGTTAAGAAGAGGTTCCCGCGCCAGGCATTTTATATAAATTACCTGGAAAAGAAGTTGTTGTTCCAGTACTATTACCTTAGTAATGTCTATATTAATACCTCTCTTAGCGAATCATTCTCGCTGACTAGCCATGAGAACGCCTTCTGCAGCAATGCGCTTTTACTTAGTTCCCTTCCGGTGCTTGAGAAGTTTCAGAAGTCGGCAATTTTTTTCTCCAATCATACGCCTGATTACAGCGATTTTATCTCTAAGTTGAAGCTGTTGATTAAGAACAGGAGACTCAGGGAGAGGCTGGCAAGAAGGTCATTGAAATTATCCAGAAGGTTCCATTCCCAGAACAGGCTGAAGCAGGACTTTAGCAAGTTGTTTCAATCATTTTCCACCCACACCAATTAACAAAGGAGCAGCTATTAAAAAAGTAAAGATTTCAAAAAAAGGCAGGAAGTGTAAATTCCCCCGCTGCAAGCATATTTTGAGTATTTATAATCATGAGGAATATTGTCATACCCATCTTCGCTTTGCTGATTATAAGCGGAAGACAGAGACTTCTTAATTATTATGACTCATAGGACAGTTAATACAGTTGGGTTGCCCTTGGGGGCTAATCAATCGGGAGTAAGTTTTTACGGGCTGGGGATTGCGCCGAAAATCCTGGATATCTTAGAACGTATAAAATTTAAGGTTCCCACGCCGATTCAGCTTAAGGCAATTCCCCTGGCGCTTGAGGGCAAGGATGTCGTGGGTATTGCGCAGACCGGCACCGGGAAAACGCATGCATTTGCTATTCCTATGGTGCAGCACCTGGCGCAAAAAAATGGCAAGGGTTTAGTGCTTGCGCCTACCCGGGAATTGGCAATTCAGATTGACGAGGCGTTTAGGGGGATTGCGCATTCATTCGGGATGCGTACTGCTTGTCTTATCGGAGGAGCCCCTATGGGACCACAGCTACAGGCATTGCGTAAAAATCCCCGTATCGTGATTGCTACTCCAGGCAGGCTGATTGACCACATCGGACGCAGGAATGTAATGCTCGGCGATACAGTAATGCTGGTAATCGATGAAGCTGACCGTATGCTGGATATGGGGTTTGAACCGCAGATAAAGGAGATTTTACATTTTCTGCCCAAGCAAAGGCAAACCATGTTGTTTTCTGCAACCATACCCCAGGAGATTATGCATATGGCTGCTAAGCATATGCGCCTGCCGGTTTCTGTGGAGATTGCTCCTTCGGGCACGACTGCCGAGCGCGTAACCCAGGAATTATTTATTGTTAAGAAAGAGACCAAACAAAAGCTTTTAAGCAAATTGCTCCAACAGTATCATGGGGCAGTTCTTTTGTTTTCCCGCACTAAGCATAACGCAAGAAGGCTGGTGTATGCGATTCGCGATATGGGGCACAGGGCGGCAGAAATACATTCCGACCGTTCTCTTGGCCAGCGCCGGGAAGCGCTGGAGGGTTTTAAATCCGGCAAATATAAGGTGCTGGTTGCCACGGATATTGCCGCAAGAGGCATTGATGTCAGCGGCATCGAGCTGGTTATCAATTACGACCTTCCGGATGATGCCGAGAATTATGTGCATCGTATCGGCCGTACAGGCAGGGCAGGGCATAAGGGGCATGCGATTTCCTTTGCCACGCCCGAGCAGGGACGCGATGTGCGGGATATCGAAAAGCTCATCAGGGCCTTTATACCAGTTTCCAAACATCCGCAGGTTTCCTCCGCAGAGTTTTACAAGCCTGCCCAGCGACCCTTGTTTAAAAAGCGAAGTTCAGGGTTCAGGCAAACACGC
>CAZPQS010000126.1:0-3494 GCA_964588765.1 uncultured Planctomycetales bacterium | reverse complement strand
ATTATAAGAAGGGCATCGTCGTTTAATACGCATAGAATAGACCACATTTATGTTGATCCTCATACTGCGGGAGCAAAACTCTTCCTTCATTACGGAGACCTTTCCGACCCCGGCCTCATAACCGACATAATATGGAATACAAAACCCGATGAAATATATCATCTGGGTGCTCAATCTCATGTAAGGGTCTCTTTTGATATGCCGGAATTTACGGGGAATATAACCGGTTTAGGGACAACAAGAATTCTAGAAGCGATAAGAAGAAGCCGGATAAAAACAAAGTTCTATCAGGCATCTTCCTCGGAAATGTTTGGAGACTCTTTTCCGCCTCAGAGCGAAAAGAGTCCTTTTTATCCCAGAAGTCCATATGCTGCGGCTAAGGTTTATGCCTATTGGATGACAGCGAACTACAGGGAATCTTATGGAATCTTTGCCTGTAACGGGATACTCTTTAATCACGAAAGTCCCCGAAGAGGCGAAACCTTTGTATCGAGAAAGATTACCAGAGCCGTTGCCAATATCCTCGCAGGAAATCAGAAAAAACTTTATCTGGGTAATTTAGAAGCAAAAAGAGACTGGGGGTTTGCGCCCGAGTATGTAGAGACAATGTGGCTTATGCTCCGGCAGAAGAAGGCCGATGATTATGTAGTAGGTACCGGAGTGAGCCACTCGGTAAGAGATTTTGCGGAAAGGGCTTTTGAATATGCAGGTATAGAGATAGGGTGGGAAGGTCGAGGGAAAAACGCAAGAGGAGTTGTTAAAAGCGTAAATAAAAGGTGGGAGCATATCCTTAAGCCCTCAGACACAGTGATAGAGATAGATCCAAAGTACTTTAGACCCACAGAAGTCGCGCATCTTAAGGCAGACATAACAAAGGCAAGGCAGAAGCTTAGATGGAAACCAAGGACTACTTTTGATGAACTTATAAAGATAATGGTGGATTATGATATGGAACTTACCGGGCTTAAGGCGCCCGGGGAGGGAATAAGGATTTCAAAGCAAAAGGGATTTGAATATACCAATCACGATTTTTCCTTTTATGAGAAGATAAAGGAAAGTCATTAGATAACAAGGATTAAAAAATGGATAAAAAGTCCAAAATATATGTTGCCGGTCACCGCGGGCTTGTAGGTTCGGCTATTTTAAGAGTACTCCAAGGGAAAGGATATAAAAACATAGCTTATCGACAGAGTCGCGAACTTGATTTGAGAAATCAGGAAGATGCTGAGAATTTTTTTAGAGACGAGAGGCCGGAATACGTATTTCTGGCCGCAGCAAAAGTCGGCGGTATTTTGGCCAACAGCACTTATAAGGCGGAATTTATCTATGATAACATTATGATATCGGCGAACGTCGTGCATTCCTCATATAAATATGGAGTAAAAAAACTTCTAAATCTCGGCTCGGCCTGCATATATCCTAAACATGCTCCGCAGCCGATGAAAGAAGAGTATTTATTGACAGGTGCTTTAGAGCCCACCAATGAGCCTTACGCTATCGCCAAGATTGCCGCCATAAAGTTATGTAGATATTACAACGAACAGTACGGAACCAATTTTATATCGGTTATGCCGGCCAATCTTTATGGACCCAATGATAATTTTAATTTGGAAACATCGCACGCATTGGCGGCTTTTATAAGAAAATTCTATCTTGCAAAATTCCTGCAGGAGAAAAAATATGCAGAGATTGAAAAAGACATTTTAAAATATCGTCTCGGCTTTAAATTAGACGATGGAATTAAATTAGGCGATTATGAATCCACAAAAAAGGCTCTTGAGAAGATTGGCATAACAAGGGATAAGGTATTTTTATGGGGAAGCGGAGAGCCTTTCCGGGAGTTTTTATATGCGGATGATTTAGGTTCTGCCTGTGTATTCATTATGCAGAACTGCGACCGGGATGATATGGGAGAGGTCATTAATATAGGCTGCGGCGAGGACTTAAAGATTAAAGAGTTGGCGGAAATGGTAAAGGGTATAGTAGGTTTTAAAGGTGACATTGTTTGGGATAACTCCAAGCCCGACGGAATAGATAAGAAGCTTTTGGACATTTCACGAATAACCAGGATGGGTTGGCGGCCTCAAATAAGTCTAAAGCAGGGCATAAAAAAGTCTTATCATTGGGCGATTGGCAGATTCTAAGCTTAAACCGGAAAGGATTGATTATGAACGGAAATCGGTGTAAAGAAGATTTAGATTGGTTGGAGACTAAAGCAAAATGCTTAAGGAGGTTTCGGCAACGAATATATATGGAGGATAGCAATGTTAAATAATAGTAAGATTCTGATTACAGGAGGGACCGGGTCCTTTGGGAGAAAATTTACGGAGATAATATTTAAAAGGTATAAACCCTCAAAAATTATCATCTTCAGTCGCGATGAGTATAAGCAGCATCAGATGCGCAAGCTGTTTTCGGAAGAGGAGTACCCTATATGTTATTTTTTGGGCGATATAAGGGATAGATATAGATTCTATCGCGCGCTGGAGGGGGTTGATTATATTATTCATGCAGCAGCCTTAAAGCAGGTCCCCGCTTTAGAATACAATCCTACAGAAGCAGTCAAGACCAATGTGGTAGGAGCAGATAATATTGTGGATGCGGCTATAGATGCAAAAATTAAAAAAGTAATAGCCTTATCTACGGATAAAGCGGTTAATCCTATAAATCTTTATGGTGCAACAAAATTGGTTGCAGAGAAGATATTTACCGCTGCCAATGCATACGGGGGAAGATCAGTAAAATTCAGCGTGGTAAGATACGGTAATGTTGTCGGTTCAAGGGGCAGCGTCATACCCCTTTTCATGGATTTAAAGAGAAAAAATAAGAGGGAATTTCCCATAACGGACGAACGTATGACGCGTTTTTGGATGACTATAGAGCAGAGCGTGGATTTGGTGATAAAGGTTTTACAGGAATCTGTCGGCGGCGAAGTTTTCGTACCCAGGGTGCCTTCGATGAAGATAGTAGATTTAGCCAGAGCTATCGAACCGGATTGTAAGTTCAAGATTATTGGTATAAGAGCGGGCGAGAAAGTCCATGAAACCCTGATTTCCGAAGATGAAGCAAGAAACGTTAAAGAATTTGATGGAATATATGTAATTTTACCCCAGTTTCTTGACAGCGAAGAAGTAAACAAGAAATATTCCGGTTACGCTTTAGTACCCGAAGGCTTCGCTTATCGAAGCGATAAAAATGATAACTGGTTAATGGCAAAAGACCTGAAAAGAATATTAAAGACAATTTAAATATGACTAAAGTAATACCCTATAGCAGGCAGTGTATAGACGAAAGAGACGTAAGGGAATTAACCGATGTCTTAGGCAGTGATTTTTTAACGCAGGGGCCGAGGGTCAGGGAGTTTGAACATGCCCTTTGTCGTTATTGCCGGGTGAACTATGCTGTCGTGTTTTCTTCAGGCACCGCAGCTTTACACGCAGCTTATTATGTGGCCGGCCTTAAGAAAGGCGACGAATTAATAACCAGCCCTATCA
>CAZPQS010000125.1:0-3502 GCA_964588765.1 uncultured Planctomycetales bacterium | reverse complement strand
CCCTTGGAGAGAAAACAAATTGCAAAATTAAAAACAGGGGACAAGGTTTTATTAACCGGAATTATCTATACCGCCCGAGACCAGGCACACAAAAGATTGCTGGAGCGTATAAATCAGCGCAAGAGTTTACCCATAGATTTAAACGCACAGGTTATCTACTATTGCGGTCCGACACTTACGCCAAAAGCAAGGATTATCGGCTCTTGCGGTCCCACAACAAGCTCGCGAATGGATGAATTTAGCCCTGTTTTGCTCAAGTTAGGCTTGAGCGCAATGATTGGTAAAGGCAGGCGTTCGCCTGAGGTTGCGGCGGCAATAAAGAAATATCATGCTGTTTATTTTTTAACCTATGCCGGATGCGGAGCATTACTCTCAAGTTATGTAAAAAAATCGAGATTAGTGGCTTATACGGAATTGGGTCCGGAGGCAATTTACGAGTTATACGTTGAGGGTTTTCCCCTAATTGTTGGAATTGATAGCAAGGGGAGGAGTATATATTAAGGTGTCACCGAAAGGCTTAAAGGATGTCCTTATGTTGGAGATAAAGGATTTATTCGTTGAGATTGCGGGAAGACAAATCTTGAAGGGAGTTAGTCTTAAGATTGAACAGGGCAGGACCTATGCGCTTCTGGGTCCCAATGCCAGCGGTAAGACGAGTCTTTTGATGGCAATTATCGGTATGCCTCAATATAAGATAACTCACGGCAGGATTATTTTCAAAGGTAAAGACATCACTCGTCTTTCTCTGAACGAACGCGCAAGGTTGGGTATCGGGATAATGTTTCAGAAACCACCGCAAGTGCGGGGGGTTAAGCTGCGCAAAATCTGCGATATCCTCCTGCCTCCCGAGGAGATAAAAAAATCAGAGCAATTTGCCCAGGGTTTAGGTCTTACAGAGCATTTGGAAAGAGACCTAAATTACGGATTTTCTGGTGGGGAATTGAAGAGGTCTGAACTGTTTCAGTTACTCTGTCAGAATCCTGCCTTGGTTTTATTGGATGAGCCGGAGTCTGGAGTGGATTTGGACAATATCTCTTTAGTTGGGCGAACGATTAATGAGCTCCTTCATCCGGACAATAATGGGAATCCTGCCGGGATTATTGTGACTCATACCGGATATATATTACAATACGTAGAGGCAGATAAGGGTTATGTTTTGTTAAATGGCAGGATAATTTGTGAAGGTCATCCGCTCGATTTATTCAAGGGTATAAAAAAACATGGTTATGAAAGATGTGCGGAATGCAAACTGAGACGAAGAGTAAAGCCGAAGCGAGCAAGAATAAAATAGCCGCCTTCGGTCCTGATATCGATATCTCCAGGTATGAAGAACCGGAAGAGAGGCGTCCCATACGTTCTTTAGCCGATTTATCGCCGGAGCTTATGCGTGCTGCCGAGGGCGTGGGTGTTGAGCTTAAGGAGGAAGGGCGTGCAGGGACGTTCGTTCAGTTAGACCACAGCGTAATATACCAGAAGATTAATGATTCATACTCCGGCCAGGTAGAGATTATGAGTATTACTGACGCCCTGGAGAAATATCCCGAGATAAAAAAGAAGTATTACTGGCAGGCAGTATCGGTAGATAAGGACAAATATACCTCTTATGCAGAATTAAATCCTATGCACGGTTATTTTATCCGGGTATTGAAGGGCAGTAAAGTCAGTCGGCCGATTCAGTCCTGTCTCCTGCTGCAGGAGAACGCTACCTTACAAAATGTGCATAATATTATTATTGTGGAGCAGGGCGCAGAAGCACAGATTATTACCGGCTGCAGTATAGCGCCTAAAGTCAAAGAAGGTTTACATATCGGGGTTTCCGAATTTTACTTAGAAAAGCATAGTAAACTCACCTTTACCATGATTCATAATTGGGCTGAGGAGTTTCATGTGCGTCCGCGCTCGGCAGGGATACTTGATGAAGGAGCGATATTCAGGAGTAATTACATATTGCCTCGCGCAGCGCGCTCGATTCAGATGTTTCCCTCTGCCCTTTTAAAAGGTAAGGATTCAATTTGTAATTTTAATTCCCTGCTTTGGGGCTTGGGCGATTCATATATTGACGTCGGCTCAAAGATAATTCTTGAAGGGGACGGTTCGCGGGGCCAATCGACCATGCGCTCAATTTGCTATGACCGGGCCGAGATTTATGCCCGCGGGATACTGGAAGCCAGGCATGATAATACCAGGGCGCATCTTGATTGCCGGGGGATACTCTTTTCCAGACAGGGAAAGGTATTTGCTATTCCCGAGCTAATTTCCGTTGGAGCTCCGGGAAGCACGCTTTCGCACGAAGCAGCCATCGGGCCGATTGACGAAGAAGAGATTCATTATTTAATGAGCCGGGGATTAAGCCGCGAGGCGGCAATTGCCATGATTGTTAAGGGTTTTGAGGATGTTTCGATACTTGGCCTGCCTCAGGAACTGGAGGCCTATATTTCCCGCATTACGGAATTGACCCAAAAAGAGGCCTTATAATTTAGGGACACCTCTTGCGCCAATCGGAGGAGTGTCCCCTGAGGGGGTAAAGAACTGCCTCTATCCCTATAAAAAATAGTGTAAGATTGGAAAGGAGAAATAATAAATGAGAAGAGATGGCCGGGAGTTTAATCAGATACGCAAGGTAAGGATTGAGCGCAATTACATTAATTATGCAGAAGGCTCCTGTCTGATTGAGCTGGGTAATACCCGGGTTATCTGCACTGCTTCGGTTGAGGAATCCGTGCCCTCTTTTTTAAAGGGTAGCGGCACCGGCTGGGTTACTGCCGAATACGGGATGCTTCCCCGTTCCTGTCAGGCAAGGATTCCGCGCAGTAAGAGTTCCGGACGAATTTATGAGATACAGAGATTGGTGGGAAGGTCTTTGCGGGCAATAACAGAGATGAGGGAATTAGGTGAACGCACAATCTGGATTGACTGTGACGTAATCCAGGCAGACGGCGGAACGCGCACGGCAAGCATTACAGGGAGTTTTATTGCCTTGGCCGATGGCTTGGTTAAATTAAGGGAAACCGAATTAATTCATACAATCCCCCTTAAGGAATTTGTTGCTGCCATCAGCGTAGGCATTGTCAATGGAGAGCTGTGGTTGGATTTGACCTATGATGAGGATTCCCGCGCCGATGTGGATATGAATGTGGTTATGACTGGTAAGAATGAATTCATTGAGATTCAGGGCGCGGCAGAGGGGTCTCCGTTTAAGAAGGAGCAGATGGACAAGCTTCTGGAATTATCCAGCAGGGGAATTCGGGGATTGATTGATATACAGCGCAATTTATTAAAAGGCATCTTATGAGAAAGCAGCAGATTGAGCTGGTAGTTGCCAGCAGAAATCAAAAGAAGGTCAAGGAGATAAAAGAAATACTAAAAGGACTGGGATCTTTAAAAATAACCTCCTTGCGCGATTATCCCGGCGCACCCTATATTACTGAAAATGGGAGGACCTTTAAAGAAAATGCCGTAAAAAAGGCAACAAAAATTGCTCGTTTTACGCAAAGATTAACCC
>CAZPQS010000124.1:0-3521 GCA_964588765.1 uncultured Planctomycetales bacterium | reverse complement strand
ATCCCAGGCAGAATAAACAACTCGCACATCCGAGCCTCCCGCCCTTTGCTTTTCAAGATTCGTGTCTGTCCCCGGCACCCGCAGCATATCTCCAAAAGTCAGGATGATTGAATCCGCAGCCTTGCTTAATTGGATTGCCTTATCAATATAATCCTGGGTAGAGACGCAGACCGGACAACCCGGCCCCGCAATCAGACGAAGATTATCGGGCATTAATCTATCCAGGCTAAAGCGATGAAAACTCTGGGTATGGGTGCCGCAAACCTCCATAAGATTTATTTTAGTCCTTGGCATAATCTCGGATATCTTCTGAGAAACCCTATCGACAACCTCTCTGTTGCGAAATTCGTCAATATATTTCATCTATATTCTCTCAAGCAAGCTTAGTGTTTGGTGGGCAGCTTCCGAATTGATTATTTCAATAGCAAAACCTGCATGGACAATAACATAATCATTAACCCTTACCCCAGGCACCATCTGGATGTTTACCTGACGCGTTAACCCGCCTGCCTTAACCCAGGCAAATTGACCTTTTATTTTACTAACCCTCATCGGTATTGCTAGGCACACCGGAATCTCCCTCTTACTTATCTCCTGCGCTTTCTTATGCTAACCCTATGCTATCCGCTGGAGGATGCAGGATTTACCAATTCTTAAGAAGTTTAGCATATCTGTCTTAAATTATCCACAAAAGATTGCCTGGTTTGAATTTATCCTAACTTAATGCGCGAGGCAACTGCTGCCTGGCCCAGGCTGATGCTTACATCCGAACAGGGCAATAGCTTATGAGTCAAAATTTGGAATCCCGCTTTTTCTAATAAATCCAAACTTAATCCAAGTAAAATCTTGTTTTGAAATACCCCCCCGCTTAAAACAACAGTATTAATCTTGGTATTATCCCTTATTTCCAGACAGGTCTTTCTAATCATCCGGGCAACAGTCAGATGAAAGCGAGCAGCGATTTCCTCTTTACTGCATTGGTTTTTTAAATCAGCGGCTATCCCCTTGAAGGTCAAAACCGGGTCAATTATAAAAATCTGCCCCGCCCTTTTAATCTTAAATTGATAGCTTCTCGGCTGAAGTTTATAATTAGAGGCGACCCTCTCTAAGCTTATCGCTGCCTCGGCCTCAAATTTGACCTGATAAATTCCCAGGAGGAGTGCGGCTACCGCATCAAAAAGCCGGCCGATACTTGAGGCAAGCGGCGCGTTAAAATCCTGCTTCCACATCTTCAGTAAAACATACCAATCTTTTTTATTTATTCGTTTAAGGAAACCCGAATCTAAAAAATTATTTCCAAAAGCCAGATAAAGCCAGGCTGCGGATACTCTCCACGGCTGGAATATAGCTTTTTGACCTCCTAAAAGAGGAATATATCTTAGGTGAGCTGCCCGTTGAAAATTCTCGTAATCTGCAACCAAGAATTCTGCGCCCCACAGTGTATGGTCGCTGCCAAAACCGGTCCCATCAAAAGCAACGCCGATAACCCTTTGATTGCTGAGTTTATTCTCAAGCATACACGAGGCAATATGGGCATGGTGATGCTGCACGGGAATAAGCCTGGCTGCCCTTGCTCTTGGTAAGTTGAGGATATATTTTGTTGAGAAATATTCCGGGTGTTTATCATAGGCAATAATCCGGGGGGATAAACCAAAGCATTTAGGAATTGATGTTATCTTTTTTTGAAATTTATTAAAGTTACTTAATAGCTCCAGGTTATTGATTGCCTCGCTGATAAAGGCAGACTTGTTATAAGCAAAGCAGAGGCTATTCTTTATATCTGCGCCTACAGCCAGTATCGGCTTTTTAATCCTGAAGGGTAAATCTATCTTCAACAGGGGCATCATTTTCGCCAATCAGGGGACACCCTTCATGCCAGGCGGGAAGGTATCCCTATTTCTAAATGCAATATGTTCTTAATCCTAAAGGTGCGTTCCTGATTTCTTAGATTGCAGAATCCCACAAAATAAATTTCGCCTTTTTCCTGAATTATTGCCCGGGGGATAACCTCCCGTTCCGTAATTTCGGCATTATGCCTGGCAAGATACCTTATCTTAAGGCTTACTCCCAAATCCAGAGCCTGCTGGATGCGGGCAGCCTTGGCATTATTTATATTATCCAACAGCTGGGAACCTAAACCGAAGAGGCTAATAAATTGCTCGAAATCAACTATGCCTTTTTTGCTCAGAATAGATCTTAACTGGTTAAAAACCTTCATAGTTAACTGAACGTCAGAAAGTGCGCGGTGTTCCTGAATACTATCTATGCCGAGTGCCCTGGCCACAAATCCGAGTGCATAGCGCTCCAAACCCGGCAACATCCTCCTTGCCATAATCAAAATGTCCGCTGCCTGTAATTCCTGGGGTAGGCGGCGATTAATCAAGCCCAAATCCGAAGATAAAAAGGCCAGGTCAAAGGGCGCGTTATAAGCAACAAGGCATGATCCAAGGACGAATTCCAAAAAATTCGGCAGAATCTGGGAAATATCAGGAGCGTCCCTAAGCATCTCCGGGCTGATATGGTTCACCGCAAATGCGCCCGGAGAGATTTGTCTCTGGCCCGGATTAATCAAAGACTGAAACACCCCTAATCTCTGCTCATCCTTTAATCTTACTGCCGCAATCTCAACAATACGGTCGCCTGACTCCGGCTCAAGACCGGTGGTCTCCACATCAAAGATAGTGAATTCTACCTCACTGATATCTTTAGCCATATTTTTGTCTGTTAATGAAGGGCTTTTGGTTTAGAGGCGAAATTAAACCTTATCTTCCTACAGATAGGCGCGCAGCCAGAAATTGAGGAAGGCCACTGGTCAAAATCTTTTCCTGAGCAGATTTGATATCGTAGCTTACCCTCTTAATCAATACCTCTTTTCTTTGAGTGTCATAAATACAGAAGCTGGCTTTATTATTGCCGTCGCGGGGTTGACCAACGCTGCCGACATCAACAATATATCGATAGCCCGGTTTGAGTTTATACCTTACTTCCCTTCGATAATCAATGCTTCTGTCCTTATCCTGAATGAAGACGCCGGCTGAATGGGTATGCCCAAGAAAACAGATTGATTTCCTCATCAAAGCAAATGTCCTGGAGGCCTCAAAGGAATCAGTCACATAATTAAATTCTTCCGGTTTATTTAAACTACCGTGCACGAGGATCAAATCTTCAAATTCACTCATAATCCTTAACGATGCCAGAAAATTACGATTGGCTGAATCTATTCTCTCTCGCGTCCACAGCACTGCCTGTCTTGCCCAGGCATTAAAATATTCTAAAGAAAATAGGCCGGCTACTGCCCAATCGTGATTTCCTGCGATGATAACCCGGGCGATATCGCGGGTTTTTTGGATACACTCAACCGGATTAGCTCCGTAACCGACTATATCGCCAAGGCATAAATATACATCAATCTCCTCAGATTTATATGCCCTGATTACTGCCTCCAATGCCTCTAAATTGGAATGGACATCCGAGAAGATTCCCCAGCGCATATCAAAATGAGTAAAATTTTATTCCAAAAT
>CAZPQS010000123.1:0-3537 GCA_964588765.1 uncultured Planctomycetales bacterium | reverse complement strand
GGGTAAAATCTGGCCTCGCAGGAATAATACCGGCGGCGGGTCAAATATATTCTTTAGGTTCTCCGGGTATAGAGAATCATCCCGGGTGATGACTTTGACTTGATATTTCTCAATCAGCCGCAGCTGCCTGTCTAAATCAACCCTTTCCCCCTGCCGGCTGATTGCCCGTTTAAGCCAATCAAGTTTATTTTGCTCTAACATATTCTAAGACCTTATTGACTACGGAAGAAACAGGCAAATCAGAAGTATCGATAGTATAATCTGCCTGAGCATAAAAAGGCGCGCGAAACTCAAGAAGCTCCTCAATCTTTTTTTTCGGGTCATCCACATTCAATAAAGGCCTGTGCTTATAGCGCTGGGTGCGCGCAAGAATTACCTCCGGCCTTGAGGTAAGGCAAATCA
Source organism: uncultured Planctomycetales bacterium (assembly GCA_964588765.1). Lineage (GTDB taxonomy): Bacteria > Omnitrophota > Gorgyraeia > Gygaellales > JAHJCI01 > CAZPQS01. The sequence continues at coordinate 3,135 of CAZPQS010000123.1, read as the reverse complement.
TTATACCGGTCTGTTTCATAATCTGAATATTTTCTTTGTCCAGGACAATGCCCCCGCCGCAGGCAACTACTAAATTTATTCCCGCTGAAACCTTCTTAAGTATCTGCTTCTCCGCCTTTCTGAAATAGGGCTCTCCGTCTTCGGCAAAAATCCGGGCAATCTTCTTGTTCTGCGCTTCTTCAATCAGGGAATCCAGGTCTAAAAAATTCCGGTCCAGCTGTCCGGCTACTTCTTTACCTGCGACAGTCTTACCGGTTCCCATAAAACCAACTAAATAAATATTCCCCATACTTGTACCCTTACCTATATTAGGGGCGCCTATAAATTGAAGGGACACCCTTTTACAGAAAGGGTGTCCCCAAAAGGTACCCCTTCATAAACGCTGATTTTAACACCTACTTACAGTTGTGTCAACCCTGATGAGCTACTCTTGATATGCGGCTAAGACTATCTCGGTCAATGCCTGTTTTGCCTCTGGAGTCTTTGGAGAAAAAGAGTTATACCAACGCCCGTCCTTACCTTGTTCCTGAGGCATTGCTAAAAACAACCCTTTTTGTCCCTGAAGGATGCGAAATCCCTTTACAATGAACTCCCCGATTGCCACATCAACAAAGGCCTTGAGCTTGGACTCCTCATTGTCAAAGCGGCGCAGCCGCACCACTTCCACATCTATCTGCCGTGGCATATTAATCACCTCCCCTCTTACCTTAATAGACGCAGGGGAGGCGATTTTCTCACATAATTTTTATTTCAGCCTATCCAGATAATGGCGGTAACTTACCTTTATATCCCTGAGCGCATCGCTTCCGAACTTCTCCAGGAACGCGCGCGCCAGTTCAAAGGCAACTGCGCTTTCGGCAATTACGCCTGCTGCCTTAACTACACAGATATCCGAGCGCTCGATACTCGCCTTGGCTTTCTCCCTGGTTTTAATATTTACTGAATCAAGGGGCGCAAGCAAGGTAGAGATAGGCTTCATACAGGCGCGCAGGACAATGTCCTCGCCGTTAGAAACCCCGCCTTCGATACCGCCGGCATTATTGGTCTTATGATAAAATCCCTTGGACTTGGAGTAATGGATTGCGTCATGAACCTCTGAGCCAAATTTATCGGCATAACCAAAACCCAGGCCGACGCCGACAGCCTTGATTCCCGGAATCGACATTATTGCCTGGGTAAGCCGGGCATCCAGGCGCTTATCCGGCTGGGCATAGCCTCCTAAACCGGCAACCACATCTTTAGCTACAACCTCAAGGATTCCGCCAACCGTATCCTTCCTTCTTCTTGCCTCGTCAATAACCTCATATATTTGCTGTTTACCTTTCCTGCCGCCTGTCTCAACAACCCTGCTGGTTATCTTAATCTTAAACTCCTCCAGGAACATCTTGCATATCGCGCCGGTTGCCACCCTGGTTGCCGTCTCTCTGGCTGAGGCGCGCTCCAAGACGCTGCGGATATCGGAAAAACCATACTTAAGCAATCCGGCTAAATCCGCATGCCCCGGACGCGGGCAGATTACCCGGGGTAACTTCCCGATACTGAAATCCTTATTTTTAATTAAGATACCTATTGGGCTGCCTAAGCTAAGTTCGCCTTTCAGCCCGGAGAGGATTTCCGCCTTATCCCTCTCAATCTGCATCCTCTTGCCGCGGCCATACCCTTGCTGCCTTCGCTTTAATTCCTGATTTATCCGGTTAATCTTAACCTTTAGCCCCGCAGGCATACCCTCTAAAATAGCCAGCAAAGCCCTTCCGTGCGATTCCCCGGCAGTCAAATATCTCAACATAATTCCCCCTCCTTTTTATTCTTCCTTCCAGAGGCCACGGTTATTATCCCGTGCTTCCTTATAAAGTGCCCGAAATAAATGCGCGTATTTTACGTTGGGCGGTATGGTTAACAAAGATGCGTATCCCGCCTCTACTATTTTAGCATTAACAAACGTGCCGTCCTTTAAATAAACATAGCAGAGCAGCCGGCCGTATTTATCATATTTCTCTACGTCAAACTCAAGCCGCACCCGCTTGCCTTCAACCAAACGACGGGTAAATTCATAAGACTTCCTTCCCATAGCCATTATTGTCTGGATGTCGGTTCGGCTTTGCTGCGCTTCCCGGTAAAGCTTGTCGCTTTCATGCATCTCGGGCGTATCAATGCCGATGAGCCTGACTCTCTGGCCGTTCTGCAAAAGCAGCGTATCGCCGTCAACTGCCCTCCTGATTAAAATATCCTCATAATTATAACCTGGTTCGCCTACCGCGGAACAACCGCTAAAAAATAAAGAGAGAATAACCAGGGCGACGAACAGGGCTGACCTATTTCTTCTCATTAGACTACAATTATACCCTGATATGCCTGTTTTGGCAAATTTTATTCTATTTGGCAAAGGGCTGATTTTAGTTTATAATGGCTGTATGCAATATGACCGTTTTCAAACCGAGGCAATTAATCACATAAACCAGAACTATTCCGTAATCGTCTGCGCTCCTACGGGTGCGGGCAAAACCGCCATTGCCGAATACATCATTCAGGAGTCTCTTAAGAAACAGCAAAGCATAGTTTATACCGCGCCCATAAAGGCGCTGTCCAACCAGAAGTTCCGTGATTTTCAAAGTCAATTCCCGGGAAAAATCGGCATCCTCACCGGCGACGTCTCATTAAATGCCGACGCCCAGGTTTTGATTATGACCACAGAGATATTCAGGAATAAAATCCTGGATGAGCCGGAATCCCTGAAAAAATACTCCTGGGTCATCTTCGATGAAATCCACTATATCGATAATGAGGAGCGGGGAACGGTCTGGGAGGAATCATTGATTTTTCTGCCCAGCCATATGAGGATGCTGGCGCTTTCGGCAACCATCCCCAATATAAAAGAGTTTGCCGATTGGGTGGAATCGGTTCAAAAAAAGCCGCTTAAGATTGTAATGGAAGATAAGCGCCCGGTGCCGCTTAGCTTTTTATTCCACTGCCGCAACGAAATCATTGAGAGTATTTCGGAGTTAAAGAAATTCCTTGCCTACCGGCGTCAGAAAAAATTCTTTCGCTCCAATCGCTTGTCTTACCTGATAAATTATATCCGCCAGAAGCAGGGTATGCCCTGTATCTATTTTGTGTTCAGTAGAAAAAGGGCCGAAG
>CAZPQS010000122.1:0-3555 GCA_964588765.1 uncultured Planctomycetales bacterium | reverse complement strand
CCTAGAAATACTGGAGAACTGCTACATCAAGAACATAAGGATAATTGATAATAGACAAATGTCAATCATAACCAGCGCAGGCTTATCACATAATGGAGATAAACAGGGTAAGATTCTACCATTACTGCCACTGCTGCAATTCACCCTTCAAAATGGTAATGGCAATGTAAATATGAGCATAGTTGATGTATCTCAATTAAGCCAAATAGTTCCTACTAATGGGACAAAGGTCATTGCTGTTTATCCTATAGGTAGGAATGGAGATAATCTCTGGCACGCAAAGAAATTAAATGGAACACAAAATGGTTTCCATAAACTTAATGGCAATAAATTCATTGTAATTTCCTCTGAAGATTTAGGCGTAGGCAAGAGGGTTGCCAGTACCGATGAATTAACCAATAGTGAACTGGCTGGTATAGAAGAGGCAATGGTTGCTGGGCTGCCCGAAGATGACAGGGATATATCCGGTAAAAAGTTGCCGGCACTCAAGGTCAATCTGCCGCTGACAGAACTCCCTGCGTCTTCTCAATTGACTACTCCTGAACAACCTATCTCTCCGTTCACGCTGCCTATACCTGTGTTTGGCTTTATAGTTCGTCCCTTAGGGGCAGCGATTGATAAGTTAAAGAGGTTGCTGCGTCAACTCCTTGGTTTAAATGATAAAGGTGATTTAGCAGAGGAGAGTGATAGTAGCTTCTCGGCAATATCTAATCCTGAGTTTATAGCCCTGATGAAGAAACTTGGAATAAAAGGAACAGTAGACTATAGCAGCGCTACTATACCTGCTTCTGGTTCCGGAGGAGACTCCTTAGGTAAAACTCCGGCAGAGCGAGCCGATACGCCTTATAAAACCAAGTTAAATATCTCCAAAGGTCATGGCATTCTTGCTGCATTAATATTCGCCGCAGTCCTGGCAATGCTTTCACCGCTTAGAACCGGTCCGCCCTCAGTTGAAGAGATTGCCTTTGCTGCCTTTGTAGGTGTTTCAGTTACAGCTTTATTCGGTTTTATTAATCAAGTAATTCAAAGAGGTAACAGAAAATGGACAGGATTAACAATTACACAGATTTTGAGATTGATCACCTCGTCATATTGGAGAAGGACTCTAAAATCCTTGTCGCTGCTCGGCAAGAAGAGGAAGATAGGTGCGACTTACTCTTTCTCGTGGACGAACACACCGGAAACGTATATGTCCGAGAAGGGGGAAAGTGGAGCTATCTCTACGGAACCGAACGTCGCGCAGTCATTGCTCACACTGTTGCCGCGCGCCATTATCAAGGCGTTCCTATCTATTCTGTCGCGCACAAATAATGCTGCGCTCATAAGTAGTCCTGCCGAAACCGAGTCCAAATCTCCATACAGAGATAGTCTATATAATAATTATAGGCCGTCGCTAACCACGCCTATCGTGGCTGGTGTGGTCATTGGTTTAATGATTGTGGCGGCTTATTTATTTAGCCTCGGCTTGACCTCCGCTCTTCTACCTCCCGTGGCTGGTGGGGAAAGGGCTATTCTCTTGGGTCTTGCCGGGGCTGGATTCATTCCTGTTACGGCTTATATGTCAGAGGAAAAAGCGAGGGAATTATACAAGGACTTAGAGGAATCTTTCTTAGAATTCCATTCAGGCGCATATGAAAAAGAAAAGGCACTATTTATGCCTTATATAAAAGAAGAGTTCCATGGTGATATATTGTATCGCGTCCTCCAAGGGGTAAGAACAACAGTTACCCGGTCTTTAAAAGAAACAGCCAGGGATTTACTTTTCTATTTAATGCAGGCAATAAAAAATAACTTTGGCGCCGTTCTTTTGGTAGTCAATCCAGAAGGGCGGGATAACGTATTGCTCGAACTGAGGATTGGTAGTGGTGGTCTTACTATTAGCGGGCGTAGAGTTGTAGAGGATGGCGATGCTTTATTGTTGAACTTGCCGGAATCTATATATAAAAAATACGAAACGGACATTTGTAGCCACCCTGAAATTCTGCTGGATTATTTTAACAATAAATATAGTCCTCTTTACGACAATTATTTTGGAGCTCTTGAGGCAAAAACACATATTAAAATCAAAGATTATATTGTGTCTGCCTTTGAACCCGGAAAATTTTCTGATAAAGAGCAGATACGCGAAGCAGTGAAGAAGTCCAAGGTAGCCTTTAAAGAAGCGAAAACAAAAATAGTTAATAATAACCCTCCCAAGGGCGGCGGAATGAACATAGAGCAAGTAAGAAATCTAAAAGCAAGAGCCGATGCTGGCGATACAGAAGCGCAGAGGATATTAGATAGATATGAAAGAGATAATCCAGAGCTCTTTAACCTGCAGATGGAACAAATTTCAAATGATTCCTATCCTGATGATGAGCCGGGGACGTTCAGAGGAAGAATAACCGGCGCCCGCACTAATCAAGGGGTTGGTAAGAAGATTAACCTGAAAGGTAATGTATTAGAAGCAGAGACTAAGACATTCACGATAGACGGCAAGGAGGAATATACCGCTACTATTTTATATGTTAAACGAGGTTTATCGAAGAATCAGGGAGGCGCTGCAGTAATAAGATTGACAAATGGTGAAATCATAGTTGCTATAGAGCAGGGCGAGGAAGATAAATTAAACCACGAATTGGTAGAGTTTGCAGTAAGAGAGATAAATCCGGAAATAGATGTTGAAACAGCTCATAGCTTAGCTGAAGCATTAGAAGACAAGGTTGATGACAAAGTTGATGTTGTACTACCGAAAAGCAATCCAATAGCCGAGGCTGAATGGCAGAAACTCCTTGAACCAAGCGCCAAGGGTATAGTATTAGCCGCTAATATCTTCGACCGCTTCTTCAATAATAAATCCAATAAGCTTTCAGTAAAAGATGAAGATGTTCAAACAGTATACGACGCACTTCTAGAAAGATTCCCCGGTATCCTTGAGGACGAGGAAAACCTTGCGCCGGAGGACTTAAGGAATATAGCCCGGATAATCTTAGAAAATGAAATGAAGAAATCAAACGACACGGAGAAAGCGATCGAGAATATTAAGAGAAACTTGCGGGAGAAGGGAAATTCTCTCTTAGATTTGATTAAACACCCGCTAATACGTAGAGAGGCAATAGAGAGATTTAAGGGATTCGAGGGAAAGAGTATGCTGTTAGCTAAATTCATCGAAAGGGGTTGGAATGTCGCCATTGAGACCCTGATAGAAGAGGAGCCCGATTTGGCAGAATTCTATAGACTCCAGGCATTATATTGGGGAACCGAGAAAGCAATTAAAGGTTTCTATAATAATGGAAAGGGATTCAATAGTTTTAAGATTCTTTGGTTACCTAAAGGTTGGGAAAATTACCTTACCCTCTCAGCAGTCTGTTACAAGAAGAAAAACGGCGAACTTTGGATATGGGGCATTTATACCGATACTGAGAGCGGGGTTACTTATTTGAATAAACGCCTCAGCACCTTAGTTAAGGACAATCAAATTATTCTGGCTATGAACATAGAAGATGAAGGGAAATTCGGCATGCAAAAACTGACCGAAGAGGAACTCAACAAAATAGAAATTGCGGTTGTTGGCTC
>CAZPQS010000121.1:0-3616 GCA_964588765.1 uncultured Planctomycetales bacterium | reverse complement strand
GGCATAATTTCAAAACCGAGGATATTGTTATGTTTTTTTACAACTGTCAGGCAAGTGCCGTTAACCGCAATGCTATCGCCGATATTACAATCAAAGCAGGCCTTATCCGCTTTAAGCTCCAATAAGGTATTGCTGCCGATACGCCGAATTCCCCGAACCTCGCCTAATTCTTCGATTATGCCGCTAAACATACATCTTTACCGGATATGTCCCTCGATCAGGAAATCGCCGCCGATGCGCCTTAAGCGAATGTTCTTTAACCGGGAGGCTTTATCCGGATGAGCAGCGCCTTTGCCCATTACCGAACTTATTGCCCCCTTCCCGCCGATAATCTTAGGACTGATAAAGAACAAAACCTTGTCAACCAAACCTTCGTCAAATAGAGAACCGATTAAGGTCCCGCCGCCCTCTATTAAAATATTGGTTATCTTCAAGCGCGCTAACTTCTTCATCATATCGCGAAGATTTATCACGCCTTCCTTTTCTTTGACCTCTAAAATGTGACCTTTTTCAGAAAGGATATCCCTGTTTGCCGTCTCCTGACCCGGGGTTGCCCGCAGGGTGACAATAATTATCGGAGGATGTTGCAATACCTCCGCCTGGCAGGGAATGCTCAAATGGCTATCCACAATAATCTTGGTCAGGCGCTTGGATAAAGACGAGGATTCTAATCTGGGATTGTCTCTAAGGATTGTATTTACCCCTACCATTATGGCATCGAATTTCTCGCGAATACGGTGGACGTATTCCCGCGCCCGGTCTGAGGTAATCCATCGAGAGTTGCCGCGGTAGGTGGCAATCTTGCCGTCTAACGATTGCCCTACCTTCACGGTAACATAGGGCATCTTCTGGGTAATATATTTTATAAAAGGCTCGTTCATCTGCCTTAGTTTATCTTCCAAAAATCCAACCTCTACCTTTATACCGTGCTTGCGCAGAAGCCTGATGCCCTTGCCGTTATTAAGAGGATTGGGGTCAAGCATGCCAATAATTACTTCCTTAACGCCGCTTTTGATAATCATATCGGTGCAGGGCGGCGTATGTCCGAAATGGGAACACGGCTCCAGGGTTACGTAAAGTGTTGCGCCCTTTGCTTGCTTGCCGGCTAAGCTTATTGCTACTACCTCCGCATGAGGCAAGCCTGTCTTTTTATGATAGCCGCGAGCAATGACTTGACCATTCTTTACCACCAGGGCTCCGACCAAAGGATTGGGAAAGGTCCTGCCTTCTGCGCGCCGGGCCTGACGCATTGCCAGACTCATATAGTATTGATGATTTTTCATTACCGCTATCTAATAATAGAGATGGGAAACTTCTTCCTGATATTTCTAACCGGGTTTAGCGATATCCTTTTTTATCTTATCCAGGATTCCATTAACGAACTTTCCTGCTTCTATTCCGGAAAAACGTTTGGCCAGCTCAATGGCTTCGTTAATAGCGACCTTGGGTGGAATATCCGGACGATACAAGAGTTCAAAACAAGCCTGACGGAGGATATTCCGGTCAACCACAGCCATACGCTGGAGTTCCCAGTTTTTAGCGTATTGGGAAATCTTTTTGTCAATTATCTCCCTATACTCCTGGATGCCCCTGACTAATTCTAAGGCGAATTCCTTTACTGTCGAATCTACCTCTTGTATCTGGCTGTGCCAAAAATTATCCATAGAGGCGGAAGAATTATCGTGAGTAATATCTATTTGATAAAGAATCTGCAAGGCAAGCTGGCGTGCCTTTGTCCGCTTTCTCATTACTTAATAAGATTAGCCATTTCAATCGCATTTAATGCTGCGTCGCGACCCTTGTTGCCGTCCTTGGTTCCTGCCCGCTCAATTGCCTGTTCAATGGTATCGGCGGTTATTACGCCAAAGATAACCGGAAGCCCCGTATCCAGAGATACCTTGGCAATTCCTTTAGCGGCCTCTGAAGCAATATATTCGAAATGAGGCGTTGAACCGCGGATAATCGCACCCAAACAGATTACCGCATCTACTGACTTAGACCTGGCTAACTTCTGGGCTAAAAGGGGGATTTCAAAAGCACCCGGAACCCAGGTAAGGCTGATATCTTCATCCTTTGCTCCGTGTCTGAGCAATGCATCCAAACACCCGCTCACTAAGTCCTTGGTAATAAAATCATTGAAGCGCGAGGCAACAATCCCGAAGCGCTTCCCCTTGACAATCAAGTTTGCTTTGATAGTCTTCACCATCCCTTCCTCCTTTTATATTGTTATATGTTAAGCTGGTGACCGAGTTTTTCTTTCTTGGTCCTGAGGTAATGTAAATTTAAAGGATTGGGTTCGGTTTCTAAAGATACGCGCTCAACCACCTTTAATCCATAACCATCCAATCCCACAATTTTACGCGGATTATTGGTTAAAAGACGAATGCTCTTTAATCCCAAATCTACTAAGATTTGCGCTCCAATCCCATAATCCCGCAAATCCGGTTTAAACCCCAAGGCCTGATTTGCCTGAACCGTATCCAAACCTTTATCCTGGAAATTATAGGCGTGAATCTTATTTAATAAACCGATGCCCCTTCCCTCCTGATTCATATAGAGAATAACTCCCCTCTTTTCCTTGGCAATCATCTCCATGCTCTTGCGCAGCTGCCAGCCGCAGTCGCAGCGCAATGACCCGAATACATCTCCGGTTAAACATTGCGAGTGAACCCTGACCAATGCCGGATCATCGTTCAAATCGCCCATTGTCAAGGCAATGTGTTTCTCGTCATTAATTACATTCCGATATAAAATCAGCTGATATGTCCCGAATTCGGTAGGAAGCTGTGTTGAGGTAATCCTCTCTATCAGAACCTCCGTCCGGCGGCGATATTCAATCAAATCGGCGATTGAGCAAATCTTAAGATTGTGAATTCCCGCAAACTCAATCAGCGCTTTTAGTCTTGCCATTGTGCCGTCATCATTCATAATCTCGCAGATTACCCCCGCAGGATAAAGCCCGGCGAGCCGCATCAAATCCACAGCCGCCTCCGTATGGCCGGCCCTTACCAGGACACCCCCCTTTTGTGCCTTTAAAGGAAAGATATGCCCGGGACGGACCAAATCCCCGGGTTGCGTTTGGGAGTTAGTTAAAACCTTGATGGTTTTTGCCCGGTCATAGGCAGAGATTCCGGTAGTTATACCCTCTGCCGCATCTGCGGAAATCATCCAGGCAGTAGAAAAGGGGTCCTTTTGTTGATTGGCTGAGCGCTCGGTTGACATGGGATGCAATCTTAATTGCTCAAGGCGTTCCTCCTCCATCGGCACACAGATAATTCCCCGTCCGAATTTGACCATAAAGTTTATATCCTCCGGCCGGGCAAACTGGGCGGCCATAACCAAATCCCCCTCGTTCTCGCGGTCTCTGTCATCAACCACAATTACCATCGAGCCTTTTTTTAAATCCTCCAATATCTCTGGAATATTCTGAAACATATTACCCCCTAAAAATAAATAACCCCGAAGAACAATCTTCGGGATAATTTTAGCCTTCTTTCGTCTAGACTATACTATCGGCTCTCGAATCTCACGAGCTCTGCCCTTAGCATCGATGATGCCCAGGGCTCGCGGGCTATACCGCCGGTTGGGAATCTTTCGCAAATGCGAAATCACCCTG
>CAZPQS010000120.1:0-3654 GCA_964588765.1 uncultured Planctomycetales bacterium | reverse complement strand
GATGATTTAGCCCGGCGAGTTGTTGACCGCATAGTAGATATCTGGTAATGACCTACCTTTTTGTTGGCGAGGATGAATTTTCCAAGGATATAAAATTACAGAAGATTAAACAGGAATTCTTCCCGCCCGAGTTAGAGTCATTTAATTTTGAAATTCTCTATTCCAGGGATTTAGATTTAAGAACTCTCCAAGAAAAGCTTCTACCTCTTCCCATAAAGGCAAGGCAGAGATTAATCTTGATTAAGGATGCCCCCGCATTAAGGGCGGACATAAAACAGTATTTACTCTCCTGGTTTTCAAATCCCTTTCCCCATGTCAGTTTAATTTTGGATGCCCGGCGTATTGATGAACGGGATCAATTTTTTAATCAAATATCGACATCGATTAAGCTGATAAATTTTCGTCAATCAAGAGAAGTAAGCGCCTTCACTTTAGCGCGCCAGATTACACAGAAGAAGATTAAGCCGGCAATGAGACTGCTTCGTCAACTCCTGCTGCGGGGGGAAAGGCCGGAAAAGATTCTGGGAGCTCTTCGCTACCAATTGAATCAGGAAAGGTTAGATTTGAACGAGAGAAAGAAAAAATTGATGTTTTTGCTTAACTGCGATATCGATATAAAAACAGGAAGATTAAAGGCGGAATTTGCCTTAGAGCGGCTTCTTATCAGATTGTGCTGTTAGGAGTGCCCGACTCAGGGAGGATTTTCTCCGAGCTGCGTTATTTTTTTTAATTATTCCTTTCTTGGCTGCTTTATCTAATTTAGAGAAGACAGAAGATAAAAAGTTTTTTGCTTCAGCAATATTTTTTCCCGACAAATAGGTATTAAATTTCTTAATCGCCTTTTTCATATCCCGTTTTATCTTAATGTTGCGCAGGCGTCTTTTTTTGTCTTTGCGTTGAGTTTTTAATGATGTTCGCTGACGAGGCATATCTTTCTCTTTTGGAAAATTATACGATTTACGGATTACCGTTTACGAAAAAGCAATATACCATAATTAACTAACTCCGTCAATTAAAATATGCCAGAGAGCAAAACAGTTTTAAAATCCGCTTCAATTATCAGCCTGGCCACGCTCTCCTCGCGCCTGTTGGGATTTATACGGGATATAGTGATTGCCGCGTTCTTTGGTACGGGTATGAGTTCCGAGGCATTCTTCGTTGCTTTTCGCATTCCTAACCTATTGCGCGATTTGGTCGGCGAGGGAGCGGCAAATTCGGCGTTCGTTCCCGTATTTTCTCAATATTTGGTAAAAGAGCAAAGGAAGGATTTTTGGGATCTGGTCGGGAATGCCTTCTGGATTATCTTGGCCGTATTAGCGGGGATTTCAGTTTTGGGTGTTTTGTTTTCCCGGCCGATTGTTAGTCTAATCGCCCCCGGGTTTTTAAAAGACCCGGAGAAATTTCTACTCACTACCCGGCTTACCCGGATGCTCTTTCCCTATTTGCTGCTTATCGGCTTAACTGCCTATTTTATGGGCATCTTGCATACGTTTAAATCATTTGCCGCTCCCGCCTTCAGTCCTTGTTTGCTTAATGTCTGTATGATTGCCAGTATCTTCGTTGCTTATTGGCTCATGCCCAATCCGATCTATGGTTTGGCATTGGGCGTACTTTTGGGGGGAATCTTCCAAATCGCCATCCAGGTTCCTTCTCTTTTAAAACGCGGATTCCGCCCGCGCCTTTTAAGAGTAAAACTTAATCTCTCTCACCCGGGAATAAAAAGGATTGGTCATTTACTTGCTCCCCGTTTTTTTGGCACCGCCGTATATCAGTTAAATGTCTTGGTTGACACGATACTGGCTTCACTCAGCTTTATTGTCGGCCAAGGGGCGGTAGCGGCAATCTACTATGCCAATCGTATCGTTCAATTTCCTCTGGCTATATTTGGCATTGCCTTATCCTCGGCGGTCTTACCTACGCTTTCCGGCTATGCGGCAGTCAAGGATATGGATTCTTTAAAGTCAACCCTGGCCCTTTCCTTACGCACAATATATTTTTTAATGTTACCGGCTGCCATCGGCTTGATTATTTTAACTCAGCCCCTGATTAAGGTGATATTCGAACGCGGCAATTTTGATTATTATTCCGTCCGGATTACCGCTTATGCGCTTTTCTTTTATGCAATGGGACTGGTATTTTTTGGGGGGATGAAGATTCTTATCGCCGGTTTTTATTCTTTGCAGGATACGCGTACCCCGGTTATAATCGCCTCGCTGGCCTTACTGGTTAATCTTATCCTGAATATTATCTTGATGTTTCCCTTAAAGGTGGGAGGCCTGGCTTTGGCCAGCTCTTTATCGGCCGCCTTCAGCTTTTGCCTCCTTTATTTGAATCTGACAAAAAGGATAGGTAGGATAATTTCCAAAGATTTATCCGTCTATTTTTTAAAGATAACCGCAGCAGGTTTAGCGATGGCTGTCTTCATTTTAATCTTTTTTCATAAGGTAGCCCTGAATTTTCATCCGGCTTTAAGACTTATTTCAACCATATTCTTCGGGGGATTGGTATACATCGGTATTTGTTTATCGTTAAAGGTTATCAAGATAGGTAATTTACTTAAATGGATAAAGCCAAGTTAGCCCGTGTTCCCGATTTACCCGGCGTTTATATATTCAGGGATAAAACAGGCAATATCCTTTATATCGGCAAGGCGCGGTCGCTAAAGAAAAGAGTCAGAAATTATTTTCTCCGTCCCCAATCCTTCAAAATACAGATAATGACCTCTAAGGTTGCCGGCCTGGATTATATCGTTACCAAATCGGAGACAGAGGCGCGGCTTAAGGAAGCTAAATTGATTAAAGAGAATCTCCCGCCTTATAATACCGCCTTTCGCGATGATAAATCCTTTCCCCTGGTCTGTATTAGTAAAGCGGCCTTTCCTGTTGTCTGGGTAGCCAGGCGGACAAGTAAAAGGCTGGGGACCGGAGTTTATCGTTACCTCGGGCCTTATGCCGATGCCGGCCTTTTGCGCGAGGCTTTAAAATCAATCCGCCATATCTTTGGTTTTCGCTCTTGCTTTAAGATGCCTAAAAGGCCTTGCCTGTATTATCGCCTCAGACTTTGCCCTGCTCCCTGCATAGGAAAGATTAGTATTAAAAAATACCGGGAGATTATCAGGGACATTATTCTGTTTTTAGAAGGAAGACAGGAAGATTTAATCAACAGGCTCACTGTTAAGATGCACAAAAAAGCTTCTGATAAGAGATTTGAAGAGGCAGCCACGCTTCGGAATCAGATTCGGGCATTAAGCAGTATATTCCCACACCAATACCCCCGCACCAATGCACCGGCGGCGGGGGAATACATTGGCGGCGGGGATATATCCGGGGCAGGTATGCTCTCGTTATCCGATTCATTTCGTGAGTCAATAGAATTAAAACAGATTTTGGGTTTAAATATTCGGCCAAAGCGCATTGAGGCATTTGATGTCTCCAATATCTCCGGTTCATCTGCCTGTGCCTCAATGGTTTCCTTTTACGAAGGCGCTCCGGATAAAGATAATTATCGCCGCTTTCGCATAAAAGGTGTTACGGGAATCAATGATTATCGGATGCTGGAAGAGGCAGTGAGCCGGCGTTATCGCCGCCTGATAGATGAGAAGTTAGCCCTTCCCGATTTGATTATTATTGACGGAGGTAAGGGGCAGTTGAATAA
>CAZPQS010000119.1:0-3672 GCA_964588765.1 uncultured Planctomycetales bacterium | reverse complement strand
GCCCTCCTTTGAGCCAATAAGGGGCAGGATTTCTGTCTCGGGATTAAGCAGGATTCCAAAATGTCTTTTATACCAGGAGGCAATTGCCTGACGCAAGGCAGGCATCCCCTGGTCTAAGGCATAACGATGATTCGCCGGCTCATATGCGGCTTTGTTGAGTGCCTCGATAATATGGGTCGGCGTGGGCTGATCCGGGTCTCCGACGCCAAAATCAATAATATCCCCGCCTTCTGCCTTTGCTCTTCTCTTGATGCGGTCAATTTCCGAAAAAAGATAAGCGGGGAGTTTTTTTAATTGCCGGGAAATGTCAAATTTCATATCAATCTATGGCTTGACTAATACGTCCTGCATTGAATAAAGCCCAGCAGGCTTGTTGATTACCCACCTCGCCGCCTTTAAAGCGCCCAGAGCAAATAAATCCCGCGAATGGGCCCGATGGGTTATTTCAATGCGTTCGGAATTCCCGCAGAATATTATTGTATGGTCGCCGACGATATCGCCCAATCTTACGGCATGGATGGGGATTTCTCTGCCTGTAGTATCAGCGAGAATCTGGCCAATCTTCTTCGCCGTGCCCGAAGGGGCATCCTTCTTCGCACGATGATGCGCTTCGCTTATCTCAATACTGTAGTCAGGGCCCAATCTCTTGGCAATCTCGGGGAGAATACCAAATAAAACATTCACCCCCACCGACATATTGGGAGAAAAAACAACGGGAACAATCTTTGATACCTGGGCGAGTTTATCTAATTGCCCGGAATCAAGTCCCGTGGTTCCGATAACCGCCGGCTTTTTATATCGTGCAACATAATCCAGATTCTTTCTGGTTGCCTCGGGGGTGGTAAAATCAACAAATACATCCACCAGAAATATTCCGTCGGGATTAGAAGATATTTTAATTCCGCCGACCTCCTTACCGATTACGGGAGTTCCCTTTTTCTCCAGGGCTAAATTAATCTCAAAATCCTTATCCCTGCGGGCTAAATCAAAGATTCTCCGGCCCATCCGGCCGCGTACTCCGGCAATACCTAATTTAATCATCTTAAATGCTCCTCCTAAAACAGCCCGTAATCCTTCAATGCCTTTTTTAATTTCTCCAGATTCGGGGCTGACATTGCACATAAGGGCAACCTTAGGTCCGGCTCGCATAAACCAATCAAACCCATTGCTGTCTTAACCGGAATAGGATTGGTTTCGATAAACATTGCTTTAACCAGAGGTAATAATTTATAGTGTAGATTCTGCGCCTTTTTTATATCGCCCTTACTGAATGCCCCAACCATATCAGCTACATCTCCGGGAACGATATTTGCCACTACGGAAATTACCCCTGCTCCGCCAATAGCCAAAAGCGGCAAGGTCAAGACATCGTCGCCAGAGATTAAATCAAAATTTGGACCGCATAATGCCTTTATGCGCGACATCTGGTCGAGGCTCCCTGAGGCCTCTTTCACGCCGATAATATTTTTACAATCGCTGGCCAAACGGGCAATGGTCTGAGGTTCGATATTCACGGCCGTACGCCCGGCAATATTATACAGAATAATCGGAATCTTAACCTTCCGGGCAATGGTCCTAAAATGCAGGTATAAACCCTCCTGGGTAGGTTTGTTATAATAGGGAGAGACTAAAAGTAAGGCATCCGCGCCTGCCTCTTGGGCATGCACGGATAACTCAATTGCCTCCTGGGTGCTGTTTGAACCTGTCCCGGCAATAACCGGCACTCTTTTTCTGACTGCCTCAATGACAATCTCGACTACTCTGTCATGCTCCTGCATTGACAGGGTCGGCGACTCACCGGTTGTCCCGCAGGGCACAATCCCCGAAGTTCCATTCTTAATCTGGAATTCAACCAGCTCTCTCAATCTTTTATCATCCACCCTGCCGTTCTTGAATGGAGTAACGATGGCCACGATTGAACCTTTAAACATAATACACCCCCGAATACACTGCCCTGGCTTTGCCCTCTAACCATACATCCTTGAATTTACCGTTTATACCATTAAAATCAACCTTCAAGACCTCCCCGCCTTTTGTATGGACATTGATTTTATGTTCGGCGGATAACGGATAGCGGACGGCATATATTAAAGCCGCTGCAACTGCTCCGGTTCCGCAGGCCAGCGTCTCATCCTCCACGCCGCGTTCATACGTTCTTAATTTTATATTATTATCGTCGATGATTTGGACAAAGTCAACATTTGTTCCTTCCGGCAGGAAACTTGGATAATTTCGAATCTGCCTGCCGATATTGACCACATCAATCTTATCAATCCCTTCGACAAAGATTACTGCATGAGGAACGCCTGTATTAATAAGATTTGCCTTTATCTCTCGCTTGCCTATTTTTAAAGGCATTGCTAATCTAATATTCTTTGGCTGGGACATCCTAATCCTTGCCTCATCCCTATTCTTATTTACCCTGACCTCAATAATTCCTGCCTTTGTCCGGACCCTTATCCGGCTTCTGCCGGCATAGAGCGCTACACACCTTACTCCGTTCCCGCACATCTGCGGCTCCGAGCCGTCAGGATTAAAGATACGCATCCTTATATCCGCATTTCCGGATTTTTCTAAAATCAACAGCCCGTCCGCACCTGCGCCGTATTTTCTATCGCAGATTTGTACGGCAGATAAATTTGGCTTTTGGATAGAGCCGCGCCGCCGGTCTATAACAATAAAGTCATTGCCTGAAGCCACCATCTTGGTAAAGCGAATCTTTTTAATCATAATTTAGGAATTATTTCATTCTTAATTAAATCCCGATATGTCTCTCTGCTTCTAATCAGGTGTGCCTTATCCTTAACCACCATAACCTCCGCAGCGCGCAATCGCGAATTGTAATTGCTGGACATACTAAACCCATATGCGCCGCAACCCATAATTGCCAACAAATCCCCCTGCTTGAGTCGGGGCATAATTCGAGCCTTGGCGAAAAAATCACCGCTTTCGCAAATTGGGCCAACTACATCGTATCGCCCCTTACCACCTTCCTTCCGGCTCCTGCGGGAAGGCAAAATCTTATGATACGCGCCGTAAAGCGCCGGACGAATCAGGTCATTCATTGCCCCGTCCACAACAATAAATCTCTTCTTTGCCGTCTTTTTAACGTATAGAACCTTAACCGCGAGTATCCCCGCATTTCCCACGATGAACCTGCCCGGCTCAAGGATAATCTTAAGCCCGCATTTTTTTAGAATCGGTAAGACCCGCTTTGCAAAATCGGCTGCTGTCTGCGGTGTCTCGTTATCGTAAATTATACCCAGGCCTCCGCCGATATTAAAAAATTCCAAATATATCTTCTCTTTCTTTAATTGCTTTAAGAACTGGACAACCCTGGTTATCGCTTCAATAAAAGGCCTGCTCTCGGTAATCTGTGAACCGATATGAATATGCAGCCCCAGAATATCCACATAGGCAAAATCACGGCGATGTTTCAGGATATTGTGGGCGGTCTTAAAGTCTACGCCAAACTTATCGGTAATCTTTCCCGTGCTTATGAATTTATGCGTCGCCGGGGTAATGTCGGGATTAATCCTTATGGACACCCTTACCCTCTTTTTAAGTAATTTGGCGATGCGGTTGATATTCTCTAATTCCGGCAGAGACTCGACATTTAACAACAGAATCCCCGTCTTAATTGCCGCCTTAATCTCTTCGGTAGTCTTGCCT
>CAZPQS010000118.1:0-3726 GCA_964588765.1 uncultured Planctomycetales bacterium | reverse complement strand
GTAAAAAGGCGATTGGTCTGCAAATCCGAGGGCGAACTCAATCCCAGAAAGATCACATCATATGTCGAATCCGCGTTCTTAACAAAGAACCTGCCGTCAAGATACAGCACATTTACCCTTGAATCATTCAATTCCTTCTCGGTTAATTCCGTAGGATGTCTCCTGACCATCCCTAAAATCAACGGGTCTAATTCCACATAGTCAATCTTTGATAAATCCGGGCTCTTTAATATCTCATTGATTAAACCGCCTGCTCCGCCGCTGATAAACAGTATACTGCGCGGATGGGGATGAAAAAGCAGGGGTAGCTGAGCAAATTCCTGAACAAAGGTTGCCTCCGGATAAGGGCTGGTGATTACCGGCAGGCCATCGAAGAAAAATGTATATTGTCCCTGCTGCCTGGTTACCACCACATTGCCGTAAATAGAGTTGGCATAATCCAGAACCTCCTGATTCTGCCACTGCAATTCTATTGACCTGTTTTGCAGCCAGTCAGAAGCCGTAAGACTCGAAAAGAACAGGCAAATAATAAATATCGCTGCGGATATTCTAAGCAAACTCATTCTCCTGAATGGCAAGGGATATAAAAACCACAGCATTACAAAATTTAAAAATAATACGATGAAGACAATCCGGAAGGAATCAAGATGGGGAATAAAAAAATAGGTAAAGATAATTCCGGCCAGGATTGTTCCTACCGTCTCCCAAAAATAAACCCGCCCCGCAGCTTGAGCTTCGGTATAAAAAGCGCCTGAGGTATAAATCTTGGCACAAAAACTAAACAGGCCTCCGTGAGCAAAGCTTACCGGCAGGAAAATCAGAAAGGATGACCAGAATATAGAGCCAATCCCCAGACCCAATCCTGAAGGAACGCCGAAAATCGCCTTAAAGGTACGCGCCAGATACAGAGAGAAAAGAAAACTTAAAGCAAAGACGATATTCAGAATTACAAACGCAAGCAGTTTCTTACCGACACGGTCAATCAACCTGCCCAGTAATAATGCGCCCACTGCCTCCAGAAAAACCCAGTTAGCCAGGATTATGCCCACGGTCAGCTCATTGCCGTAAAAACTTACCAACAATTCTCGTAAAAGCAAAACCTGAGCAATCAGGCCGCTAAAACCAACGGTTAATACAGCAAAGATAATCATAGTTTAAATAAGCACGCGACTTATGGAACGTCAGTGAACATAAGTCGTGGCCTCACTTATTTTTTAAATAGCGGATAATCGGCAGAGATTATCTTATGCAGGGATTCGCTTAACTGCCTGCGAGAATAATAACTCATTAATTGAGCGCCCGATTCTATTTTGGGATGAACTATTACCTTTACCTCAATATTGTCTAACCGCATGAGTCCCAAAAGATGGGGGACTAACTTCATCTGTCCGTACCAGCAGACTTTATTTCGGTTCTGCGAATCAACCTCTTGTCCATTGATTTTTGTATAATAGAGCGTAATGGGTAAAATCGCGGAGCCGGCAGTTAAGGGCGCCTCAAAATGAACGGATTGAAAATCAAGCAGCTTCTCGCCGTTTGTTGATGTTCCTTCAGGGAATACGAGTATATTTGCCTTTCTCTTAAGAGTATGGGCTGTCCGGTAAATATAATGGAGAGACTGCTGCTTCCTTTTCCGGTCAATATAAATCGTTCCGGCAACGCGGGTCATCAAGCCGAATAAAGGCCAGGATTTCACTTCGTTCTTGGAAACAAAGACTACTGGAAATAAACTGGCTAAGACTATCCCGTCTAAATAACCCAGGTGATTGGAGATAATAAAGTTTCCATTCTCATTTAATCGTTTTCTCTCGCCTGTAATAACTATCTTTATTCGAAAAATAAATCTTAGGAATTTATTAAACACCCTCGTCCAAAGACTTATTATACGCAGGCGCAGTAAAGGGACGGTCAAGAAAAGTAAAAATTGTAGACCTGCCGCAATTATAATATAAATAAATATCCCCAAAAATAAGGAAATAAATTTAAAAATAAGCATATTAAAAGAAATGCCGCTTATAGGAAGACGACATATTCTTAATGTCTAACAGGATAAAAAGAAGAATCGAGTCAAAGGCAGGATTAACTGCCGGAGACCCGCAGACAACTACGCCCGCTCTTAAATATCCCTTAACCAGGGGCGGAAGCGAACGCCAAATATCCTGATAATTCTCAATCTTTACAATCTTATTTAACCCTTTAAAGATAAAGGCTTTCTTAGGATAAACCCGATAGGCCTTGGGGGCGTAAAATTTTTTCTTGATTAATTTAAATACCCTGCTTACCTCAACGGCAGAGACAGCTTCCCTATTGCCTAATGTTACCGAGCCAAACGCAAACCTCACACTGTGGTCTTTTATGTATCTACTGATTCCGGTCCAGAGGAGATTGATTACTAACCTGTCCCGATAATCGCGATGGATGCATGAACGGCCCAGTTCCAGCATTTCCTCATCGCCGGCAAGCTTCTTTATATTCTCGATATTAAAAAACCTTTCTGAATAAAAACCTAATTTTGTATTTAACTCTTCCGGGGGCTGCATTTTATCAGGATATATCTTCCTGATAGGGGCTATCTTATAGCCAAGCAATAATCGATAGGTCCCCACAACCTTATTCTTGGTTTTATCGATAACCACTAAATGGTCGCTAAATTTGTCATAATCATCAATATCCAGCAGCGCCAACCTCGGCTGCTCAACATTCCTGCCCATTTCCTGAATAAAGACTTCATATCTCAGTCTCAGCGCCTGCTGGAGTTCTTCCTTGTTCTGGGCTATCTTTACTTCATAATCAAACATCGCTTATTCCTATTTTGACTGACGCATAGGCACAAATCTTACCGGAATAATGCCTTTTATCTTAACCTCGCTATTTTCCTTCTCAACAAGCATTAGCTCCTGATTGATGCTGCCTACCGGTATAACCATCCTTCCGCCGTCAGCTAATTGTTCGACTAAAGCCGGAGGAATCTCCTCTGGCGCACAGGTAACAATAATTGCATCAAAAGGCGCATATTCCTTCCAGCCAAGATATCCATTGCCGCATTTAACCAGAATATTTGTATAGCCAAGGCTTTTTAACGACTCGCCTGCCCGCTTAGCCAGAGTTGGTAAAATTTCGATTGTATAAACATAAGCGGCTAATTCAGCCAATATCGCTGCTTGATAACCTGATCCGGTGCCAACCTCCAAGACCTTCTCCTTACCGGTTAACCTGAGCAACTCAGTCATCAAGGCCACGATATAAGGCTGGGAGATGGTCTGTCCCCCGCCGATAGGTAAGGGACTATCCTCATAAGCAAAACTCTGATAATCCCGAGGGATAAATTTATGTCTTTTAACCTTGCGCATCGCCTTTAATACCCTGCCATCCCTAATACCTCTTGCCTTAATCTGAGACCTGACCATCTCTTCGCGCAGCCTACTAAATTCTGGATTATCCCCTTGCCCGCAAGCAGAGCCTGCCATTAAAGCCAGAATTAATATTAATATAATCTTACCTCTTGCCATACAATAGGGACCGGTTCTCTTTGACTATCCCCACCCGGTTTCGGTTGCCTGTTATTGATTTTTCAATTTCAGAACTTCCTCTCTTAATCCCTTTACAATTGTTTCGTAATCATTGCCTAAGTCCCGCCAGAAAATCGGCCTTCCAAAGATAATCTTTAACGGATAAAATCGGGGGAATCTCTTTGTTCTTGGCCAGGCAAAGTGAGAGCCCTTAATA
>CAZPQS010000117.1:0-3751 GCA_964588765.1 uncultured Planctomycetales bacterium | reverse complement strand
TATAAGCACAGGTTACTAAAATCACATTACCGCTGCTTAAAAGACGCGTTGCTCTTTCCCGGGGAATCTCCACCTTCATCTTCGCCTCCCTCTTTTAGGGACACCCTGCTTATTTACGATTTATCTTGATAAATACCCTGATAGCCAAGATTTGTCTTATTTATCCTGATAAAGATTGCCTGAATTATTCTTGCATTCTGCTTAAGCCTTAACCCTTTGGGATTCTCAACCGCCAATATAAATTCACTCCTTCCCCTGAATCCCGCATCCCATACCCCGGTTTGCGTAAAGGCGCCCATCCTCAAAAGAGAGCTTCTGGGAAAGGAAACCACCGCTAAATCTTTGGGTAAATTAAAAGCCTCGTTGGTCCTTATCTTATAGGCTCCCCTTTTTAGATGCCACCAGCCGAATTTATCCTGCGGGCTTTTCTTCTTTAGACAAACATCTTTTGTCCGGGGAATAACCCTCTCTTTATTGGAAAAGTCTAAAGCCCCGGAACCGACAAATTCAGAGACGCCTGCGGCAGTTAAATCAAACCCATTGGGGGTAAGTTGAATATCTAAATTAAGATAATCGATAATCAGCCCTTTTTCTTTTATCAACTTTTCAATCTCTTGCCGGTTAAGTAACATTTATTTTCCCCATCTCTCGTACATAACAATCTCGCCAAAGGCTAATCTATCCTTATGCCCACTGCAAGGTTTAGCCGGATACCCCAAGGTCAAAAGCTCCACTATTCGAATATCTCCAGGAATATCCAAAATCTCCTTGGCCTTCTCCTCATAAAAGGCTCCAACCCAGCAGGTTCCTAATCCCTCTTCAACCGCCTTAAGCACCATATGTTCAATAGCGATGGCAACGTCAATGGGATAACACAACTGACCGCAGCTCATAACATGATTATCGGTCTGGGCACAACAGGCAATTACAACCGGGGCTTCTCCCACAAAGGCCTGGTTTTTGGCTGCCTTCATAAGACGCTGCCGGACAGCCTCATCCCGCACTACAATAAATCTCCATTCCTGCCGGTTGCTTGCCGAAGGCGCAAGCCTTGCTGCCTCAAGGATACCTTTAAGCTTTTCCTCTTCGACCGGCCGCTCTTGATAACTGCGGACACTGCATCTTCTTTTAATTGCCTCCATAACATCCATTTTGATAACCCCCTGATTAATTGGGCACCGCATACACCCTTCTTCTAATATTCTCTAATTTCCCGAAGCATATAAGTCTGTCGCCTAAAAGAATTTTTGTATCTGCTGAGGGGTTAGGAACCGTTTGTCCCTCTCTCTCTATAGTCAAAACTGTAATATCGTGTTGTCTTAATTCTGATTCGATAAGCGTCTTGTTTAATATCGGGCTCTTTTTGCAAATCTCGATACTGGAGACCCCGTAACCGCCGGTTGCGACCATGAGTTCTTCAAAGGATACGCGCTTAATAATCTCCTTCTTTACCATATGCGACCTTAGAATATCCGTTACACTAGCGGCAAATTTCGAATTGGTAAAAATTTTATAAAGGGTAAATACAACGAATGCAATGATTGCTAAATTCATCCATGGTAACAAATGCGAAGGGATAACCGAGTGCAAGACGGGAATCCTGAATTTAGGCATAATGATATCTGTTCTTAACGAGTTGGCGAATGTCGCAATCAAGGTAACCAGACCCGCATGACCCAAGACAATAAGAACAGAGGCAATGCGCCGTCTCTGAGGGTTCCCGGTAATCAATTCGGCTTCCTTTGTGGTAAATCCTGTTCCTGTAAAACAGGACAGCGCCTGGAATTTGGCTAACGACCATTCCAGGCCGGTCAATTCAAATGCAATCGCCCCTATTCTAACTATTATAAATGATACGACAAGGATGATAATAAATAGTAATAAATTCATAAACCCCTCCTTTAATTCTTAACCTCTTTTAACGAGAGAAGTTAACCATCCAATAATGATACCTATGAATAGCGTTGAAATAATCACAATGGCTCTGCTTGTTTTAAATGACCAGAACAAAAACTTAATCTCAACTACCTCATAATTTTGAGCGGTAAAGATAACCAAAAGCAACAGTAGCATCAATATAAGAATCCATTTCCAGCTCATTTAATCCTCCTATTATAGCCATTTCCTTCTCTTGAAATAAACCATCATTAAAATCGTAATAACAAAAATAATAGCCCAGACCATGACATAACCAAAGCGCCATCCCAACTCAGGCATATATCTGAAATTCATCCCGTAAATGCCTGTTATAAAAGTCAGGGGAATAAAGATTGTGGCTATTATGGTTAAAACCTTCATTACCTCATTCATCTTGTTGCTGATGCTGGAAAGATAGATATCCAGCATTCCCGATGTCATATCCCTGAAGGTCTCTATTGTATCGATTACCTGAATGGTATGGTCATACACATCCCGTAAAAATATAACCGTGGATTTATGGATTAGGTCAGACTCGCTGCGCTGCAGGCCGCTGATTACCTCTCTTAACGGCCATACCGACCTGCGCAAGAAAATCATTTCTCTTTTTAATTTGTGGATTACCTGCAATATCTCCGGCGTAGGGTTCAATACCAATTCGCCCTCTGTATTCTCAATCTTCTCGCCAAACCTTTCCAGGATTATAAAATAATTATCCACAATCGCATCTATCAAGGCATAGGCAAGGTAATCAGCCCCCATCTTCCTAATTCTTCCTTTTGCGTTTCTGATTCTGTCCCTTATGGGATCGAATACATCCCCCTCTTTTTCTTGAAAAGAAATAACGAAATTTGAGCCGACAATTAAGCTTACCTGTTCTGAAGTCGTCTCTCCTGCCTGCTCATCATAAAAAAGCATTTTTAGAACGATAAAGAAATACCCTCCAAAATCTTCGCATTTTGGCCGTTGAGCGGTATTTACTATGTCCTCCGGAATCAAGGGATGCATATCAAAATGCCTTCCAATCTGTTCTATTAATCTTATATCATGAATGCCGTCTACATTTATCCAGCTGACGGTGGGCTTATCCTTAAATGGAAAACACTCCTCGGCATTTTTTACTTCCTTTTCCTGAAGGTGCGCTTCATCGTAGTCTATGATGGTTATTTTTACCTTTCCCTCCCCCGTCTCTTGAGGCGGCGGTATAAGACGGAATCTTTTTGATTTCTTCCTATTCTGTTTTGGCATCATAGCCTCCCTTTGTGTCTTTGCATTCTAACGATATCTTGCTATATTCTCTCTCCTGCATAAGCCTCTCACCAGGCACCTGCTGCAATAAGGAGAAATAGGCAAGCATATATTCTGTCCAAAGGCAACAAGGATTGTGTTTAATCTTATCCAGTATCTTCTGGGAATAATCCTTTTTAATGCCTCCTCGGTCCGATGAGGATTCTTTGTTTTAATCCATCCCAGGCGATTAGAAATCCTGTGCACATGCGTATCCACACAGATTGAAGGGATATTATAGCCTAAGCCAAGCACTAAATTTGCGGTTTTTCTCCCCACGCCTTTGAGCTTAAGCAAATCCTCCAGCCTTCCGGGAACCCTGCTGCCAAAATACTCTATAATCTTTCTATTTATGTGTTGAATAAATTTAGCTTTATTGCGATAAAATCCCACCGGATAGATTAATCTTTCCAAACGGCATGCAGATAATTTTACCATCTTTTGGGGGGTATGTGCAATCTTAAATAATCTTTGACTTGCCTGAGCAGTAGTTTTATCTTGAGTGCGTAAACTTAAAATACAGGAGATTAAAACCCGGTAAGGGTCT
>CAZPQS010000116.1:0-3778 GCA_964588765.1 uncultured Planctomycetales bacterium | reverse complement strand
GATCAATGGCATTTACCCCTTGCCAGGGATAGGCTCCGTGCGCAGATTTTCCCTTAATCTTTGCCTTAAGATGAATTAGGCCCTTTTGCACAACTATAATCTTAAACTCATCGGCATCCATAATCAGTGCCGCCTGCGGTTTTAATATCCCTTTATTCAGTAAAGGGATAAGCCCTAGATTTGAGCCGGTTTCCTCATCAGCCGTAGCAGCAAAAATCAAATTATAATTTAAGCTGTATTTTTGTTCGACCAGACTCTTGATTACCTCCAGAAGTACGGCCAGATTTCCTTTATCATCGGAAGCGCCCCGGCCATAGATGCGGCCATGCCGCATTACTGCCCTGAAAGGCGAAAACCTCCAATTCCTGCCTGCCGGAACAGTATCAAGATGAGGGGTTACCAAAAGGCTATTCTTTTTATCTTTCCCTGTCAGGGTTGCCACAACATTGCTGCGCTTCTTTTTAAATTCATAGATTTTTGGCTTAAGCCCTAAATTTTCCAAAAAGTCTTTTACAAAGCGGGCAATCCGGGATTCATCTCCGGGTGGATTCTCCGAGGGAATGCGAATTAATTGCTGCGTTAATTTAATCAGGCGTTTTTTATCAATCATTTCTGCTGAAAAATCACCCTTTCCCTAATCTGGACTGATATGCTCTCTATAAAGGTTTTAAATTTTAAATATTCGGGAAGCGAAATATATCTTTTTTTTAGCTGGGTTGTTTGCTTAAAGTGGAAATGGTCTCCTTCTATATTATATTCAACGCTTAAATCCAGCCAGGGGCTGCTTTCCCGGAAGTCAGCCGGTAAATACTTTAGCTTAAAACGCCGCGGCAGAATCACATCCAGTTCAACTATCCTGGTGCTGGGCATCCCTAAATCAAGAGGATATCTACGCACCTGTTTTGCCGTAATCGAGGTATCCAGGAGCGCAAGTTGCGGCAATATCCTCAAACTGCCGGCCTTAGTCCAATATTCTCTACCGGAGAATGAATAACTTAAAACCACATTGCTATTCAAGTCATCTAAGTTCTGGACATCATATTTTATTAGTCGGGAGGCAGGAGATATGCCCTGGATTGCCTGCTTGATGCTCTCGGAAATTGCATCATCGCTTGAATACTTAAGCCAGATGCGCTGGCCCGCATCATATAACCCGGAAGTAAAAACTGTTCTTTCCGCCCTGATCGTCTCATCAGGATTAATCTGCATTTTAAGAATCTTCCTTAGGTAATTATGCAGGGCAGGGTAGATTGGAGTTGTCTGAATCTTATAGCCGGAACCGGTAAAAATTAAAACCCTCCTTTGCTGGTCACCGCCCGGCAAATTCTCAAAAGAACAGGTTGGGCAGGTGGGGTCAAGAAAGATTAAATCCCCGTTTAATTTGACGGCGGCAATACAATGATTGAAATTTACCGAAGGAAAATCTTCTTCTAAGTCAAGGTGCTCGTCCGTACCAATTAATACCGGATAGGCCTGAATACCAATTTCACTTAGCATTGTAATCAATAGCACTGCCTGATCCTTGCAGTCGCCATATTTATTAAAAAAGATGTCGGCTGCTTTGTGCGGTTCGTAGCCGGCCTGGCCGTATTCTACGGCAACATAGCGAATATCCTCAGCGCAAAAGTTATAGATTGCCCGCACCTTCTCCAGGGTTGTTTCTTTATCCTGGGTTAATTCCTTAACCTTTTGTTTTATCGCCCGGTCTGCCTGAATCTTATCCAAGGCTTTATTCCACCACCAGTCATAAATCTCCTGCCACGAATCAAAGGTAGAAATAAGAATAATCGGGTTAATCTTGGAATTAGGAGGCATATTTGCTTCGGGAATAATCGCGGGCATATTCCTGAATTCCCAGAGGTATTCTTTATATCCCGGATATTCTTTTGTTTCCGGCTCCAATTTAGCCTGGGTAGTATTGTAGTCTGTATTCAGGAACTTATAGCACAGGGGCTTCTTTATCGGGATAACCAATTTAAAATTAGCCTGGATAACCGGTTCTAATTCCTGTAAGCTATAGGCGAGGACAAAATCATCCTGGTTAATCAATTGATTGCGATAAATTTTGTATTTATATTCAATAACGCAGCCCTCGGTAACCTCGGGAAAAGAGATTATCCGCGCCCGGACATTGCTGTAAAGAGGGAAATTCAGGTATTTGGAAACATCGCGGATATGGCGGTTTCCCACAGGAACTACCATTCCATCCGGACGAATCGTGCGCGCATATTCTAACTCCACCTTATCATAGGTAGAGTCGTAACTAATCGCAACCTCGGAAAAAGCCTGTTTGCCCCGTTCATTTAAAATCTTAACCAGGATATGCTCGGAAAACACGGCTGTATTCTGCGTATTAATTTCGGCCCCCTCATCACAAAGCAAGATTAATGCTCCGGCATTGGGATATTTATCCGCGAGAGGAGCAGATTTAATTATTTCCTGCAGGTTGGCCGGCAGATTCGCTAAATATAAATTTTCTCCCAATCGGGTAATTAACTGAATCCGGTCTTGGGCGCGGCTCTTATAGGGCTGCTCAGTAATCTTATGATAAATATCCAGGGCCTGGTCATAGAGATTGAGCTCTTCGCAAACCTCACCATAATAATACAGGGTTTCGCTGTCAGGATTATCTATCTTCTTGAATGCATCTTTCGCTTCGGTAAAATCATTAATCCTGTAAAGAGCGAGGGCGCGGTATTTTTTAGCTTCCGATAAAGCTGTCTTTAATAAATAACGGCTGGCTGATTCATATTCAGCGTGTTGATAATATAACAGGCCCAATTCAAAATAAGCCCGGTCTAAATCCTTTCCCTGGGCAATTAAGTCCTGATATTCGGCAATGGCGCGTTGATAATAAGCCTGGGATTGTCCGGCTTGCTCCCTGGCCTCATCAAGTTGGCTCTTTTGAGCACAGCCACTTAGAAAATGTAAAATATAAAATGAGAAATGGAAAATAAAAATATAAAATGCGAAATTTTTAATTTTGGATTTTGAATTTTTATTTATATCTATAATACGCATTACAGGCTCCTTCGCTGGAGACCATACAGGGACCGTAAGGATTTGCGGGAGAGCAAACCTTCCTGAACAGAGGACAGTCGGGAGGCTGAATTATTCCTTTTAGCACCTCTGGGCAGCGACATTGTTTTTGTTTTTTGTCTGTTGTTTTATATTTAACATTAACGGGCATTATTTTCTCGATGTCGAAGCTTGAAAATTTATCTCTTAATCTTAACCCGCTTTGAGGAATTTCACCCAACCCCCGCCAGGCGGCATTATCAATCTTAAATACCTTATTTATTATCGCCTTTGCCTTGGGGTTTCCCTTTTTCCTTACCACCCGCGCATATTGATTTTCCACGCGCGGTTTATTCTGAATAATCTGACAAAGCAGAAGATAAATCCCCTCCAGGATATCCAAGGGTTCGAATCCAGCCACACAGCAGGCAATTTTGTATTTCTTAGGAATAGATTCATATGCCTGACTGCCGATGATTGTTGAAACATGCCCGGGGCACAAAAATCCATCGATCTCCATTGACCGGTCAGAAACCAATGCCTCCATTGCCGGGGGAATAAGTTTTAAGGCGGAGAAAAAAAAGAGATTATCTAATTTTTCCTTCTTGGCTGCCTGCAAGGTAAGGGCTAAAGTCGGCGCGGTAGTCTCAAAGCCTACTGCCAAAAAAATTACCGACCTTTTTGGATTTTTCTTGGCAATCTTGAGACTATCCCAGGCGGAATAAACAACTCGCACATCCGAGCCTCCTGCCCTTTGCTT
>CAZPQS010000115.1:0-3802 GCA_964588765.1 uncultured Planctomycetales bacterium | reverse complement strand
GGGTCGGGTAGTAGCATAATAAAGCAACTGCAAGCCACTTTCAATCGAGGGGCAACGCCAAGGCAGCGAATTGCTGCTCGCACCACATCGGGCGTTGCGTGGTCAGCGCCGGCGACAAAACCATCGGCAGCGCCGTGCCTGACCATCATCGCCGCATAATAAAGAGGGTGAGAAATTATCTCTCCTGCTTCTTCCGGAGTAATTCCCTTGCCCTTACGCAGGCTGAAAAAATCCTGTGCATACTTTTCTTTTATCCGCGCATCCATCTTATCCGGTGTTAGAAGCAGGATTCGGGCAATTCCTCCCTGTTCAATAATTCTGGTTGCCTCTGCTATGCGCGGGTCTTTATATTCAGGCAGGATAATCGTTTTAGGCTGGGTTCCTGCCTGCTCTCTAATCTTGTGGATAATGCTGTTCATTGACAGAATAAGATAGCACTAATTCAGTGTGATTACAAATTCCGTTGGATAATTTTTTAGGCTTCCATTATAACATTATTCTCCGGCTGGGCAAGAGAAAATCTCTTTCCTGCTCCTTGACAGATGTGAAAAAATGTGTTAGATTTCTTTTCGCGATGGAAGAGATAGCCAGACTGAAAGAAGAACTGGATAGAACCAGAACAGAATTAAATATCCTGTATGAAATCTCTAATGCCATGCGCACAACCCTGAAGCTGGATGAAATACTATATATAATTCTTACCGGCGTAACCGCGCATGCCGGCCTGGGGTTTAATCGGGCAATGCTTTTTTTGATAAATAAAAAAGAAGCGCTAATCGAGGGTAAGCTGGGAATCGGCCCGGATACCGGAGAGGAAGCAGGCCGCATCTGGAAGAATATCGAACAACAAAGAATGGGTTTGGATGACCTGGTAAATGTCTTCAAAACCTCCGATAACGTTCTGGAATCGCAATTTAATCAACAAGTAAAGCGTCTGAAGCTTCCTCTTAATGAAAAGAATAATCTCCTCAGCCTTGCCGTATTAGAGGGTATGCCCCTGCACTTAACGTCCCAAACAATCGACAATTATCGCTCTGACCCGCTTATTAAAATCCTTAAAACCCAGGAGGTGGCGATTGTGCCGTTAAGGGCAAAGGA
This sequence comes from uncultured Planctomycetales bacterium, assembly GCA_964588765.1. Lineage (GTDB taxonomy): Bacteria > Omnitrophota > Gorgyraeia > Gygaellales > JAHJCI01 > CAZPQS01. Next base: position 2,704 of record CAZPQS010000115.1, on the reverse strand, counting down.
TAAGATAAACGCGGTGGTCATTGCCGATAATATCTTTACCAGACGGCCGATCTCCCAGGATGATATGCGGATGTTTATTATGCTGGCTAATCAAGCGGGCCTGGCAATTGAGAACTCCCAGCTTTATGAACAAGCGATAATCCGCGGCCACACCGATTCTCTCACCGGTTTGTGGAATCACGGATACTTTCACTATCTGCTTCGGGTCGAAACAGAAAAAGCCAAGATTAACAAAACTGCCTTAAGCCTGATTATGCTGGATATGGATAACTTCAAAATCTATAACGACAACCTTGGCCACCAGGCCGGAGATAGAATATTAAAAGAATTAGCTAATTTACTCAGTGATTATTCCCGTAAGATGGATTGGGTGGCTCGCTACGGAGGAGAGGAATTCGCCTTTATCCTGCCCCAGACCAACAAAAAGGAAGCAATAATCATTGGGGAACGCTTGCGCCAACTCATTGCCAAACATCCCTTTGCTCAGGAAGAAGTCCTGCCTAGCAAGAAGCTTACCGCAAGTTTAGGAATTGCTACCTTTCCTGTCGATGTCCAGACGAGTCCGGCATTAATTGCAACTGCCGACCAACGACTCTATATTGCTAAAGAAAAGGGCAAGAATAGGACTTGCGCTGGAGAAAATTAAGAAAATTTAACGGAGACAATCTTAGAAATTCCTGACTCCTGCATAGTAATCCCATACATAACATCGGCGTTGGCAATGGTTCTTTTATTATGAGTGATTACCAGGAATTGCGAGTCCTTGGAAAATTCCTGCAGGATTCCGCTAAAGCGACCGATGTTTGTTTCGTCTAAAGCCGCATCTATCTCATCAAGTACACAGAAGGGCGCCGGCTTTACCTTAAAAATTGCAAATATTAAGGCAACTGCAGCCAGTGCCTTCTCCCCTCCGGAGAGGACAAGCACATTCTGCAGTCTCTTACCCTTAGGTTGACAGATAATCTCAATACCAGATTCTAACGGGCGGGCTTTATCAATCAATAAAATCTGTGCCTCGCCTCCTCCAAAGAGCAAACGGAAATAATTGCGGAATTCCATTTGAATCCTCTTAAAGGTATCCAGAAATATCTGTCGAGTAGTGCGGTTAATCTTATCGATTGCCTCGTTAAGAGAGTGTTTAGCCTGGTTTAAATCATTCTGCTGCCGGGTAAGAAAATCATACCTCTTTTTTAATTCTTCATATTCTTCGATAGCAATGAGATTTACCGTCCCCAGGGAGTCTATCCTTTGTTTAAGCTCGGAAATCTGGGCAATCAATGACTCCTTGTTGGAAATACCATCCCCGCCGTTACCTTGAGCAAGATTTCTGACCAGGTCAATCTTATAAACCTGATTGATTCTGTCCCGGATACTCCTCTGCTTAAAGTCAAATTCCTTTTCCTGCATCTGATACTCGTAAATCTTTTTTCTATGCCCGTCAACGTCTTGATTGAGCCCGAGAATATTTTGATTATCCTGTTCCTGAAGTTCGCTAAGCTGTTTGAATTCTGCCTGTTGCGCCTCCTGCTGCTTCTGTAATTCTATGCCTTCCTGGCTGGCCTCCTGATTTGCCTGCTCTAATCTGTCGGATTCATCGGCTAACTGTTTAATCTTCAAGTCAGACTGTTTAATCTCGTCTAAATGGTGCTGATATAATTGCTGGCTTTCCTGAAAGGCATTTTCTAACAGAACCCGTGTCTCCTCTTGCTGGATAAGGCGCACATTCTGACTTTGTATCTCGGTCTTAATCTGGGTAATATCAATGAGTGTCTGCTCCCGCAAAGAACGCAACTCTATGATAGAATTCTCCAGGGAAGCGACGGTTCCATCTTCCTGCCTTTGCTGTTCTTCTGCCTGGGATAGCGTGGTTGCCAATTGAGTCTGCTTATTATTAAGTTGTGCGACCTGGACATCTAAATCCTCTATCTCCAGCGCAACCACCTCATACTCCTGGTTCAGCTTGTCTAATTGCTCCGTCAGGTTGTCAATCTGTATGGTCTTGTTGCCGACCAGCCTCTCCTGAGCCTCTGCCTTTTTGTCTAAATCCTGCAAAACATTATTTAATTCCTGTATCTTAGCCTCAACAGCCTCCCGGCATTCCTGTCTCTGGTTAATCCCGGATTGAATCTGTTCGATTCTCTGGGTAATGGTTTCGGTTTCCAACGGCATCGGCTTGGCTTCTCCGCTGAATTTAAATTTCAGATTGGGGCTGATAATTCTCTCCTGTTTGTCTATCGGTGAGGGCGGCTGATTTACCTTAATTACCATCCCGGAAACATTCTCTTTCGGACGGCGGTCAAGATAAACAACCGCATTCAAGGACTGGCTAATGCCCTCGTATTTAAGCTTCAATTCCTCCAGAAACTCCTTTTGCGACTGAAGGGCAATCCTCTCGTTCTCTAAATCATTGATTTCCTGATTCAGCTTCTGTTGAGCATCAAGCTCGCAGGTTAGTTTATCCCGATTGTGGCTGCGCTGATTATTTATATCATTCAGCTCGGTTTTTATATTATTCAGCTCGGCAGTATGCTGATTAAGAATTTGATTTAAATTGCCCCTCTCCTCCTCGGTCTTTGCCTTTTCGATATCCAATCTTTTTTTTCTTAGAATCTGACTTTTAAGATGCGCCTGTAAATCGGCAATCTCATTCTTTATCTGAGAGATAATAGCGGTTAAATCCAGGATATGACTCTTTGACTGTTTT
>CAZPQS010000114.1:0-3838 GCA_964588765.1 uncultured Planctomycetales bacterium | reverse complement strand
AGATTCCTCTATAAGATGACCTGGGAATCAATAAGGTATGAGAATGTAGCCTCTACCAAAGTCACTGTTTATTCCTATCATCCCGGCACAGACACAGACACAATTACCATGGTCGCAGAAGACAACGGCCGCATAGTTACTCACAAGATATATAAAAGCTGGAACTGGCAATTACAATATTCTCTGGAGCATACCCTTGAGAAAATAGACGGAGAGTCCATACCTGTAACTATAAGCGCTGAAATAGAGCCGATAACTGAAGATAATCCGAAGACAGTATCCCTGCTTGACGGGGGCGAGGATACCTTGACCTCAGGTACGGAGAGTGTATGGACTAAAATCTACGACGACAGAACGGAAAAAACCACTACTATTCAGGATAATCGCGGCATAACTATAAGAAGCGACACGGTAATTACTGGTAATAACGGAAAGACTGCAGGAGAAACCTATGAAACTATGCCTATTGAAGACCATATTATTCTGCCGGATAATACAAGAGTCCCTGTAAAAGATAATCAATTGACCATTCCCGGAGGTAATCCTGACGGGTCAGATATTACTATTTCATTACCTAGGGCAAGCAGATATAGCATAGAGAAGAAAACAAACCTTGATAGCGAAGAAACCACCACTATTCTTATTAATGACGGCTACGATAAGCTTATTTACAAGCAGGAGAAAAGCGATGCCGGCACCACTTATTTTCTCTACAATCCCAATGACACAGGAAGTTATAGCGGAGAAACAATTACCCAGGTTGATACTGCCGGAATCGATGAAACTACGGGCAAGCCCATAATTACCGGCATCGAAAAATCCGATATTATCAGGTTCGAGAATGTTTATCGCCCGGATATCTGGATTCTAATAGACGACATCGCTGTTTATAATATCGGTAACATATTGTGGGAGAAGTATTCCTATAATCTGGCTAACTTGGAATGGGGAATTTACTCCAGCGGCCATCCCATAGCCAAGCAGGTGATTGAAATTTCTGCCGAAGACATGGAAAAGGCAGGCGTAGAGCTTAAATATAATGCAATCGATGAACTGAATTGTTTATTTGACCCGAAAAATGCGCAAAAGACAGAATTCAAATACGACAATATAAACCTAATTGCCTATGAGCATGAAGTGAGCGACGGAGAGATTTATGCAAGATACGGAGATGAGGATATCTCCCGGGAAAGATATAGAGGAGCTACGCTGACGCTGACAGAGATAGGCAGGCCTGTGATTAGCGACTACAAGTTTAAAGATACCTTTAAATATGAGTTAATAAGCGGAGATGTGCAGCTATCTCAAGATTTGGAAGTCAAAGGCGTTCCCGAGGGCACCAAAAAGATAACCACTACGATTGTTGATAAATCCGGCAACCTGGTTGGCGACGAAGACGCCAGCCTTGTCTTTACTCCTGCAGTATTAGCTGAAGCAGGGGTAGAGGAGAAAGTTGAGCAGCTTCTCGGTAGAAATTTAAGCTTGGATAACTCCCAGGATAAAGCCCTCTTAGACGCCTTCCATACATATAGATTGATGACTGACTTAGATAACGAGGCATTTAAGAACTACTTTAACTTAATGCTTAAATTAAAAGAATCTGAGCCTCAGGGGCTTGGTTTGGATGAATTCTATGAACCCATTCTGGAAAAGCTTAAATCGAACGCTGATAAGGATGAATTCCTGCTTAATCGCTACTTTGAGATTTCTCAGCGGTTAATTGAGAGAAAGGTAAACGAAAAAGCATTAAAAGCAGGAATTCTTCCTCCGGAAGAGATTACTGGCGAAATGATAAATAGTGTCTTAACAGACTATGATAAAGATGAGATTACTGGTCAACTTAAACTTATCGATTCCGAAGACGTTGAAGGCGCCTTAACTGATTTTGAATCTTTCTTTGGTGAATTATGGAATGGGAGAGACAATAAAGGAGAGATTATCCCTGTAGATTACACCAATAAGGATGAGTTTTATACTTTAGTTTACTGGCTAGAAGAATTACCTGTACGGGGATATGACGAATGGGGTTCTATTGTATATCGAGATGAGCCTATGACTATAGGAGAACTTCAATTACTCTTTATAAGGGCTAATGAGCTCAAAGAAATAGCTATTGAGGGATTCGCTAAAGCTTCTTCAGCCGCTAATCTATTTAATCCTCAGACAGAACCAGGTAAAGAGGCAACTGGTTTTATCATTTTTATGAGTGAATTCAAGAAAGATGAATTTAATAAATTTAAGAAGGAATTTTCATTAGTGGCTAACTATCCTGAGACCATTGAGGCAACGAATGATTATAACTTTAATCAATTTCTTAAGGAAATCGCTAATCTTGTGAATGCGAAAATAGGTAGCAACCTTGCCGATGAAGAGATGAAAGAAATTATTAAAGGAGAAGGCGAACTTCTAGGGCCTCGCCTTTCAATAATTGGCAAATGGGCAGGCATTATCATAGGAGCTGGACTTATTTTGGCTTTTATCGGTGCATTGTTATCTAGGAAGATTAAACGGATAGACCGTACTCAAATTGATAAAAAGAAGAAGACATTTGAATTTGAACTACCAGAACAGAATAATCCCTTTGAGCAGGATAATAATGCCGAAAATACAAAAACTTCTGATTCTGATCTTGCCGGTTCTCCACAACCAACTTCGGATTCCAATAATTGGACGGAGATGTCAAAGCGGTTCGGGGAAATATACGATTTATTTGAGAATTTAGCCAAGAACTTTTCTACTCCTTTAGCTAGGGCACATAAAAAATTAGAATCAGGTATGCTTAGGGAAGTAAAAAAAAGTAGCTTAGTTACTCGTTCTATCGGTTGGAGGAGTATAATTTCTTTTGCTCTAGGTTTTAGTATTCTAAGCTGGAATGGATATATCGCATATATGTTCCGCGCTGCCGAAGGTTTTGGTTGGGATGTTTGGGCTTTGGGGATGCTTCTATTGTCCGGCGCCATATTTTTACCTTGGCATGCTATTAAAAGTCTAGTGGTTAATTTATCTGACCAGATATTGAATCGGAATAGCCATAAGCAGATACAGGTAGAGATTATTGAGGATTTGATTAGGCTACTTAATGAAGTAATAGAAAAATTTGAGGTGTTAGACAAAGAAGGCGGATATGGACTAAGCCCTGAAGAATGGAGGAGGTTGATTCATTTCTTTGACCGCGCACCGCGTACTCATCCCGATGACCACATTAGGGCAGAGATTATGAAGCTTTATTGGTATGATTATTTGTGCTATTGCCGAGATATTTTGGGATTTTTAAGAATACATAGCGATGAATACAAGCTTGCCTCACGGCCATTCTATACACAAGACGATTGGCAGCGGAATATGCCTATCTTTCGTGTCTCTGGGCCTGATTTTGTTGTTTTAAAGCGTCCGGGTGGATATGCGGAATTATTCCCTGGTAAAGCTAAAGCTGAATATTGGCTAAGTAGAGGATATGTTCGGGCAGATAGAGCTAAGGATTCGTTTAATGGCCCAGAGGAATACCACGTTAAAAGATTAGGAAAGTATAAGATTCCTTTTGCTAGCCCTAATCATCCACTTCTTTTATCTAGTCCGCCTTCAACGATTATGCCCTTACAGACAGATAAAGTCTGGGGAAGGATAAAAGAGGTTCGCGAAAGATTAGATGAGTTGCATAGAGATAATCGCCATCTGGCCTTTGCTCAGGCTTTTCAACAGGCAGTAGATGAGGTAGATAAAGAAACAGAGGAGGTGTTGAGGTCTACGATGGTTGCCCAGAAGGGATTTACTGGGGCTGGGCCAATAAGGGAAAGCTATCGCAAGAGTCCCTTACGACATTGGAAGAAAAGCGTAGTTA
>CAZPQS010000113.1:0-3914 GCA_964588765.1 uncultured Planctomycetales bacterium | reverse complement strand
CTCATGAATTCCAAAAGGCTCTAATTTAGCAAGGAATTCCTTTACCTGCTCTGAGGTCGCGCAAAGCTCAATTATTGCGTCGCTGCCGCTATGCCTGAGCAAGCGGGTCGCGAATTTATGCTTATCTAAAAAGGCCTTTATCTTTTTTTGACTTGCTTTATTATAGCTGACCTTTACTAAAGCCAGTTCTCTTTCCACATAATCCTTTTTAGTCAAATCAACCACCGAGATTGTATCGATTAATTTATGCAGCTGCTTGATAATCTGCTCTAAGATGCGCACATCGGGTGTTTCCACAACAATGGTCATCTGGGAAATAGTCGCATCCTGCGTCTCGCCCACAGCCAGGGAGCTGATATTAAAGCCCCGCGCGCTAAACAGCCCGGCGACCCTTGCCAGGACGCCGAATTTATTTTCTACCAATACAGAGAGCGTGTGTTTCATGCCATACCCCCAATCATCCGGTCAATGGCTTCGCCCGCCGGCACCATCGGAAATACATTTTCTTCCGGCTCAACCTGGAAATCCATAAAAACAACGTTGTTAGTTGATAGTGCCTTATCAATTACCGGCCGCACCTCTTCCTTTTTAGTGGCGCGTAAACCCACTGCACCATAAGCCTCGGCTAATTTTACAAAATCGGGTCCGCATATATGTGTATATGAATAGCGCTTCTTATAGAATAACTCCTGCCATTGCCTGACCATCCCCAGATAGCAGTTATTCAGTATGGCAACCTTGACGTGAATTTTATCGTTTACGGCCGTGGCCAGTTCCTGGATATTCATCTGTATCGAACCGTCGCCGGCAATATCAAAAACATGCCTGTCAGGACAACCTACCTTGGCCCCGATGGCAGCCGGGAATCCATATCCCATTGTCCCCAATCCGCCCGAAGAAAGGAGACTGCGCGGTTGATTATACTTATACCACTGCGCAGCCCACATCTGATTCTGTCCCACTTCGGTGGCAATAATCGCCTCGCCCTTTGTTGCCTCATAAATCTGTTCAATAACATATTGGGGCTTAATCTTTGCTCCTTCCTTATAAACAAGCGGATGTTTCTTTTTCCACTGCTCAATAGCAGCCAGCCACTCCCTGGCGTCGGGAGCCTTATCTAATTCCTCAAGTAATTGTCTTAATATATGCCTGGCATCCCCCACAATCGGAACATCCACCTTTACGTTCTTACTTATAGAGGAGGGGTCGATATCAATATGGATAATCTTGGCATGGGGCGCAAAGGCATCGAGTCTGCCGGTAATCCGGTCATCAAAACGTGCCCCTACGGCAATCAATAAGTCCGCATTCATAGTCGCGTAATTGGCATAGGCTGTCCCGTGCATACCCAGCATACCCAGGCAAAGAGGATGTGTCCCGGGAAACCCTCCCAGCCCCATCAGGGTCAAGGTTACCGGGATATTCAGTCTTTCTGCTAAAGCCTTCAGTTCTTTTTCGGCGCCGGAAGTGATTATCCCTCCGCCGGCATAAATCAACGGCTTCCTGGATTTGGCAATCAGCCGCGCTGCCTTCTTAATCTGACCGGGATGGCCAAAATAGGTAGGCTTATAGCCCTTGATTTCCACTTCCTCCGGCCAAATAAATTCTGCATCGTGAGTCTGAATATCCACGGGAATATCAACAACTACCGGACCGGGCCTGCCGGTGGAGGCAATATGAAAGGCCTCGCGCACAACCCGCGCTAAATCCTTAACGTCCCTTACTAAATAATTATGCTTGGTAATCGGCCGGGTCACACCCGTAACGTCTGCCTCTTGAAAGGCGTCATTGCCGATAAGATGGGTCTTAACCTGACCGGTGAATGCCACAACCGGAATAGAGTCCATAAACGCAGTAGCTATGCCGGTAGTGAGGTTGGTAGCTCCTGGGCCTGAAGTAGCAATGCAAACACCCACCTTCCCCGTCGCACGGGCATAACCATCAGCAGCATGAGCAGCGCCCTGTTCATGACGAGTGAGAATAAACCGGATTGGCGCTTCATACAGCTGGTCAAATATAGGCAGAACCGATCCGCCGGGATAACCAAACATTACCTTTACGCCCTCCCGCTTCAAACATTCAATGAGAATCTGTGCGCCCTTCATTGCAGTACTGCTCCTTTATCTGCGGAATTGACCAGTTTGGAATAGCGAGCTAAATATCCGGAAGTTATCTTGGGTCTGGGAACCTTAAATTCCCTTAAACGCCTGCTTAATTCCTGTCCGGATATTAAAAGTTCCAATTTTCTCTTGGGAATATCTATCCTAATTCTATCACCATTTTTGACAATTGCAATCGGTCCTCGGCTCTGTGCCTCGGGTGAAATATGGCCAACGCAGGGACCGCGCGTGCCACCGGAGAATCTGCCGTCGGTAATCAAGGCAACGGATTTATGTAAACCTATCCCCACAATAGCAGAGGTAGGAGAAAGCATCTCCCGCATACCCGGACCGCCGGCAGGCCCCTCGTACCTGATTACCACCACATCGCGCTTTTTAATCCTCCCGGTCATTATTGCCCTCATCGCAGCCTCTTCAGAATTAAATGTCCTGGCCCTGCCGATAAATCTTAACATATCTTTATCCACTGCCGATTGCTTAACCACGCTGCCCTCAGGCGCTAAATTACCGTAAAGAATAGCGATGCCCCCCTGTTTATGATATGCCTTACTCAGCGGCCTTATTACATCCTCATCAGAAATTACCGCCTTTCTGGCTATCTGTTTAATCCCTGCGCCCGAAACAGTTATACTATCCTCTAATTTAGGTAACAGTCTCCTTAAAACCGCAGGGATCCCTCCGGCAATATCTAAATCCTCCATAAAGTATTCTCCGCCTGGGCGAAGGTTGGCAATATGCGGCGTACTCGTGCTTATACGGTCAAAATCCTTCAGAGTTAAATTCACCTTTGCCTCATTGGCTATTGCCATAAGATGCAGGACTGTGTTTGTTGAGCCGCCTAAGGCCATATCCACGCGGATAGCATTATAAAGCGCCCTTTTGTTTATTATGCTGCGAGGTCTTACATTCCTTTTAACCAATCCCACAATCGCTTGCCCGCTCTCATAAGCAATTCTTCTCTTTTTATTTAGCACGGCAGGCACGCTTGCGCAGAACGGCAGGGAAAACCCCATTGCCTCAGTAAGGCAGCTCATTGTGTTTGCTGTATACATACCCTGGCAAGACCCGCAAGAAGGACAAGCCTCAATCTCCAATGCCTGTCTTTGTTTTTCGCTAATCTTACCCCCTCTAAATCGCCCCACAGCCTCAAAGGTATCTCTGACTAGTGAAAGTCTGGTTTTACCAAAATGCCCGGCCAGCATTGGGCCTGCGGTTACCACAATGGCGGGGATATTAATTCTTAATGCGCCCATAATCATACCCGGGGTTATCTTATCGCAATCGGTTAGCAAAACCAGGCCGTCCAGGGCATGCGCCGAGGGTATTGACTCGATTATATCCGCGATTAGCTCCCTTGAGGGTAGAGAATATTTCATCCCAGAATGCCCCATAGCAATCCCGTCGCAGATTCCGGGCACTCCGAAGATAAATGGCGTACCTCCGGCATTCTCAATCCCTCTTTCAATATATCTTTCTAAATCCCGCATACCGATATGCCCGGGAATCAAGTCAGTGAATGAGGAGGCAATACCGATAAATGGCCTATTTAAATGTGAGGTTGATATTCCTGTTCCGTAAAGTAAAGCGCGGTTGGGCATCCTCTCTAAACCCTTTTTTGCTTTATCTGACTGCATAGTTAACCTCTCTGTTAAATTACGAGTTACTAAATCTAATCGTCTCCCTCAAAATTCTCCTGCGCTCCTGCTGGCTGTTTATGATGAGTCCGCTTAATCACCCTCTTTAAGGTTATATATTTATCGGCCAATTCTTTTGTATTTATAACATTCAGCTGCT
>CAZPQS010000112.1:0-3950 GCA_964588765.1 uncultured Planctomycetales bacterium | reverse complement strand
AATCGAATCAGTCAATATTTTGGGGGTAGCCTGTAACGCGTATTTTAAATTTGTTGCTGCTGTTTCAGGAACAACTCCAATGATTTCAAGATCCAGCTTGCTTAACGGCTCATCCTGCTCGGCCTCCTTCAAGAGATAACAATCATCCAATGCCGCCGGTTGCTTGCGCAAGACCAACGCTACCTGAGAAACAACCATATATCGGTAAATATCTTCCCACCCTCTCTCCCAGAAATTCGTCTGCTTAAAGAAAAGCCCGCCGACTGATTGCATAAAACCCGTTGAAATCCATAGCAGCGGCTCCATCTTTCGGATAAAGCCCTTCAAGGAATCTTTGAATTGCCTGACTTTCTGCAGATAGTCATAGGCCGAAATGTCCGGCGCCTCCTTTCCGTGTATTCTAAGGTGATAGAGAAACAGGCTCCAGAGGAACCATCCTCCTGGCTTAAGGATGCAATAAGCTTCATCCAGTCCCTCCTGCACATCGCCGCGCAAGACCTTAAGGGTTTCCAGTACCCAGGAGCCATGCACGAGTGAAATACTGCCTGTCTTGAACGGCAAGTGCCTTATATCAGCTTGAATAAGGTTGGCCGGCGCATTATCCTGCCCGCGCAAAGTCAGTAACGATTCTCTTGATATATCGAGTCCGATAGTCCGATTCTGCGCAAGCTTGAGCTCTGGTACTCCCCTTCCCTGAAAAGTCCGGATATCCGGCAACTGGAATGGTCGTGTCCCAACCCCGATATCCAGCGCCCAGTCATCAGGACCCATCTCAACCTGTTGCGGCACATCGCCATTACGCAGAACCAGCTCATTCTGAGTAATGTAATCCACTGCCTTGATTATCTCCGCAGCGCTTTCTGTTACGCCGGATTCGCCTTGGTCTATATATGGCATTTTTTCGTTGGTGGAGTAATTTTTATCACCCGGCGCTAAACTAACCTCTAAATAAAAGAGTCCCTCTGCTCTTCTGAACTCTTCCTTCAGAATAAACCAATGTTTGATGACTTCCTGAGAAATACCCAACTCCTGCAGCCCTGCCTCAAGAAATTCATTCGAAGAATTTTCGAATACCCATTCGTGTCCTGAATTCATAGCTGACCTTAAAAGATTTGCGATATGGCTTTTAATTTCATGTTCTCTAATCAATCCTTTATCCTTGATTTCGGAGGAATTCCCCGAATTTAGTGAATTCAGTATTAATTCCCTTGGAAAGAATTGGTTAAAATTTTCAAAGAGAGGAACTAAACTATGCATATCTCCCAAATAGAGCACACCCTCTTCGAATACCTCTTCCAGATATTTACTCACGGGTAGAACGCGTACCTGGAAGCCTTTCCGGGCAAGAGCCTTTTGAATCAATAAGAAATTCAGGGGCTGATATACAGCTGCAACAGAGCGCATAACCCCGCCATCCCAAGTAGCATCAAAGCTATGCGCCCTTAAAATCGTTTTATCAATTATGCCTGCGTCAAAGGTCTGTAAATACCCTCCTTCTGAAATTAGCCTTAGCATCTTTTCTATATTTGAAATCGTTGAATCGGCAACAGGCATTGCCAGATTATCCATGCCTTCCAATAATTCCTTTATTAACTTGCCATTTGGATAGGAGTTGATGTCAACTTCAATATACTTTATTTCATAGACAATACTTTTAAAATCGGCCAGCCGGAACTCGCTTAGTCCTTTGAAGTCCTCCTCTAAAATTAAGCGGAGAAAATCTTTTTGCATCGGCCAACGCCAAGGATTACGAGCTAAATTACCCCTTGCCCACAATTCATAAAATTTACCATTTATCTTAGCAATCACTCCTTGAGGTATAGAGTCATACAAATTTGCAGAAATGCTATTAAAACAACGTGTCTGCGGCTGGGTTACGTCTTCCACTTCAAGCTTAAGCCCTCCTGAATCAAAATAGTTCTTTAGAGTTTTATCCCTTCTTATTCCGGCTTTGGCTTCTTTAATCAAGCGCGAAGAATAATCTAAAAGAACTATCTCGAGCCTTCTGGAAAAGTCTGTATTATTCTGACTATCCAGAAGCTGGAATTCTTCTATAAAAGCCGAAATATTATCCAAAGACCTTCCAATGCCCCAATGCTGGATGATTATTTTGTCTCTAATTTGCTTTTGCTGCTTTAATCTATTATATAAATGCCTGGCATTTGCCTTGGCCCAAAGCAAATCACTAGAGATTCCTATCGGAACTTTCTCGGCCTCTGCAACATCTTTGTAAACAGAGGGTGCTTCTTCCGTAGAAGCAAATACTTCTTCTCCCTTGGCACCGTAATACCAATAATTCATTCGCGCCAAGATGCCTCCAGGCGAACCCAAAGGCTCAAATTCGCCCAGAGTCCACCCTGTGCCTTCCTCGCAAATCTCTTTTACTTCATTGATAGAAAAATCTTCCTTTTTTGAATCTCTGATTTTTCCGGTTAATTTATCATTAAAACAATAAAGATTAAGCGGCTTGATTAGCCATTTTTCATATTCCTGCCAAAATTCTTTTTCTGTTGTCGAGAACTTAACCCATAGCGCCTCATCAAAAAGCACCTCTAAAGAGAGAAGGTAGGTACAATAGGGAGAATGCGCAGCCGATGATATAGCTTTATTGCCGTATCCTGTTTCGGCATTATATTCCCTTAAGATACATATTCGGTTCCAAAGAATAAATTTGGATATTCTGTGATTAGCTTCATCCCGTTCCCGTTGCTCAGATGTCTTCTCCTGCCTCTGCCCTGCGCCACCTATATCATCAGCTCCGCTCCATTCTACCCCTCCATTACCATCACGAAAGTAATTCACCTTTTTTCCGTTAAGGCCATTGGGATGGCCTTCTACTATGTCGGGATTGAATTGGTTGGTAGATTGCGCTGTTACTTTAATTGCTCCCTTAAAGGGCTTTTGAACAGTGCTTCCGCCTTCGAATTCCAGTTCGTCTATTGCGCTGGATATTCTCTGTCTTATCTCCGGCTTTGAAATTATATCTGAATCTCGATACCCTATTTTGCTTAAAACAAAATCTAATGCGACTTTGGCCTGAAGGCTCTTAATCTCAGTTAACCCCAGCAGCGCAGCTTCGCGCCTCTGTGAATTTTCCTCAAACAATATATCCTTAATTAAACCGTCAATCTCTGTATCCCAGGTCTTGTTTAACCAATTATCCGCTTTAGCCTCTATTGTCTTTATTAAACTGCGATGATTGTCAAGATACCTATATACACGCAATGTATTCTCTCCTGGTTCGTAACTGGCCACCATACCCTTTATTGTCCAGGCCTCACCAGCCTTACCTATGACACCAGCCCCATCTATAACATTAGTCTCGCTGGTTACTAAACATGTATTGAAAGCATAAAGCTTTAATGCTATCTCAATGCTATAGGTTCCTGTAAACTCTTTATCTGTACGATTATATTCCGGGTAATAAGGCCCTGGTTCTTCATGAATATTTACTAATATTACTTTCGCGCCATCTATCCTGTACCTGATAGCTCTATTCTCGAAAACTGCAAAGTCAAAATATCCTTCTGTATACTTGCACACAGGATGATCAACAGGGTGTTGTTCTGATTCAGGAATATGTTTTCCGGAAGGAATAGATTCCAATCCCTGGAAAGGATCGCCTTCGGACTGCAGCGCCTCAAGCGGCTCCTTTATCAGACCATAGTCTGCAGGTTCGGTTTGCGCCTTTTTACCGGCTTCGTGAGAGCCTGTTATTATCTCTTTATCTTTATGGAATATTGTCGAGTTGCAGAAGGCAGTAAGCCGTGCACGGCCTTCCTGTTGTAAGCAGTCTATTTCTGTTATTTGGAGTGCTTTCTCGAAAACCTCAATGGAGAGATTATTCAGGTAGATATAGAGGATATTTGCTTGCTTATCTGCAAAGCAGGCGGGTTCATCTCTAAGCCACTCTAATCCCTTAGGCGGTGCTTTGGATGCAAATACAAGCT
>CAZPQS010000111.1:0-3985 GCA_964588765.1 uncultured Planctomycetales bacterium | reverse complement strand
AGTTGACTGCTAAAAGAGCGCTTGAGATTGCTGCTGCAGGCGCTCATAATCTTCTTCTTATCGGTCCTCCCGGGAGTGGCAAGACTATGCTTGCAAAAAGATTTCCCACAATACTTCCAGATATGACTTTAGAGGAATGCTTGGAAATAACTAAGATTTATAGTGTTGCCGGACTGCTTTCAGCCAATCAGGCATTAGTAACAAACAGGCCATTTAGAGCAGTGCATCATACCGCTTCAGATATCGCCTTAGTTGGAGGCGGCACTATTCCCAGGCCAGGCGAAATAAGCCTTGCTCATAATGGAGTATTATTTTTAGATGAGCTGCCGGAATTTCACCGCGATTGTTTAGAAGCATTAAGACAGCCCTTGGAGGAAAACTACGTTACTATCTCCAGAATAGCCAAATCACTGCATTATCCGAGCAATTTTGTTTTACTGGCAGCTATCAACCCATGCCCTTGCGGTTTTTTAGGCGATCGTTCCAAGTCATGTCATTGTACTCCTGCTCAAATTCAGAGATACAGGGCAAAAATATCCGGGCCTTTACTTGACAGAATTGATATTCATGTTGAAGTGCCTGTGCCAAAGCCTTATGAACTGATGAGTCCGCTTGAGAGTGAGTCATCAGAGATGATTAGGCAGAGGATAAATAAAGCAAGAAAAAGACAATTGGGAAGATTTAAAGGCATAGGAATCTATTTTAATTCTCAAATGAGTCACAGACAGATTAGAAAGTTCTGTTTGCTTGATGGAGAGGCTGAGGAATTGCTTGAGATGGCGATAAATGAGTTAAATATGTCAGCAAGGGGATACGGTAAAATTTTAAAAGTTTCAAAGACAATCGCGGATTTGACAGAATCGGAGGAAATTCAGGCTGAACATATATCCGAGGCAATTCAATATCGCAGTCTGGATAGGAACTTGTGGCTATAGTTTCCCCACCTCAAAAAGCCTTGCAATTTAATTACCCTATAATATAATAAAAGGCACGCAAATCCATTATTGATTGAGTATCGGAGACAATAATGAAGGAGATTTTTCGACAAATCGGACAGAATCATGTTTTGCTGGTAACCATAATTGCCTGGGTTTTGGCTCAGACTATTAAGGTGGCGATAGGAGTAATTCGACAGAAAAAATTTGATTTTCGCTGGTTTGTCGGTCCTGGCGGTATACCCTCTTCGCATGCAGCCGGCGCTTCAGCTTTGGCTACCAGCATTGGTCTGGAATACGGATTTGATACAGTCTCCTTTGCCCTGGCTACCGGGTTTGCCATTGTGGTGATGTTTGATGCTCAGAATGTGCGTAGAGCCGCAGGCAAACAAGCAAGTATCTTAAATAAGATGATGGAAGATATTTACTGGAAGCGAAAAATTCAGGAAGCGCAGCTTCGCGAGTTACTTGGCCATACGCCTGTCGAAGTATTCCTGGGGATGATTTTAGGAATATTGATTGCGGTTATTTTATAGTATTAAGAAAGGAGAAACGATGAAAACGAGATTACTGGTTATTATCGGAATAATTATTTTGATTTTAGGAACCTTGGTGATTTTCGGCACAAGAGGTAAGAATGTATTTTTAATTAAAGAAAAGTCTCATAAGGAAAGCGTTAATTTATCGGAAATTTTAAATCAGGCAGTCCAGCAGGAGGCTAAAGGCAATCTACCGGCGGCGCAGGCCTTGTATAAGAAACTGGTCGGTGATTTTGCCAATTCTCCCCGGGTAGGGGAATGGCAGAGAAAGATTTGGGATTTAAATCTCGACTTGTTGTTTTCGCCCGCCGTAACCCCCGGCAGCACTCTTTATGAGATAAAGCCAGGGGACAGCTTAGATAAGATTGCCAAAAAATTTAATACGACAACAGAGCTGTTAAAGAGAAGCAACGGTCTTTCAAGCGATGTAATTATAGCCGGCAGGGAATTAAAGGTCTGGACACAGCCATTTAATATCGTAATTGATAAATCGCAGAATATCCTCATCTTAAAGACCGATGATGAGGTAATTAAGACATACATTGTATCAACCGGAATTAATAATTCTACGCCCGTAGGGACATTTAAGATTACTAATGATAAATTGATTAATCCTACTTGGTTTAAGGCAGGGGCGGTGGTTCCTCCTGAGAGCCCTGACAATATCCTTGGTTCTCGCTGGATGGGTCTTGACATTCCTGGTTATGGTATCCACGGAACAATCGATAATAAAACCCTTGGCCAACAAATAACCCGGGGGTGTGTTCGTATGTCTAATTCTGATGTTGAGGAGCTGTTTGCCATTGTGCCCCCCGGCACAGAAGTAACTATAGTTGACTGATAAGCGATAGAGAGCGACATGAACGGTCTGGATTTTGAAAAACCCATAATTGAACTGGAGAATAAAATCCGCGAGTTAAAGAGCTTTACCTCCCAGAAGAAGATTAATTTATCTTCAGAGATAAAGCGCCTGGAGGGAAAATTATCTCAGCTCAAAGTAGAGATTTATACCAATCTTACTGCCTGGCAGAGGGTTCAGATTGCCCGTCATCCCAATCGGCCTTATACCTTAGACTGTATCCAGATGTTGATGAGCGATTTTATTGAATTGCACGGCGACCGCAATTTTGCTGATGATAAGGCAATAGTCGGCGGGTTTGTCCGCCTGCAGCAGCAGAGGATTATGGTTATCGGTCATCAAAAGGGAAGGGATACCAAGGGAAATCTTATGCGTAATTTTGGCTGTGCCCATCCTGAAGGTTATCGCAAGGCGCTGAGGTTAATGAAGCTGGCTGAGAAATTTGATTTACCCATCGTAATATTTATTGATACACCAGGTGCTTATCCGGGGATTGGTGCCGAAGAGCGTGGTCAAGCCCAGAGCATTGCCTTAAATTTGAGAGAGATGGTCAGTATAGCGGTCCCCATTCTGGCAATTGTAATTGGCGAAGGGGGCAGCGGCGGCGCTTTAGGAATTGGCGTGGCTGACCGAATCTGCGTTTTGGAGAATGCCTACTATTCGGTTATCTCTCCCGAAGGCTGTGCGGCTATTCTCTGGAAGACCGGGAGCAAGGCGCCGGAGGCAGCCGAGGTATTGAAACTGACCGCCAATGATTTACTAAGATTAGGGATTATTGACGAGATTATCCCTGAACCATTGGGTGGTGCTCACCGGGATCCGGAAAAGATGGGCGCGACATTAAAACTAACTATCCAGAAGTACCTTAAAGAATTACTCGCAATGTCCAAGGCGGATTTGTTAAAAGCCCGTTATAAGAAATTTCGCAATATAGGTAGATTCCTGAATGATTGAACAGGAGTTATTATTTTTAGGTCTGCTAAAGGAAGGCGAAAAGCACGGCTACGAAATAAAGAAAAGAATCAAAGAAATCCTTTCTTTGTTTGCAGGACTGGAGATAAAATCTATTTATTATCCCCTGCGGGTTCTGGAGAAAAAGGGCCTGGTGGTAAAAAGAATTGTAAAACAACCCCATCGACCCTCCCGCCTTATTTACAGCTTAACTGACCAAGGCGAAGCCCGGTTTAATAATCTATTGTTAAGAAGTTTCCTGGATTTCAAACGCCCGCGATTCAGTCTGGATATCAACCTGTATTTTTTGCGTTATATGAAGCCCAATATACTTAAGCGGCGTATTCGGGTAAGGATTCGCCTCCTTGAACGAATATCGCGCGGGCTTGGTCAGATGATCCGCTCTCTAAAATCTAAAAAATCCTCCTCCTTCTTATGGCTAATTCTTGAGCATAACTTAGAGATGATTAATACCGAGGTGCGCTTTTTAGAACGCCTGCTCAAGCATTGTTAAGAACGATGATTAGCCAGATTACCCCGTCACAACAGGGCCAAATCTTAAGCAGAAAAAATCATAGATTTGCCGGATTATTCAACTACTGTCTACTTGCGTCCCTGGTTTTTATCTCTTTTGGTTGCGCAAGATACGAGGTTAAGAATATCAATTCTTCCGGCAGGCAGATTATCTGTTTTGGCAACAG
>CAZPQS010000110.1:0-4064 GCA_964588765.1 uncultured Planctomycetales bacterium | reverse complement strand
CGGAAAGCGCACAGGCCCACCTACAAAAGAGGAATTAGAAGCAATCTTCCAGAAATTATCCCCCAAAGAACAAGACAAAGTACTTGATTATCCAATTGCCACAAACACCACCTGGAATGATGCCCTCCGACAAGAACTAAGAAGTATCCTGCAAAACTTAGGCTACCCCGAAGAAGAAATCATAAAAACTGAAACACAGGTTAATGACCACGAACTAAAAGACAAAGAAGTGGAGGGCATCAGGGCACAGGTAGGGGAGTTTGCAGAACAAGTAATAAGAAGCTCCCTTTCACTGCCAGAAGGCTCCCCACTGCCAGAAGAATTGACTATTTCCAGTTTAACCGAAGGATCTGATATAGACTATGCCAAAGCCAAAGTCATTGCTCAAACACTTTATTACTTAGACATTTTAGATGAAGAGGGAAGGCAAACAGATAGGGTTAAGCGCTTTAGGAAGATCCATCTTGACGGTACTCTCCATGGTGCAGTTCAAGTCTTGGCTATCTCTCCTCAAGGAGAGGCTGCTTTTCAGGAAAGGGCGCTTGAAAAAGGTAAACGTTATGACCTCTCTGCTACTGGCCACGTTGATTGTGGCGAATCTTTTATTGAGGCGGCGGAAAGGGAGTTATTCGAGGAATTAGGTTTTGAAAAGTTAGGTTTAACTATAGATAGGAATCGGCTCATTCAGATAGGCGGTAACTATAAAAAGCACGGCTCAAGTGATACAAAAGAAATCTCTTACGATTCTGCTTCTAAAATCCTATACAGTCCTTCTAAAGAGAAGAATAATTTTGAACTCAATAACTTCTTTATTTATCTTTTAACAGAACAAGAGGTTAGTCAAATCAAAGAAAAGATGTCCCAGGAAGAAGCGGCCTTAGAGGCAACGGGGGGTGAAGTAAGGGGCGTGGAATTCTTCTCATTGGATGAGGCGATCAGAAGATATAATCAGAGAGAGGCTATTTTTGCTTCAGGCTTTACTGCGTATTTTGCCATTCCAGAGATAAGGGAACCGATAATTAAGGAAATTCGGCGCCGCTACAATATTTGTTTAATGCGCAGCACTCTTACCGGGAGGCCATATATAGGTTATGATGTGATTATTATTAGCTCTTCAACCGAAGACGAAGCTAAATATCAAGAGGAGTTGTTAAATGAGGCTTTTGGTTACAACTCAAATGTTCTAGGAAAAAATAGAATAAAAACAGGAAAACCAAATATCAATAATGGAGAGGTACTTATATTATCCGTAGTTGATCCTTCGGAAGGCGGCCAGATTATCGGGGCTATGGGATATACTTGGTTGAAGGCAAGAGAAAAAGCTGCTGAAATAGCCAAAGAAAAAAGCATTGATTTAAATTTAGATAAGTTAGCGCAAAGCGGTAAAGTTAAAATTGCGGCTTTTCATAATGGCGGTAAAGGCGAACGCGCCTCACCTTTACCTCAAAGTTTAAGCAACTCTCGCGGCGCACAGATAATTGTTGGCTCAATAGAAGGTTCAAATGGAGAATTAATAGAGCTTGAGCTATTGCTGGCTGTAGTTCTACAAAGTAGCGCATTTGCCCAGACAAATAACGGAACGCGATTTGACAATTTTTGGTGTAGCCAGTTGGCTTTTGGAACAGTCGATTTCACAAAAGTAAAACGCAGTAATCTTCCTTATGACAAATTTGTGGTGGAGACCAATATAGACACAGCTAAAGAACAGGACTTAAATGACTTTGGCACAGCAGTAATTGATGGGCAGGGGAGAATATTAGAGTTTGTTGCGGCCCGGACATTAGCTAAAGCAGATGAAAAAGGGTTTGTAAAAGTACAAAAGGAAATAGATAGATTAAAAGGAATGCTAGGCCCGGCGGGTAAAGTAGCTTATGACTTTGGTTCTTTCAGTATGGATATTAATATGTTCTTTGCTCTTCTTGAATATTGGGAGGGGAAGGGCATATTTGTTAAGATAGATTTACTTACACAGGGAAAATACAAAAAGTTGAAAGAAACAGGCGAAGATAGGGATATTGACCCTGACTTTACACAGCCGTTAGTTATATTACTTAGAGAATTGCGTAGTGGAAATAATATTGGTATAAGTAAAGTTAAAACGGTTGAGGAGATGAAGGCTTTACTTTCGCAGGAATGTAAAGAGAAATTAGGAATACACAAGGAGATAGAAGAGCAGATAGAAGATAAGACTAAAGAGCTAGAGAAGAAAGGCCAGCAAATAACCCAGAGCGATAAAGATAAGATAAAGAAGAAATATAATAGCTCAACAGAGGTAATCGAGTTCTTCTTGGTGAATAAAAACAACACAGGAATATTTCCCTCTGACTTGTGGTGCGTGGGTTCAATAGATTTAGGTGCAGATACCCAATGGTTTCGCTATAGACGCGCACGGGATATTCTTAATGAAAAATTAGAGATGCTCAGCGATTTAATCGATAAAGTAATTGCCGTAGAGAGCGACGGTAGTTTACATATTAAAGAGATAGACGAGAGGGATAAGGCTCGTGCGGAAGAAGGCCGGCTGATGCGCGGTATAACAGATGAAGCAGTTGCTAAGTTTACAGTAAATGGCGAAGAAGTAATATTGACTTTAGAAGAGGTAAAGAAAGGCGCAAGAAGACATGGCGTTTATATAAAGGGCTCGGTTGTGCAGAATTCCGAGCTTTTACCCGGCTCAAGGATTATAAACAGCGTGGTTAACAATATGGTTTATTTAAACGGCAACATAAAGGCAAAGGCCTCTTACATAGAATCCTCAACACTCTGCGGTTCAACGGCTGAAAACAGTATTGTGCATAATGTTATAGATTCGAGGTCTATAAGAACTAACTCTGAGATAATAGCAGATGCTTATAGGCCGGATATAAAAGATCCGCGTTTCCCAGACGGCCAAACCAGGATGCGGGCGCATATTGATTATGACCCCAAGGCTTCAGATAATAAAATCGTCGGCGATAATGTATATGCTTTTGGAGAGGAAAACAGCGCCACAAAAACCATAGGCATACGTCAGATGTCTTGCCAAAGAACAGAGAATAAGAAGATAGAAGTGAGGATAAAAAAAGAAATCAGAGAAAGAACTGCCAAAGTTAGGGAAGATTTGGAAGACACAGGATTGAGTTTGGCCGAGGAAGCATCAGATGGGGCTAATTTAGTAAGAGCTTATGGAAGAGGAAATGTTGAAATTAAAGATTGCAAGGGCTGTAGGATTCAAATGCAAGGCTCCAACGCAGAACTCCATCTATATGGTTTAGATTCTATAAACATTTCTTATGACCAAGGCAATAAAAAGCTCGTTATTATTGACGCGAAGTTCCCTTATGCGAAACAAGAATATATCTATTCTTTAGATACTATTACCTCAAGAACAGATAATCTTAGCATAACACTTCAGGAGCCAAACCAAAATGCCGTTTATCTTAAGAATGGTTCGGCTGATGTTTTAAATTCAAAGCGCACGGTTGTATATTGTGAAAAAGGATATGTACTGGCAGTCGGCCTTTATGAGATTATAGTGATTAAGCAAGATGAACAGATATATATTTATGGGCCTGAATATAGATATGGAAAAGGCATAGAACCGCTTCCCGGATTGGGCTTAAGAGAAATGAAGCAGATTTTAGGCGATGACTTAAGCAAAAGAACAGCCATTCTACTTTTAGAGTTTAAGGATGCAAATGAAAAAGCGAGAATAGATGCACAGACGGCAAAATACTTTGCGGATAGGGCAGCAGAATTATTTATGGCTAATTACTATGCAACAGGAGGAATGTTAAGAGACGCGATAGAGCTTTTAACCTTGATTGCCGCCTCAAGCAGCGCAGAGATTGCCGAGATTGGCTCGGAAGCATTGTTGACTTCTGTAGGGGAACAACTTTATGATAACCATTCTCTACTGGAAAGATTTGTGCTTTATAAGGTGCTTATCCAGGCATTTCAGATTTATAGGCAGATTCTTCCTCAAGGCGAGGCTTTAGCCGAGCATCTATCTGAATTTGGCCTGATATCAGAAGATGATATGTATAAAAGAGTAATCAACAACCTAAGGCCGATAAGGCCAATAC
>CAZPQS010000109.1:0-4078 GCA_964588765.1 uncultured Planctomycetales bacterium | reverse complement strand
ACATCAAGCAGAATCCCAAATTGCTCTTCTGCTGTATTATCTTCTAAGGTAACCGGGTGAAAGGTAACCAATAAGTTATGTTTGGCAAACTTAAAATTCAATTCTCCTTCCAATTCCTCTTTAGAAAAAAGCCTTAACCTTTTTATGTTATCTATACCCAAGGCTCCTACATTAAAAACATAATTGGGGTCTTCTCCTAACTGAATAACTCTTTTTCTATAGTCTTCTGCCGCTGTAAAGTGCAGATGGCTCATTTTAGTTATAGAATGCCGCATGGAATCATCAAAAGCACCCTCTGTAATTTCGCCGCCATCGATATGACCTACGGGGATTCTGCTGATTAAGGCACTGGTAACCGCAGCGAGAATCTCGAATCTATCCCCAAGCACAACAATGAGATCCGGCTTTAGCCTTTTATAACTTTCGGCGAATGCGCCAAGTGCTAATCCCATAGATTTTGAAATACCAACAGGGGTATCTGAGTATAAACCAATATCCAACTTCTCTTCGATTAAGAAACCGTCCTTTTCTATTTCTTTATAAGTCAGCCCAAACTCGCTGGATAAATGCATACCCGTTACCACCAGTAATAATTCCAAGTCAGCATCATTATTGATTTCTTCAATTAGCGGCCTTAACAGGCCGTATTCGGCTCTCGACCCTGTAACAACGCAAATCTTCCTTTTCATAACTCTATTAATTCATCCCTCTGGAAATCTCTTTTAGCAATCTCTCCCATCACCCTATCCCATTCCATTGGGCTTATGCCTGTTCCCGGTCTCTTAACTGCGATATTGCTCTCAGCAAAAACTTGCCCCTTCTTGATATCTACTGCCGCTACTATACTCTTACGAACTATTGTCCTGTTTTTAAGCTCTGAGGGGGAAGGCTCTTTAATTCCTGTACCCAAGGCCCCTTCTATATTTCTTATTGCCCTTACCATTATCTTGAGTTCGTCAGGGTCCAAGCTTACCTTATGGTCCGGTCCTTCCATGTTCTTGTCTAAAGTGAAATGCTTCTCTATTACCTTCGCACCCAGCGTAACGGCAGCGAGAGCGGCTTCGATACCCAATGTGTGATCCGAATATCCTATATGCACTTTAAAAGCCTCTCTTATTGTAACCATCGCAAGCAAATTTACTTCGCTCATCTTAGCGGGATATTCTGTGTTACAGTGTAAAACTATCACATCTTCCTTCTTTGTGCCGGCTTTTGTCAGAATATCTAACGCATCTTTTATCTCTCTTAAGTGTGCCATCCCGGTAGACATCAATATCTTCTTGCCTAACTTTCCAATCTTCCTTAGCAAAGGAAAATTTGTTATTTCTCCCGATGCTATTTTAAAAGTATCGAGCCCGAGTTCTGCCAGGAAATCTACGCTTTCTGAATCAAAAGGGGTGGATAAAAAAATTACTTCCTTCTCCTTGCAATAATCGTAAAGCTCTTTAAATTCCCCCTCGCTTAGTTCGTATTTCTTGACCATATCGAGCTGAGACTCGGCGGCATCAGTAGTCTCTTTTTGATACCCAGCCTTGGGGGCAAATCTACTTATCACTTTTTCTGCCTTAAATGTCTGGAATTTTACCGCATCGGCACCTGCTTCCTTTGCAACATCTATCATCCTTTTTGCGATACCGATATCGCCATTGTGGTTGACGCCCGCCTCGGCTATTATAAAAACTTTACCCATAAACCTTATTGGCTCCTTTCACTATTGTATTAATTCTTGTAGTATCGATATAAAATTTGCTCTTCGAACCTTTTGAGACCATCACAATCTTTGATTTCCTATCTCCGTGCTCCTTGATAATCATCCTTGCTAAATTTCTATAAGATATATGCTCACCGCCTATATTGTAGATACCCTTAAGATCCTTAACTAAAAAAAGTTCTACGAATCTTAGAAGTTTATTAATCTCTATAAAATTACTGGTTCTTTCGCCGTTGCCAAAAACTGTTATAGCATTTTTCTTCCTCAATTCTTCAAGCATCATCGGTATTATTCTGTCCCTCCTTGCTCCTTCCCCGTAAACCTGAGAAACCCTTAAATGAGAAATAACAATACCTTTATCCTTCAGCATAAAATCCAGAATGTTTTCACTGCAAAATTTTGATAGTCCGTACAGGCACTCTGTGTTTACGCAGGTTCTAATCTCGGATGTTTCGCTGTAAATACCGTCTTTATTGGGATATACGGCTATGGATGAAAAATTTATTATTTTTTTTGGTTTAAGTAGTTCGGCAATTTCAACCACGCTCTCCGTAATCTTAAGATTATCGTACAAAACACTCATATCCTTGATTTCCCTGCCCGAAACCATTCTGGAAGCCAGATGAATCACAGCGTAAATCTTGTATCTTTTCTTAAATTCTTTAAAATATGATTTTACTTGGGTTCGCTTTCTCAAATCCAATACTATCCTGTTCTCAATAA
Source organism: uncultured Planctomycetales bacterium (assembly GCA_964588765.1). Lineage (GTDB taxonomy): Bacteria > Omnitrophota > Gorgyraeia > Gygaellales > JAHJCI01 > CAZPQS01. Next base: position 1,644 of record CAZPQS010000109.1, on the reverse strand, counting down.
TGTCCGGGCCTTTTACCTTTGATACAATATTAAAAACATTATACTTATCTTGCAGGTATTTAGACAAATGCCGCCCGATAAAACCCGATGCACCTGTCAGGAGTATATTCATTTTATTTGGCGCTAATGTATACCTCATCAAAATACCTTTTGACAACGCCCTCTTTCAAGGTAAATTTTTTTATTTTTCGGCCTAAACAATAAGACAGGATATATTCAACCTCATTAAAGCCGAACAGCGCCCTTATATATGTTGTGCCGGAATGCCTTGCGTTAATTTCAAACACCTTGGGTATCCCGTTATCATCCAATCTTAGCTGAAAATTACACGCCCCAAAGGGCTTAAGCCTGGTTGAAATATCATAAATATAATCATAAATTATCTTGGGGCTATCCTTATAGAAACACGCAGTCATAGTATGTCCGTCCTTTAAATCCCTCCTCAAAACTATCATCTCTTTGAGGCTATCTTCAAGGTAGATTATCCCGCAGGTATATTCATTATTGGCATTTCCAATACATTCCTGAATAATAGGATTATTCACCAGGGATAACCGCTTATTCAATTCTTTCTTGTCTTTTACAACGAAGACATCCCTGCTTCTCGAACCGCATCTTGGCTTCAAAATACAAGGAAAATCTATATTCTTTCTAAATAATTCTTCTGGAAGTACCGTCTCAGGATAATATAAATTGTTATCTTTTAAAAAACTATATGTTAAATATTTATCGTCTGCTATACTTATCACATCAAAATCGCTTACCATAACTTTACATCGAGTCCTGGATTCAATAATTCCCTTATATTTCGCAAACAACTTTAATTCAAAATCAATACCGATAAAAAGAAACTTGATATCTTCTGAATTTATATATTCAATGATTTTTTCTAACCAAATTTCTATTTCTTCCTTTAAACAATCCGGCAGCAAAAAGCATCTCTTAATCCAATAAGAACCGATTGTATCCTTAAAATAGTCAAAACCGACTATTGATATGTCGTTATGTAAGCTGGATTTTAGTATAGATTTTATTATTGCCTGCCCGAATACCGAGCCTGTTCCGGTAACGCCGACCTTTATCTTATTCATTAGTTATTGCCCTTCTTAGATTGTTAATCGAATTTTCGATATCTTGAATCCTATGGGCATCTGAACCAAAAGATACAAAAACGTTATGTTTCTTTAGTAAGGATTTTAAATCTTCTAAAACAGGTAAATGGTAAGAACCATTTACCTCAAACGCAACATCATTCTTTTTGCATTCCAGAATTATTTCTTCGAAAAAATCCAAAGGAAACTCATTGTAAGCCGATAATGACATTCCCCCCGGATGGCCTAAAACATTAAATTTTTTGTTCCTTCTTATTGCAGAAATAGACAATTCTAACTCGATTTCCTGGCAAATTCTCTTTTTAAATTCTTTAGGCTGATATAGTTTTTTGCCAATCGGAAATCTATGGACGCTTGCTACCTTTATTTGTGCTTTTTTAACAATACTATCTGACACATCAATATCGCCCAGCCAATTATTAACCTTTGCCTCAAACCCGATTAATATCTTTATCCCTGATTGTTTGCGTATCCTTTCGACTTCTTTACAATATTCGACAAAATAAGTAGAATCTGCTCTTACGAGCTCAAT
>CAZPQS010000108.1:0-4177 GCA_964588765.1 uncultured Planctomycetales bacterium | reverse complement strand
ATCTCTACCAAAAGCCCTACTACTGCTGTACGTCCTTTGATAAACTCGGTTACAGGGCCGCGGGATGCTTGTCCTCCGCGATGTAAGGCACCTGCAGCAGCCTGCACATAAATATCAGCATTAACCGTATCCTGGAGCTCTTTAGCAAACTGCTCTACTATTTCTTTGTCCTTGGAGGTCTCAGCCTTCCAGAAGCGTGGATTATCTGTAAGGAAAATGCCGCTTGAGACCACCTCGATCATCTGGGATGAATCCTGGCCAATGCAACTCGGAACAAATATAACCTCTTCGGTCTCAGCTAATAACCCCTGCGCTCTTAACATCCCGGTAAGTATCTTAGCTATAGGCCCTAGAGTGTAATCAGGGTCAACCTGGCCATCCTGAATCGTATCTTCAGCAAGGCCCTTATAGTAATCTTTCCTATCGCCATTGTGAGAGATAAGGATAATTTTTCTTACTTCTTTTTCAAGCAGGTATTCGATGTCTTCTATTACTGCTTTTACGCGGGTAAGCTTTTCCGACTTTATCTCCTTGGAGGTTTTGCCCACATTCAAGTCTACGCTCAACAGCACAACCCTGTCCTCTAATTCCTGAGGAGGTATACCCCTAACAGAGGCGCGGTCTGAATAATTAATGATTTTATTTTCTGGCTCATCTGTTTCTTTTCTTATTTGCTTTTCTAAATCAGCAATTATCGCTGCGACATCTATCCCTTCCCGTTCTGCCAAAGACTTTAAGGCTTCTATCAGGCGCTCCACAGTAGCATATTCCAATCCTGCCTTACGGTCTGCCTCTAGCAATTTTAATGCCCGCGTGACATCTATTGTTCTCTCAATAAGCCACCCAGCGATATTAGGCAATCCATTTCCACCACCCATAGGATATTTATGTTTATTAACTGTATGGGTATGCCTCTTCTCTATGTTCTCTTGGGCTACAACTTTAAAGTAATGTTGATAAATAATACCGTCATTAAGGCCTTTAACCGTATATCCCAACTTTTTAAGCACCGAAGGACTCATCCATCTTGGTATAAGGAGTAGTTCGGGATGAGCAAATAGCTCTAAATCATCAATTTTTAATGTCACTTCAATTGGTTTTTCTTCGCTAAGTCTCCCATCTATCTCTTTAGGTATTATAAACTCCATAGAGGCAATCCTCTCAACCAGCATTGTCATTAAATAAGCCAAACATTCACTATATATATCATCTTTGCTCCAGCCCATCACTTCTACTAAGTCTTCATCCCAAAATTCAGCATGAACTCGTTTAAGGTACTTATTTATTGCGTCTATTCTGTCAGCCATCTGCCTACCGACTACTCCTGGCTTTTGCGATAACAAGCACCATTTATGATAGAGACCATGGACAGCTTCATGGCCAAAATCACCCCTAAAATTACGCATATCATCGGGCTCTATATCAATAGTTCTCTGCATAACCTGCAAATCCCTATTGTATACTGAGCCCTTCGCATTGGCATATAATGAATATACTCCACAAAGCCCTATCGCAACGGTAACCTTTTCAAACCTACTTAAAAGATGCATTATCAGCGGGTCTTCAGAGGCGGCTTTCTTAAAGCGCTCCTCTGACTTTTTATCAGTTATCCAAGGCAACACTAAGTCTATTTGATACCAGGTCTTTTTGAATTTTCCTCCGTTATCCTTCTTATAACGCTTAATCTTATCAGCGATATTGGCTTTGGATTGCTTAGACAATTCTAATTCCAGGTAATCGCCACAGAGTTTCTTAATATCCTTCTCATCAATAATATTTCCATCACTATCTCCATAATCTTCATAAGTATCTCTATCGGCCCTTATGGCAACTATATCTACCTTACTGTTGTTTGTGTGGGATATAATTAAGAATTCCTTGAATTTGTTATCTGCTATTTTTGTTTGGATAACCAGTGCCTCAATTTTATCTTTCTGGTCTTCACCTATGTTTATAGAATAGGCCGTTTTAATTTTCATATCTTTTAAACCGTTCTCAAATCTCTTTCTTTCTTCAGACCCTAATTCGCCGATTCTTTCTATAAGTCTGCGCTCTACTGCCTCGCTGTTATAACGCAGCCTGGCAAATTCAGGTGGCGACTGTTGAGGAATTATACATACTAATAGAATGGAAAGCATTAGAGAAGACTCCGCGCTAAATCCTCTTGTAATCAAATCGGCAATTGCTGCAGCAAAAAATATTCCCATAATGATTAAACTGATAGGCGGAAGGTTCTTTAATCGAGATATTAAGGCCTTTATCTCATCGTTAGCGAGCCCCTTGAATAGAATTTTCTCAAGCGTCTGGATTGTTGTTTTATCTGCCGGCTGGCACAATTCATAGAGAATATCAGCTATCATCTTTCTCTCGTTAACATCACTGCTATAGCGCAATAGCCAAATTAACGCTTGAGTTACTTTTTTCCTGGTCCCCATTGCCTGAATAGCCTCTATTCTGCGCGCTGACCAATCTTTGGTATTGGGCGTAAAGCTTATAAACGTCCTTATCTGTTGGGCTAAATGATTCTTTGTATCTTTATTACGTAAGTATTTTATAATTTGGAGGCCGGGTCCGACTATTGCTATTAAAGATGCTATAAAAAGTATGGCAACACCTATAACTATCTTAGTCATATCGGGAGCTGCTTGTGACAAATGCTGCACGCTTTCTACGGCAGAAAAGTCTATTGCTGCCAATGCTTTTTTACCAAAAGCAAATAAATACACAACAGTTGCCCCTAAACCTAAAACTATTGCGCGGGTCAACAAAATACCTGGCCGCAGCGGCTGGGTTTGGTTGGCTTCAGAAACAAGTTTGTAAATTGCGATGGATGTTAATCTAATAAGGTAACCATAATGTAAAACGGATCGATCCTTGAATAGACTACGATTATCTAGAGGCAACTCTCCTTGTAATGATTTAAGATTATCAATAATGTCTGGGGTTTTTAAGTCCAGCAATTCTACTCCTTGCCTATCAGCATTTTTGAATTTATTATACTCATATTCATGATCTGAGACGACAACGGTACCATATGGCAATATTGAATAAAGTGCATCTGTAGCAAGATCTTCGCCAAATGCTCCTGTAGCTCCGGCTTTGGAAAGAACAACTATATGCTCCTTGCCTTCCATTAATTCAATAAGTTTACTCTTCAAGAATTTATCTTGCGAATCTTTTGCATCAAATCTCTCTTTAAACTCATATGTAAAATGCCTATGCGTAAACTTAATCCCATTAATCTCGAATTCTACCGCGGTCATAGTAAAGAAAGCATCTATCTCTTTTCTCTCAATTACTCTCAATGAATCCAAATCAACTCCCAATAAAACTAACTCCATTGCGTAATTAAATAGCGATAGCACATGTCCTGAACAATACATTCCCTCAGCAAATTTCTGTTTTAAATTGCCTATTAAATTTTCTCTTAGTATCGCCTCCCTTTCTGTCTCAGAATCAATTTCAAAAAGATCGTAATAACTAATTGTAACAAAGTTACGAGAGAAGGGAATAATGCCTGTAATATCCGCACCACTGCAAGGATAAATAGCCAAATCAAATGCGTTAATACCAGCTGCCTTCTTCACAATATCCGCTATGCCTGTAAACAATGCAAATAATCTTTCATATGGGTCTGTGATACCGTTGATCGGTTTTAAATCTGGGGTTTCCTTCTTGATTTCCTTCTTGGCCTTCTTTATCAGTTGATGGCTCCTGATAATATCTTCTATCTTCTTACAGTAATCACGAATTTCCCTGGTAAACCCTTCTAATTCAATAGAGCTTGCTTGCGGCTGGGGTGGAAATTCTGCTAAGCAGGCGTTTCTTTCGGCTTCTTGTCCTGTCTCTTCCGGATGTTCGCTATGGTATTGTTCGTGGAGATTGATTTTGGCAAGCACCCATTTTCCAATGGGCGTGATAAAGAAAAGTTTACTTACCTTTAATCCTTCTGGATTGTCAACTGATATTTTTTCACTATTGGCAATAGCAAAATTTAAGGGATTTAAAGGAGAGCCTCTTATGCCATGCCTTACTGTATTCCATAAAGTATGCAAGATAGCAATGGGCAAAGTGTATAAGCCCTCTTCTAAGAGGCCTAAGGCGACTTTATGCTTTTTCCGGTTATTCCACGCTTGCTTAAATTGACAGCAGGGGTGTAGTTATTTTATATATGGAT
>CAZPQS010000107.1:0-4231 GCA_964588765.1 uncultured Planctomycetales bacterium | reverse complement strand
AAAATCACTTTATAATTTAAGGTTCGGCTCATTTGTCCAGATGCCGGTTGAAAAGGGCATTGCCCTCCTGACGGGGATAGAGGTTATTGAGGTCCCCCCGCCTTCGGGACATTTAGAGGTGGATTACTCTGTTTGGGCAAAGATTGCCCTGAAGAAAATCCTTGAATTTGACGGGCTCTACGTTCATATTAAGGGTCCGGATGAACCGGCTCACGACGGGAATTTTATCAGAAAGAAAGAGATTGTCGAGATAATTGATAAATCCTTCTTTGGCTCGCTGCTTAAAAGATTGAATCTCAAAGATACGATTATCGCCGTAACCGCCGACCATTCCACTGTTTGTAAGATTCGCGCCCATTCTGCCGACCCGGTGCCATTATTAATTTCAGGCAATGACATTACCCCCGACGACAGCTTGAGTTTTTCTGAGAAAGCGGCAGGCAAGGGTTCTTTAGGCCAGATTCGCGGGCTTGAACTTCTACCGCTATTGATAAAGTTCGCTCAAGGAGAAAAATGAAACAGAATATTATCGCCTGGATTAGGAAACAGGTAAAAAATGCAAAGGCAAAGGGTATCGCGGTTGGTTTAAGCGGAGGCGTGGATTCGGCGGTAACTGCCGCCTTATGCCTTAAGGCGATGGGCAGGGGGAGGGTTTTGGCTCTTATCATGCCCTGTTTAAGCCATAGACAGGATTTAGCCGATGCTCGTATTGTTGCCAAGAGGCTGGGCATTAATGTTAAATCAATTAATTTAGGCCCTGTCTATAAAGCCTGTTTAAAAATTCTACCCAGAGCGAATCAAGTAACGCGCGCTAATCTTAAGGCGCGCCTGAGGATGCTCACCCTTTATTATTTTGCCAATAAACTGGATTATCTTGTCTGCGGCACTTCTAATAAATCAGAGATATTAATGGGATACTTTACCAAATACGGCGATGGCGCAGAGGATATCGTTCCCCTGGGAGACTTACTAAAATCTCAGGTAAAAGAATTAGCCAGAACCTTAAACATACCCCCCAGGATTATTAACAAAGCCCCTTCCGCTGGTCTTTGGCCCGGCCAGACCGATGAGGATGAATTGGGAATCAGCTATTCCAGACTCGATGATATATTATTGAGGCTTTCAAGCAGGAGTAAACAGATTCAGCCAAAGGGCGTGGTTAATAAGGTAAAATCCCGCATTAAATCCACAGAACATAAACGCCAGCTTCCTCAAATCTGCAAAATCTAATCCCTCAATTTAGGGATACCCCTGCCTGCCGGCAGGCAGGCTTTTTGCCAATCGGGAGGGTGTCTCCTTTTCTGGATATCGGATATCCCTCAGTATTCAGGGGTCAATCTTTCGAAATCACTTGTGGATAACGCCTTTTTTTGTTATAATCTAAACGATTTATTATGTTTAGATTATGATTCAAATAAGGAGGTAAATGATGGATGAGATTTTAGAGATTTTAGAGAAGAACGCACAGATAACGCCTGAGGAGATTGCGCGGATGTTAAAAAGGAGCACCTCCTCCGTAAAAAGCGCAATTAAAAAGTTTCAAAAACAGGGAATCATTCTGGGCTACAAGACAATAATTAACAAGGAATTGGTGCGCGAGGATGATTCCGAGGTGCGCGCAATTATCGAGGTCAGGGTAACGCCTCAGAAGGACGTTGGCTTCGATAAGATTGCCCAGAGAATCTATGCCTTTCCTGAAGTGGAGAGTTGTTATCTGCTCTCAGGGACATACGACTTATTACTTGTGGTTGAGGGCAAGAATATACATACCGTTTCTAATTTTGTGGCTGAGAAACTCGCGCCGCTTGAGAATGTGCGCGGCACGACCACTCATTTTTTGTTAAAGAAATATAAAGAAGACGGGATGATTATGAAGCATAAGGAAGAGAATAAAAGGATAGCCATATCTTATTAGTATGTAGCAGGCAGGTGATAGGGGTGAAGATATCTAAAAAAGTCCAAGAGATGCAGCCTTCCGGAATTCGGGAATTCTTTGATTTAGTTTTGGGAATGAAGGAGATAATTTCCCTGGGGGTGGGGGAGCCGGATTTTGTTACTCCTTGGAACATCCGCGAAGCCGGGATATATTCATTAGAACAGGGCTTTACTTCTTATACCTCAAATAAAGGGCTGTATAAATTAAGATTGAGCATAAGCCGGTATCTAAAGAATCGATACGGGCTCCAATACAGCCCGGAGGATGAAATTCTGACTACCGTAGGGGTGAGCGAGGGTTATGATTTGGCGCTGCGCGCAATTCTAAATCCCGGCGATAAGGTTTTGATTCCGATGCCCGGTTACGTCTCTTACGCACCCCTGGTAGAATTATCAGGCGGCATACCGGTGTACATAAATACAAGGCAGCAGGGGTTTAAGATTACGCCCGGGAGCCTGGATGAGCACATAGATAGAAAGACCAAGGCAATTGTTTTAAATTACCCAACAAATCCTACGGGTATTTCTTATACCAAAAAGGAATTAGAAGAAATCAAGAGGGTAATCTTAAAGAATAAATTGTTCTGTATATCAGATGAGATTTACGCAGATCTTACCTATGACTTTGAGCATACGCCGTTTGCTTCGCTTCCCGGTGCGAAGAATATCACTATTTATCTGAATGGATTCTCCAAGTCCTATGCCATGACCGGTTGGCGGGTGGGTTTTGCCTGCGGACCAAAGGAAATAATCGCCGCCATGAACAAGATACATCAATATACCATAATGTGCGTTCCCATAACCAGCCAGATGGCCGCCTGCGAGGCATTGCATACAGGCAAGAAGTCGGTTGAAGGAATGAAGCGCGAATATAAAAGACGCCGGGAACTGATGCTTGATGGATTAAATAAGTTAGGCCTTGAGTGCATTAAGCCCAATGGGGCGTTTTATATATTCGCTTCGGTTAAAAACACAGGTCTGAATTGTTTAGAATTCGCACAGCGGTTACTTAAGAAGGAGAAGGTAGCGGTTGTGCCGGGCACTGCCTTTGGCAGGGAATTTAATTATTATGTCAGAATCTCTTATGCCTCAAGTTATGAGAATCTAAAAGAGGCATTGCTAAGGATGGAGAGATTCATAAGGGGAGTAAAGGGATGAAGCCAAAAACCAAACAGGATGTGATAAAATTAGTCAAACATCATAAGATTAAATTTATACGCTTATGGTTTACCGATGTGCTGGGTTTTTTAAAGGGTTTTACGATTACCGTGGATGAGCTAAGGCGCGCCCTAGAGGACGGCATGGGCTTTGACGGTTCATCCATCGAGGGATTCGCCCGCATTGAAGAATCGGATATGATTGCCCGGCCGGATATAAGTACGTTTGCTCTTCTTCCCTGGGAGTCCAGGGAGCGTCCGGTTGCCAGGATGTTCTGCGATATCTATACACCAGATGGTAAGCCGTTTGCCGGTGACCCGCGCTATATTCTGAAAAGGGACTTAGCCAGAGCAAAAAAGATGGGATTTACCTATTATGTTGGTCCGGAGCTGGAGTATTTTTATTTTAATAATCCTCAAAATGCAATAATCCTGGACAGGGGAGGGTATTTTGACCTCACTCCTTTAGATATTGCTCAGGATGTTCGCCATCAGACTGTAGAGGTTCTTGAGAATCTGGGTATTGTTGTTGAATACAGCCATCATGAGGTTTCCTCCAGCCAGCATGAGATTGATTTACGCTATACCGATGCGCTTACTATGGCGGACAATGTGATGACTTACCGGTTGGTAGTAAAGGAGATTGCTCAATCCCGGGGCCTGCACGCCACCTTTATGCCCAAGCCAGTCTATGGCATAAACGGCTCAGGAATGCATACTCACCAGTCGCTGTTTAGGGGCAAGAGCAATGCCTTTTTTGATAAAAAGGATAAATTTCATTTATCCGCTATTGCCAAACATTTTATCTCCGGATTGCTTAAGCATGCCCCGGAGATTACCTCCACAACAAACCAATGGGTGAATTCTTATAAGCGCCTGGTCGTAGGCTATGAGGCTCCGGTTTATATATGCTGGGCGCATATGAATCGCTCGGCTTTAATCCGCGTTCCGATGTATAAACCGGGACGAGAGAAATCAATGCGTATTGAATACCGTGTGCCTGACCCGGCCTGTAATCCATATCTGGCTTTCTCAGTGATGCTTTCTGCCGGTTTGGAGGGAATAAAGAATAAATATCCTTTGTCCAGCCCGGCAAACGATAATATTTATAAGATGACCGAACAGGAGAGGAGGCGCAC
>CAZPQS010000106.1:775-4333 GCA_964588765.1 uncultured Planctomycetales bacterium | reverse complement strand
TTTCTGGAAGATTGCTTCTAATTCCTCTTTTGTAGGTGGGCCTGTGCGCTTTCCGCTGATAACCAAGTATCTTAACTTAACCAGAACTGCCGCCAAGAGAATATCAGCTAACTTATTGAAGTCGGAAGCATAGGGCTTGGCAAAAGCATATTTAACCGGCGCCTGGCGCTGCCCGCGGACGGTAATAGAATGGCCGGGTTCATCAAGGGTATTATATTCATTTGGATATTCATCAAAGGAACCCGAACCATAAGGTCTTGGTATGTATTCATCGGGATTCTCTCTTACCTGTCTCCTCCATTCCCGATAAGCCTCTACTTGTCTTTCCCATATATCTTCGGAGGATTCAGGTTTAGATACAGAGGTATCTTCTGAATTCGTAAAACCTCTGCGCTCTTCCTGACTACCTTCTCTCTCTATTCTTTTCATTTCTCTTTCATATTCCTCTTCGCTAGTGAAATAATCAGAAAAGCTTCCGCTTCCAGGAGTCCCTGTAAAACGTCTCTCAAAGCTTTCTTTATCTGGTTCTCTAGAATATAGTGCTGTATATTCTTTATAGTTGAATCTTGTTAGTCTAATACCCATTACCTTTGTATGAATATTATCAAATTCATCTTCATCCTGTTTCAACCTATGCTGATTTAACGCCTGTATTTCACATATCTCTCTGATTATCGGCAATGGAAGATTTTTATCATCTAAAATATATTTAAAGGGTTTGCTTGTTCTATCTACGTCTACTAAATCTAATAATTCGAGCGTTTTAAGGTGATTTCGAATGTAGGCTTCAGGACAACGTCTGAATTTTGCTAATTCTTTAACCGTTACTGGCTTATTTTTGAAATCCTCATAAAGTGTTATTAAACATTCGGCAGGAGAGCCTTTTGATTGGTCTTTCTCTACGGTCATTAGAGCTTCTTCTAATGATTTAGTGAACTCAGTTAAATCTAAATAAACACCCTTCTCGCCGAATGTATTTATAATAAAGAAATTATTATCATTCTTATGCTTAGCTGCGGGAATCTCTTTTGGTAAAGGTACAAGCCCTAATGAAACTAATTCCTCCGGCTTCGATGTATCTATAATATGGATATGTCCTGAGATGATATAATCTACACCAAGATTAGTTTTCAAAGTTTTTATTTGACTCGAGGTTCCAGCAACTTTTGCGTAACAGGTAAGATCAAAATAGTCTTGATTTGGTTTAAAATTAATTAGATCTTTTTCATTTGAAATCATAGTCGCCTTGCTTGTCAGTATCAGTGTCTTTTTGCCTTTTCCCTCCTGTTCCTCAAAATTAGAATCTATGCCTTGAAATAGATTAACACCGTGACTTAAGAAATATCTTTTGCCAGCTATAGCAACTGTAGCAAACATAGGTATATTTCTAAAGAATTCCTTTGCCGCATTATCCCCGTTCTTTCCATACGCGGCTATTATGCCTTCCAAACATGCTCTTGTTCCCCTTTTCTTAGCAAATCCCAACTCGCCATTTCCCGCTAAGATATGAAAATTATTTGGATAGGCAATCTTTAATTCTGCAATCATCCAAAGTAGTCTAATGGCATTTATGGCGTTGCTTCTAAATCTACCTTCTGAATCAGCGTAGATTAAACTTCCAATAGGAAAATCTCCAAGTAAAATCATATGAGTATTTCCGTTCAATACTTCTTTCCCCCTAATTTCTTTTAGAATTAATTCTAAGTATTTATAATCGGTATGGAGATCGCCTACAACAATAAGGCGCTCAGCATTGTCTATTTTGATTAATGTGGTGATGGAATTATCCTCCATGGCTACCCTATACTTCTCGGTAATTAACTCTTGTGTAGCACTTATTACTACTTCAGCAAAATTCTTGCCTAACCACAATCTTTTTACTTCATCACCTATCTCTTCCATTAACTTGTTATTATTAACAATATCATCAAATTTTATTTCTTTAATCTCTATATTAAATTCTGATTTATCCTTTAATAAAGAAACTTTAATTTCATAACTAATTCTTTTCTGAGGATCTTTAAGATATGGTATAAACACTGTATTTTCTTCATATCTTATCTTTTCCCAATCGACCCATTTTAAAATATTATTCCCTTTAAACATGCATTTAATATCGGCTTCTAAATCTTCCTTATCTTTCTCATCAAAAAGAAAATGTTTGCCTATCGCTTCCATGACCTGTTTTTCTTCTAAGGCGAGACCCTCTTCAGCCTCTGTTCTTCTAGGTTCATTTTTAAACTCCTCTACCTGCGTCCTGATGGCAGAGATTTGTTCTTGATCTTCTGAGATGAGATTCTGGATAGCCTTCTCAATTAAATTAGAGATAATCTGTTCGGAATCACCAAGCAGTATCGAGATTTCCTGCATTGTACGTTCATAAGAATCAGAAGCATGAACGGCATTAGCTGATATATCTTTACCATATTTTCTTCTCAAGCCTGCCGTGCAATCAACAGGACCAATTACCTCTCTTAAGTATTCCCAAGCCTCTCCGCTATCTTTTCTTATTAAAACAAGGACAGTAACCGGGCCCGAAGACATATATTCTACTAATTCACCGTAGAAAGGCTTACCCTTATGCGCTTCATAAAGCTCATCTAAAGTTTGGCTGGATAATTCTTCTTTGAGCCTATAAACAACCTTAAATCCTTCTGAATTTAAGTCGCTTATAATTTGTTCCTCTTTTCCCTGCGCATCAGGTTTAATTACCATTAAGGCTATTTGTCTATTATTTAAGAAAGGATGTGGGGTAGGTAAAATCTGGAAGGATTTAACTACAATTGGAATAAATTCCGGACTTCCCCGCGTAATGTTAGCAATTTCTTTAAATAAACTGCTGAGCCGTGGAATATCGTTATCATGTAAAATCTCCCTCATCAACTCAGTCAATCCCTCGGGTGAATTTTCCTTAAAATATAGTACCAGGCGCTGTGAATCATTTAATTGAGCCGCATGAATAGACTTAGGACCAAAGGAATTTTTGGAAGAAGGAATGTCTTTGTCTTGATTCGGTGCGCGGGGCTGGATGGGGCTAGAGGAAATATCTCTGGCCTTCTTTATTGTCTCTAATTCTTTCTGATACTCCCCAATCAGCACATACACAGTATCATCTTCCCAAGTTACGGTTGTGTCTTGTGTTGAGATGGTAGCAACTAAGCTCTGGTTTGAATTGAGTATTGTGTTGGTTGAATCATATGGGAAGGTTAGACCTTTTGGAGTAGTATCATCAACAGAGCCGTTAAGATAAGGTATGTATTTCTCCTCTTTCTTCAGTTCTGCCTGTAAGTTCTTTACCTCCTGGGTCTTATCAATAGGCATAACCACCACTGAGTTTGAGTGAGAGCCGATGGCGATAAGGAGGTCTCTTGCTCCCTTGACTACCACCTTCTTAGGTGTGCTTCCTTCCTGGATAAGGATATTTGAGTCTTTAGTGTTAGTTAGTTCTAAGGAGGCCTGGGCGTGATTGAAGATAAGGTTACCCTGTTCGTCAATTGATTCGGGGTTGGCTGTTCTTAGTCCGGAGCCTAAATCTCCCACATCCTCCCAGAAGAACTT
>CAZPQS010000106.1:0-765 GCA_964588765.1 uncultured Planctomycetales bacterium | reverse complement strand
AAGCTTAAGATTTTCTGCTGCGGAGACTTACCCTGGCTTAAGGGCTCCATGATGACGAAATCAATGGAGTTCTTGCCGGCCTTTATCTCCCCTGAAGGAGAGCCCTCTTTCTTGTACTGGACGAAGGTTGTAAAGACCTCTTCTGCTATGGTATCAAATGAATCCTGGTCTGCTTCAACCATACTCTTTAAGCCCTCGTAGTATTCAGGGGAAAGGACCTTGAAGGCGTCTATGAGAGTCTGGGCATCAAAGATGAACATCCCTGAGTTCCAGCGGTAATTCCCGGACTCGACATACTTCTTGGCGGTCTCAAGGTCGGGTTTCTCCTTGAATGACTGTAATACGCGGATACCCGGTATTTGGGTTGCCTCTCCGCCTTCCTGATAGCCAAAACCGGTGTGCGGCCGGGTAGGAGTAATACCTAAGCAAACCACATTAGAACCAACCTGTGCAGCCTGTATGCAAACCTCTAATGACTTCCAAAACTCCTCAACTGGCTCAATCTTATGGTCTGCGGTAAGGACTACGATAGTGGCGTTCTTATCTTGTCTATATAAGTAAGTAACGCCATATCCTAGGGCTGCGGCAGTGTCAGCCATTGCCGGCTCGCAGAGAATATTCTCTGCGGGTACGCCGAACTCACTGACCGCATTAATCATCTTTTCTCTCAAGGCAGGGATGGTCTGGATGAAAATCTGTTCGGGGGAAAGCTTATATAATGCCCTCTTTACTGATTCCTGAACGAGGTTGCGCGGAGTGCCGAAG
>CAZPQS010000105.1:0-4479 GCA_964588765.1 uncultured Planctomycetales bacterium | reverse complement strand
CCTATATACCTCTGCACTATACTCACCGCTTAGAGAATCCTACCAATTCTCCTTTAAAGATTGTTGAGGTACAAAGCGGAGATTATTTAGAGGAAGACGATATATTGTAAGACTACAGGACGACTTCCAGCGAATACACCCCCTAAATTATTACTTGACAGTTAATTAAATCCTTCCTATAATATTGTTCAATGAATGAACATCCATCATTAAGAGAAGATATCTTTAATATCCTGCGTATCTTGTCCTCAGACAGCAGTCCCACCCAGAGAGACTTATCAAGCCATTTAGGTTTTTCCTTAGGAAAGACCAACTACCTCATCAAAGAAGTTAGCAAAAAAGGTCTGGTAAAGATAAAAAACTTTTCTCATAAAAATCATAAGCTAAAGAGAATTTCCTATATCTTAACCCCCAAGGGTTTAAGAGAAAAAGCAGAACTCACCTTCCATTTCTTACAGAGAAAACAGCGGGAATATGAGAATCTAAGGAGGGAGTGGGAGAATTTAGAAGGTACTGTTCCTAAACGCAGACCATTTCCTTAATTCGAGAATTAGAAGAAAATTATGAATTACCTTCGTGATGCAAAAATTAATGTAAATAAAAGATGCCAGAATTGTCTTTAAATATCATTATCGCTATAGTAGCAACTGCTTTCTTCTGTGAATATATAGATTCAACCTTAGGAATGGGATACGGAACGACTTTAACCCCTCTTCTTTTAATTATGGGCTTTAGGCCTTTACAAATTGTTCCTGTAATTTTATTGTCAGAGTTAATTTCCGGGCTATTGGCCGCTTTCTTCCATCATCGCGAGGGAAATGTGAATCTTAAACCAAAAACTACAAACATCTCGATTATCGTAAGGAAATTGAAGTCCTTAGGATATATTGAGAGTTTCAAAAGGGGAATACCTTTACACTTAAAGGTTGCAATACTTTTGGCAGTTTGCAGTATTGTAGGCACAATTGCCGCTGTTTTTGTCGCAGTTAATATTCCTAAATTCTGGCTAAAACTTTATATTGGTTGCCTGGTTCTCTCAATGGGGATAATTATCATTGTTTGTTTTAATAAGGAATTTAGTTTCTCCTGGAAGAAGATCATTGCTTTAGGTTTAATTGCTTCCTTTAATAAAGGGATGAGCGGCGGAGGTTATGGGCCTGTGGTAACCAGCGGACAGGTTTTATCCGGGGTAGAAGGTAGGAGTGCCGTAGGAATTACCTCTTTGGCCGAGGGTTTAACCTGTTTAGTGGGAGTAATTACTTATATATTTGTTTCAAGAAATCCTCTCGATTGGAAACTGGCGCCTTTTATTATTATTGGCGCCGTAGCCTCTGTTCCTTTTTGTGCTAAAAGCGTAAAGAAAATAAGTAAAAAGAAATTAAAATTAGCAATCGCTGTAATTACCATAATCCTGGGTGCATTTACTATTATTAAGACCTTTAAGATAGTCTGAATTGTTAGGATGGCGTTAATAACCTGCAGTGTACAGTTCTATTAATCTATAAGGGCAGACTTCAGTAAGAATAAACGAAAGGTATATTATTATGACAGACATTATTCCCGTTGCTCACGGAGGAAATGGGCTTGTTAACAGAGTTATTCCTGAAATAGAAAGAGAGTCTTTTGTACAGCAGGCATTGAAGTTTAAAGCATATACTATCGGCAATGCCGACCTTTCCATATTCTATCGCATTGCCGATGGGGCCTTGTCTCCTTTAGAAGGCCCGATGGACGAGGGTGAATTCTATAATGTTTTGGATAAAGAGTATATAGTAAGAAATGGCAAAAAATACGCCTGGACAATACCCTTAGCTTTTCCCATATCTAAAGAACAAGGCAGTGGATTTGAAATCGGGGAGAGGGTGACGCTAAAGAATGAATACGGAGTCATTATCGGCATTTTAGAAGTTTCAAGCTTTTATCCTTTTGATAAGGCTAAATATAATAGGTCTGTGTATGGCACCGAGAGACAAGACCATCCCGGCCCCCGTATTGTAAATGAAGACAAAAGAGATTGTCTCCTGGGGGGGAAAATTTGGGCCCTTCCTCAATTGAATCATCCTGTATACGGTAAGTACATGCTTTCTCCGGAAGAAACAAGGATTTTATTCAGGGAGAGGGGATGGAGGAGGGTTGTCGCATTTCAGACAAGAAATGCTCTTCATCGGGCTCATGAGTACGCAATGGTATATACGATGGAAAAAAATACCAAAGACGGTTTTTTTACCGGGGTCGTATTAAATCCTTTGGTAGGTGCAACTAAGTCAGACGATATTCCTGCAGAAGTCAGAATGGAATCCTACGAGGCGTTAATTAAAAATAAGCTTATAGGATTCGGGGATAAGGATTTAAATTTTTGGAAAAGCCTCAATTATGATTTAAGCGACCAGTTTTTACTGATAGGGCTGGATATGAAAATGTTTTATGCCGGTCCCAAAGAAGCAGTTATGCATGCTATCTACAGGCAAAACCACGGGTTTACTGATATTATCATCGGAAGAAAGCATGCCGATGCGCCTTTTGATACCGGCGAAGCAATGTGGGGGGATTTTGCGGCTCATGAAAAATTTGATAATTTAGCCGGCGAGCTTCTAATCAAGCCGTTTAAGGTTGATTTTGCCGGTTATTTTGAAGAGATAGGCAGGGTAGGGTTAGTAAAAGAATTTAAAGAAAAGGGCTATCGTCAGGTATCCATTTCAGGTAAAGAATTAAGGAGAAAACTCCAGAATGATGAGGATATTGATGAAAGAATTATGCGTAAGCCCGTGGCAAGGATTTTAGCCGAATTTTATAAAGAAAAAAGAAGGGATTATGGAATAAAAAGCAAAAATATAACCTGGCATGAATCAGGCATATCAAAGCAGGATAGGGAAAAGCGGAATAAGCATAAAGGCGCGATTATCTGGTTAACAGGTCTACCCTGTTCAGGAAAATCGACTATTGCCGTTGAGCTTCAGGCTTTATTGTTTGAAATGGGTTGTAATACCTATATCTTGGATGGCGATAATATTCGCCACGGTCTCAATAAAGATTTGGGTTTTTCGCCCCAAGAGCGGGAAGAGAATATAAGGAGGATTGGAGAGGTAGCAAAGCTCTTTTGCGATGCCGGTTATTTGATTATAACCGCTTTTATTTCTCCTTATCAAAAAGACAGAGAAAAAGCAAGGCATTTAGTGCGACGCGGAGATTTTATAGAAACTTACGTAAAGGCAGATATTTCCGTATGCGAAGATAGGGATGTCAAGGGCCTTTATAAGAAAGCCCGCCTTGGCCAGATAGAAGAATTTACCGGTGTTTCAGCGCCATATGAGGAGCCGCAAAATCCGGAAATAGTCGTAGATACTAAAGAATTAACAAAGGCAGAAAGCGCAAAAGTTATTTTAGATTATTTATTTCAAAACAAATATATTGAAAGGTAGTTTACTTTCGTAATTTTTTAAATCAAGAAGCTTACTTGACAGCAAATGGTTTCCAAAGACAGAGATATAAAAAAAATAATAAATTTAGCTTATTCGGCGGGTAAGCGAATTATGAACATTTATGATGTTATCGGCACAAAGATTTATACAAAAAAGGATAAAAGCCCTATAACGGCAGCTGATAAATCTTCCGAAGAATTAATCCTCGCAGGGCTTAAAAAATTCTTCCCCGGAATTCCCATTATCTCCGAAGAAAGCAGGCAAGCGCATTTTAAAGAAAGAAAGAAATGGCAATATTTCTGGCTTGTTGACCCTTTAGATGGGACCAAGCAATTAATAAAGAGAATTACGGAGTTTACTGTGAATATCTCGCTCATTTATCGGGATAGGCCCTTTTTGGGCGTAATATATGTTCCTTCAAAAAAAGAACTTTTCTATGCCGTAAAAAACGAAGGTGCTTACAAAATAAATTCTAAAGGAAACAAAATGAAACTTTCCATTATCAACGGCAAACCAGAAGAGAAAATAGTCATTGCGGTGACCCGTTCTCATAAAACTAAACAGTTGCTGAATTACCTGGAAAAATTAAGAAGGCAATATCGAAGAATAGAATGTATTTTCGCAGGCAGCTCTCTGAAATTCTGCCTTGTTGCGGAAAATAAAGCCCACATTTATATGAGATTAGGCCCTACCATGGAATGGGATACGGCCGCCGGGCAAATGATAGTACAGGAGGCGGGGGGCAAGGTTATTGATATGGAAACAAATAAAACCCTGAAATATAATAAAGAGAACTTGGTTAATAATCATTTCGCTGTTTACGGATCGGAATATTTTGAAAGAAGATTTAAGAATAACTAACAATAAATCGTAAAGGCGATTAACAGGTCGATAAAATAATAAACAGGAGAAAAAATGAAAAAAGCATTAATTACAGGAATAACCGGTCAGGATGGTTCGTATCTGGCGGAGCTTTTGCTTTCTAAGGGTTACGAAGTCCATGGAATTATAAGAAGGGCATCGTCGTTTAATACGCATAGAATAGACCACATTTATGTTG
>CAZPQS010000104.1:0-4484 GCA_964588765.1 uncultured Planctomycetales bacterium | reverse complement strand
GCATCATCGCCTGGCATCCAGACCGACTGGCGCGGAACTCCCTTGATGGCGGCAAAATTATCTACTTTGTGGATAGGGGCATAATCAAAGACTTAAGATTCCCTACATACAGATTTGATAACACTGCTCAAGGCAAGTTTATGCTCTCTATTGCCTTTGGCCAGAGCAAATACTATGTGGACAACCTCTCAGAAAATATCAAAAGAGGCATAAGGCAGAAGATTAGAAACGGTGTCTTTTCTGGCCCCGCGCCAGTCGGCTACCTTAATCACCCCCAATACCGCACAATCCTCATTGACCCTAAAAAAGCGCCCCTCGTAAGGAAAATGTTTGAGTTGTATGCAACCGGTGAGTATTCCATAGAGCGGCTGATAGACACAGTAACCGCTTTGGGCCTAACCAGCCGCAACGACAAGCGATTCTCTGTAAGTAAGTGTGTGCTTATCCTAACTAACCCCTTCTACTATGGCCTAATGCGGTATTGGGGTGAACTTTTTGAGGGTAAACACGAACCAATTATACCTAAGAAACTTTTTGACCGAGCGCAAAGGGTCTTAAAGCAAAGAGGCAGGGCGCAAGACAGCCATACAAAATATTTTGTTTTTAAGGACTTGATGCGTTGTGGGGTTTGCGGTGCAGCGGTTACCGCAGAAACACAGAAAGGACACCACTACTACCACTGCACAAGAAAGCTTGCGCCCTGCAAGGGCTCAAAACAGGTTTATGTGCGTGAGGAAGAACTTGCAAGACAGATAAACGAGGTCGTTCAAAAAGTTTCTTTAAGTGATGATTGGGCAAAGAATATATTAAGAGAATTAGATAAAGACAAAGAGCAATTCGTCCAATCATCACTTACTCATCTGCAAAATCTCAAAAGTCAGATTAATGGAATAGACGCAAAGATAAGTAAAATTATAGACCTCTACCTTGAAGGCAACCTTTCTCTTGAAGAATACAACCTTAAGAAGAATAGCTTAGTTAATGACAAGAAAGAACTACAGGAAAGGGTGAGAGATTTTGCAGATGAGGGTAATAACAGGTTCGAACAGGCAAAGGACTTCGTAACCACACTCAACAGAGCAAGTTACGAAGTCCGTAAGGGAAATTTAGAATCAAAGAAAGAATTTCTTAAAAAGATTGGTTCGAACTTTATTTTAAAAGAGCGCCGATTGATTTTTTCGACGGAAGGTACCTTCCGTGAGTATCTCTCCAACACCCCGTATTCCCATTGGTGGAGCTGGAGGGATTTGAACCCTCGACCCCTTGCATGCCATGCAAGTGCTCTCCCAGCTGAGCTACAGCCCCATGATTTTTTAAATCATATCATCAATAGCCCTAACTGTCAACCCCGCACCTTTTAAATATTCAATAGTTTTGTTAAGGGGGAAGCTATCGGTATTCTTTGAATAATAAGAGCTGCGGGGTCAATAACATTGACAATTAAGTGTTGAGGTGCTATATTATCATCGACATGAAAAAGATTATCTTCCTTTTATTAATTCTTGCCTGTATTTCTATTCCGGTCTTCTCTCAGACTGAGGAATCGCTCTACCCCACCAGAAGCAAGCAAGACGTTTCAGCCTTGACAAAAACTTCTAATGGGGTTTATGTCATTCCGATAAAGGGTGCGATTGACCTGGGTGTATCTGGATTTATCAAGCGCTCACTCAGTGAAGCAGGCGGTACTCAGGCAAGCGCAATAATCCTTGAGATTGATACCTTTGGCGGCCGCGTGGATGCAGCAGTGGAAATCTGCGATTACCTTGAGAAAATAAAGCCAATCCCCACCATTGCCTTTGTTGATGACCACGCCTGGTCAGCCGGCGCCTTAATCAGTCTCGCCTGCGAGAAAATCATCATGTCGCCCGGCTCAAGCATTGGTTCGGCTGAGCCGCGGGCAATGGGTTTTACCGGTGGTAAGGATGAGCTAACTGATGAAAAGACAATCTCGGCAATCAGGGCAAAATTCAAAGCCCTGGCCGAAGAGAATAATTATCCGGTAAACTTAGCCCTGGCAATGGTAGATAAGGATTATCAAATAGAGCAAGTAAAAATAAATGATGAGGTTAAAATTTTAACTGCTGAGGAATTAGAAAGAACGAGGCAAGAATATAAATCAAGGGATATCCGGATTATCAAAACCATCAGCTCAAGGGGGAAATTGCTAAATCTTACTGCCGGGGAGGCAAAGGAATTTGGTCTGGCTGGCGAGATTCTTAACAACCGTCGGGAAGTTCTTGATTATTTAGGCTTAGGCAACAGAGAAATAATTCAAGCCAAGGCCACATGGTCGGAGGCCCTGGTGCGCTTTCTCACCCACCCCTTAGTCAGCCCCTTACTTTTAACCCTTGGCTTTTTGGGCATCCTATTTGAATTAAAGATTCCCGGCTGGGGAATATCCGGAACCCTGGGTTTATTATTCTTGGCCTTGTTTTTCTGGGGACATTATTTAGTAGGCTTAGCCAGCTGGACTGAGCTGATTATCTTCTTCCTGGGAATCCTGCTGTTGCTTTTAGAAATCTTTGTTATCCCCGGCTTCGGCATTACCGGAATCTCGGGAATTATCCTTATCCTTGCCGGCATATTTTTGAGTTTAGTCAAACACCCCCTCTCTGCACCCAGGGCCCAATTAATCCAGGCTTTCTATACATTGAGTTTTGCCATTATTATCACCTTTATTGCGATAATCCTATCCTGGAGGTTCCTGCCCCGTACAAGGTTATGGAAAAGGATTATCTTGAGTTTTGCCGAAACAAAAAAAGAGGGATTTCAATCCGCTGCCTCACGGGAATTCTATTTAGGGAAAACGGGCAGGAGCCTTACGCCATTAAGGCCGACCGGACGGGCAATAATCGAAGGAAACGCGCAAGACGTAATTACCGAAGGCGAATTTATTGACAAGGATAAACAAATTAAGGTAGTAAGGACAGAAGGCAATAGAATAATCGTAAAGGAACTCTAATACGCTTGGGGTTTGGCCTTGCTCAAGGTATAATCTCAGGGAATAGCTTCTACTGACGACAAAGGAGGAGATAATGCCGTTCTTAGCTTTATTGGTTCTCATCATCATCGCCTTTTTATTTTTGTTTGTTTATCTTATCCCGGTCCGTTTGTGGATTGCGGCAATTGCCGCTGGTGTACGCATCGGCGCATTTAGCCTGGTAGGCATGCGGCTGAGAAAGGTTGACCCTCATGTGATTATCAACTCAATGATAATGCTGCATAAGGCTGGCCTTTCCGTAATTACCGACCGCATGGAGGCGCATTATCTTGCTGGCGGTGACGTCATCCGCGTGGTAAAGGCGCTAATCTCGGCGGATAAGGCAAATTTGGATCTAAAATTTGAGCGCGCCTGCGCCATTGACCTGGCCGGCCGCGATGTCCTGGATGCAGTAAAGACCTCGGTTAATCCACGGGTAATTGACGCGCCAAAAGAGGGAATTTTAGCGGCAGTGGCAAAGGACGGAATAGAGCTGAAGGCTAAGGCGCGGGTTACCGTGCGAGCCAACTTAGAGCGCCTGGTTGGCGGAGCAACCGAGGAAACAATCATTGCCCGTGTCGGAGAAGGCATTGTTACCACCATCGGTTCGGCTGAAACCTATAAGCATGTCTTAGAGAATCCGGATACAATTTCTAAAACTGTACTCACCAAAGGCCTGGATGCAGGAACTGCATTTGAGATTCTCTCTATCGACATTGCTGATGTGGATGTAGGAAAAAACGTAGGAGCGGCACTTCAGACAAGTCAGGCCGAAGCAGACTTAAAGGTAGCCCAGGCACGCGCAGAAACCCGGCGGGCAATGGCTGTTGCCCAGGAACAGGAGATGAAGGCAAGGGCACAGGAAATGCGCGCAAGGGTTATTGAGGCTGAGGTAGAAGTCCCCAAGGCAATTGCCCAGGCATTCCGTGAGGGGAAATTAGGGGTAATGGATTATTATAACCTTCGCAATATTCAGGCGGATACGTCAATGCGTGAGCGCATCGGAAAACCTTCTGAAAAGAAGAAAAAATAATGTGGCGGTTTCTTTTATTCGTCATCTTCATCATCCTAATCCAGAGGTTAACCAGGGTTCTGCAGGAACAGCAAAAAGAAGAGCAGAGAGAGCCGGCAAAGGAGAAGATTAACGAACTTTTCAAAACCCTGGGATTCCCCCTGCCTGAAGAAACCCCTCCTGAGCCTAAATCAGAAAGATTAGAAAGCCCCAAAGAGCCGGTTATCGTTAAAAAGGAAATTAAAAAACCGGAAGTAGAAATCGCGGAGTTTAAACCAACAAAGATTGAGCCCCCGCCCAAACGAACGGAAGAAGAGGAGGAGGAACTGCCTGCCTTCTCAACGGATAAACTTGAGGAAGGAATTGTGCTTTCTGAAATTCTGGGTCCGCCCAAGGCCTATCAGATTCGCCGAGGTGGCGGAATTGGCTGACGCGCGGGTCTCAAAAACCCGTGACCGAAAGGTCGTGAGGGTTCGACTCCCTCCCTCGGCA
>CAZPQS010000103.1:0-4516 GCA_964588765.1 uncultured Planctomycetales bacterium | reverse complement strand
CAATTATCTCCTTAACTCTATTTATAACCCGCGTACGAACAAAGGATTGCTTTCTTTTATCCCGCCGCGCATCACCCATCTAAAAGAGTGCAAAAAATCACTCCTGGCCGCAAAAGAGTCGGCTGAGGAGTTTTTTAATACAGTCCTGGACTGGTTTGGTAAAGATGCCCCGGAAAACGGACGGATAAAAACTAAATCATTTGTCCATAACCCGCTTTCTTCCGCCCTCTCCCGGCTCCACTTCGATTTAAAGGAACTGAAAGAATCCCTACGCAAGAAAAAATATAAAACACCGGGCCGGAAATGGGATGAAGTCGAACTTTCCGCCTTTGTCACCCGCACCGCCGCAATGGCTATGGAATTGGATATGTTCGTTAATCAAACCGATGAAGATTATGTCTACTGGGTCGAAGTAAAAAAGACCAGATTCTTAAAACCGCACATCATCCTAAAAAGTGCACCGATTGAGGTGGCCGAACGTTTAAAGTCGCTCCTCTTTGACCACCTTAAAACCGCGGTCCTGACCAGCGCGACCTTGGCCACCTCACCCCAGCAAGGGTTAAGTTACCTAAAAAATGTACTCGGCTTAAAAGAAGCCAAAGAAGTTATGCTCGGATCGCCTTTTGATTACCAGAAACAGGTAAAAATCTTCCTGACCCGCGATATGCCCGACCCTAATGACAAAGAATCCTTTTTACCAATCGCCAGTGAACGCATCCTTAAATATCTTAACCAGAGCAAAGGCAACGCCTTTGTGCTTTTCACAAACTATGATTTAATGAACCGGGTTTATGACCGGCTTTATCCGGAATTAGACCGATTAGGCATGACTTCCTATCTGCAGGGCAAGAACCTCCCGCGTCATAAAATGCTGGAAGAATTCAAAAACCAGGTTGGTTCGGTCATATTCGGCGCCGACAGCTTCTGGCAAGGGGTTGATGTGCCGGGGGCCGCTTTAGGAAATATCATTATTACCAAGCTACCGTTCCCGGTGCCCACTGAACCGATTGCCGAGGCCAAGATAGAAAAGATGGAACGCCGGGGCATAGATTCCTTTATGAACTATTTTGTGCCTGAAGCGATTATCAAACTGCGCCAGGGCTTTGGCCGGCTTATCCGTACCCGGACGGACAAAGGCATGGTCGCCATTCTTGATAACCGGGTCGTCACTAAAAAATACGGCCGATTCTTTTTGCAAGCACTTCCTCAATGTCAGACCGTAATAGAATAATGATAATTATTTAGCCAAATAAAGTTAGCCACAGATTACACAGATTAATCGGTGTAATTTTATGAATAAGAATAATGGATTCCTTTATAAAGACCTGACCTATAAAATAATCGGTATGGCTATGGAAATTCATCGGGAATTACAATCTGGTTTTCTGGAAGCAGTTTATGAAGAAGTAATGGGCAAAGAATTAGAAAAGGCAAAAATACCGTTTGCCAACCAAGTCAAATTAGATATCTATTGTAAAGGAGAAAAACTCGATAAACAATATCAGGCGGATTTTATAGTTGACAATAAGGTTTTAGTGGAATTAAAGGGCGTTAGTAAGATTACCGATATAGAGCGGGCACAAGTCATAAATTATCTTAAAGCAACCGGCTTAAAAGTGGGGCTTATTATTAATTTTGGTGGTAAGAGTCTTGAATGGGAAAGGGTCGTATATTAAATTGCACGGATTAAATAATTCAGTTAATCTGTGAAATCTGTGGCTTCGTTCCGCTAATAGATTACGAATGATGAAACCTATTCTAACTCGCTGGTTGCCGTTTATCTTGTATGCCGCTCTAATTTTCTATGTCTCCAGCCAGAAATTACCCGAACTACCGACTCCGTTTCAGATTGATTACATAGACTTAATCGCTCACTTTTTGGAATACGCCTTATTTGCTTATCTCTGCTGGCGGGCTTTTTCCACTATCAAAACAAACGTATTGCAGAAACATCTGCTTTTTGTTATATTGGTGCTATCTATCCTGTACGGCTTCTCTGATGAGTTACACCAATACTATGTCCCCGGCCGGCAGATGGATGTCTTTGATTTCATAGCTGATTCGGCAGGGGCAATAGCAGTCGTCAGTCTTTTATGGATTAAACAGGTAAAACATGAAAGAACAGTTATTAATTAATTTTCTACTTGTCTCAGTGGCTATTATGGGTTGTGGGACGACAGAGAAGCCAGTAGCGAGTAGCGAGCAACGAGTACCGAGCGAAGCACCCGAAGGGACGCCGTCAGACGAACCCTCGCCCCTCACTACTGACTACTCGCTACTCATCCAACAACTCAGTTCGGACGATTGGGAAATACGGGAAGAGGCTCAAGCAAAATTGATTGAGATAGGCGAAGGGCTGATTCAAAAATATCGTAAGAACAGGACGCCGATACACGCAGATTCACAGGATAATAAATCTGAGTCTATCAGCGACCATCTGCGTCCTATAAAAGAATTTGCAGATCTCCTGAAAGAAGCAAGCAAAAGCAATGACCCGGAAGTAAGAATGCGGGCTAATCAAATCCACCGTCATCTGTATGCTCTAACCCAATCAGAAGCAAAAATTATCTTCCAATCAAATATGGATGGTAATTACGAAATTTATGTAATAGATATAGATGGCAAAAATCAGAAGAGACTAACTTATAATGAAGGATGGGATTTATCACCTGTCTGGAGTCCGGACGGCACAAAGATTGCTTTTTATTCAAATCGCGATGGTAATTACAAGATTTATATAATGGATATTGATGGTAAAAATCAACAGAAATTAACAAAAGATAACATAGTTGAATGTGCCCCTGTCTGGAACCCTGATGGCACCAAGATTGCTTTTTCATCGAATCGAGACGGTAACAATGAAATTTATATCAGGGATGTGGATGGGAAAAAACAGGAAAATCTGACTAAAAATCCGGCATCGGATTATGGTTCCTCCTGGAGCCCGGATGGAACTAAGATAGTCTTTCATTCAGACAGAAACGGCCATTATGATATTTATATAATGGATGCCGATGGTAAAAACCAAACCAGGCTAACGGAAAGCCAAGCGCACGATTCACATCCTGATTGGAGTTTGGACGGTACTAAGATTGCCTTTCAATCAAAACGGGACGGCAACAGCGAAATTTATGTAATGGATACGGATGGAACCAGCCAGGTTAGATTAACGGATAATAAGGCAGAAGACAGAGTCCCTGCCTGGAGTCCGGATGGAACTAAGATTGCTTTTGATTCAGGTTATCCTGGCCGTAGAAATATTTATATAATGGATAGCGACGGTAAAAACCTAAGAAGATTAACAAACAATAATGCAGAAAACTGTTTTCCATCTTGGAGCCCATCACCATTACCCGAAATTTCCGCCTTGTTTAGCCCGTTAGAGATAGGACACCAACGGTGACCGTAATCTCTAATGGGGTTTGGCCCGTTAGAAAAAGAATAAGGAATAAATACATTAAACCCCGTAAGGGGGAGAGCAAATAACCAGATGAGGGTATCCCGAACTCTGGTAGGGAGTATCCCGAACTTTAGAAGGGGGTCTACTAAGGCCTTAGAGGGAGTCTACTTAATTTCTGTATAGAGTATACTTAACTTTTGTAGGGGCTATCCCAAACTCTGATAGAGAGTATTCTACTAATCTGTAGGGGAGCTTCTACTATTTTGTAGGAGGACTTCTACTAATTTGGAGAGGTATATCTACTAATTTAGTTAGGGTCTCCGTCTCAATTGGAGGGGGAGGGGATACTATATGGGTCAATGTCTTGATGTGTCCACTATTGTCTAGAACTGTCCAAAAGAGTCCACTTAAAATTGACAAAAAACAACGAATACTGTTAGATATTACCTATTAATTAGTTATGGATTTACCTGAAATACTTACTGTAAAAGAAGTCGCCAAATACTTGAGGGTGGATGAAAAAACCGTCTATCGCTTGGCTAAAAGCGGAAAATTGCCGGCCTTTAAAGCGGGTCGGTCATGGCGGTTTCATCGGGCTGATGTAGAACGTTATGTCACCTATAAATATCAGACCTTCGGGCCGGACGGCGCCCGGCCATATCTTTATCGCGAAGCTGTTCTGGATAAATATAAAGGCGGACCGGATCCGAAAAAAGGAAAAAGTCAAAAATATTATCTTTTTGACGAGGCTTTCTCCGGAAAATTAGGTTTGCGAAAACTTTACTATGAATGGAAACAAGGTAAAATTGACGGCAAACAATCTTTTGTGGATATTTGTTATACTAAAGCCAGGGTTAATCTGGCTAATATTAACGAACCCAAACGTTGGGCAATTGCCGTGGTGATTTCCCCTAAGGAGCAAGAGAAGATAATGTCTGTTTCAGAGGAATATAAACATTGGGAAAAATATCGGATACATAAACCAGTATGATGAATAGCCACCAAGGCACTAAGACACCAAGTAATTTTGTTATGTTTCTTTCTTAGAGTCTTCGTGTCTTTGTGGCAAATATAAAGGGTGTTGTATGCTGGATTTTATCAAGCGCGAGTTAAAGA
>CAZPQS010000102.1:0-4567 GCA_964588765.1 uncultured Planctomycetales bacterium | reverse complement strand
ATATTATATCGATTAAAATATTGATTTAATCTCTCGGATGAAATTACCCCCCAGAGAGCGTTTCTTAAGGTCTTTCTTCTTTGCTGGAAACTCAAACGAATAATTTTAAATAACCGCTCCTGCCTCACTTTATCCAAAGGCACTCTCCCCTTCGGGGTCAATTTTACTAATGCAGAGTTTACCTTAGGTTGCGGCCTAAAGCAAGTCTTTTTAATTAAAAAGAGTATCTTTGGCTCTGTATAATACTGCAGAAGGCAGCTAAACGCACTCCAATCAGAACCGCCTTTCGATGCAACCATTCGTCGGGCAAACTCCTTCTGAACGGTAATAAATATGTTTTCTATTTTATCACGAAACTTGAGTAAATGCACAATTATTGGCGTGGCAATATTATAAGGCAGATTACCGATAACCTTTATTCCGGAAGCAGCACCGAAATGCCTGGAGATATCGAACTTGAGAATATTCTGATTGATTATCTCCACCTGCTGAGCATCGGAAAAATCATCCTTAAGAATAGAACAGAGATGAGGATCTATTTCCAATGCATACACCTTATCGCATTCCCGGGCGATTAACCTGGTCAGCTCCCCCCTGCCGGCTCCTATCTCCAAAACCGTATCCTGAGGAGTAATCTCGCAGGCCTTGATGATTTTCCTCTGTATATTCTTATCAACAAGAAAATTCTGCCCGAATCGCTTCTTAGGCCTGAATCGTTCCCTTTGGTCTTGCTTCCTCAACAGAATAACCTTATCCCCGTTCATAGATAGATTTTAGGGTTTTGCTGAAGAGCACAATCAGAAACTTTTTGGCATTTGTCTGCAAGGATTTACGGCGAGTGAAGGACGCTATTACGTAAGCCGTCCCGTAACGAGCCGTAAACCGTAGCAGACGGCAAAAAGTTTCGTGCTCGAAGCAAAATCCCTATAATCTAAGAAACGGTCCTCTCAAGAGCGAAAAAAGTGGCGGGTTCATTAGAATTAATTATTTATCTTGATTTTCTTCAGATTCCTCGTGCACTCAACGGCAGTCTCTATGGCGGCAATCAGGCTGTTGGGGCTGGCGATATTCTTACCGGCTATATCAAAACCGGTGCCATGCAAGGGTGAAGTCCGCACAAAATCAAGGCCCAATGTAAGATTTACCCCGGATTCAAAATCAAGAATCTTCAAGGGTATCAATGCCTGGTCATGATACATCGCAATCACGGCATCAACCCGGCCCTGTTTTGCGAAAGATATAGCCGCATCTGCCGGCAAGGGCCCGGTGATATTCTTTCTTAATCGCCTCGCCTTTTTTATTACAGGAAGAATCAGTTTAATCTCTTCTTTACCCAGCAGACCGCCTTCTCCGGCATGAGGATTCAGGGCTGTTGCACAAATCCTGGGTTGACTAATAGCAAAATATTCAACCAGGGCCTTATGGGTTATAATAATAGTCTTATAAATTACTTCCCGATTCAAGGCAGAACTCACTCCGCGCAAAGCCAGATGTCGCGTTACCAGGCTTATCTTAAGATACCTGTTAAGCAACATCATCACCAAATCCTGCTTCTTTTTTCTGAAAGCCTGTGCCAAAAACTCCGTATGTCCATTATATTTATAGCCGGCCAGATTTATGGCTTCCTTGGAAATCGGCGCAGTAACCAAACAGTCGATTGCCTCACTCTTAATTAGTTGGACAGCCTTCTTAAGGTATTCAATCGCTGCCCGGCCGAATCTCTTACTTATTTTTCCAAATTTGAAATTTTTTTGAGAGACATTTTTTAGATCGATAAATTCCAAATTTCTGATTTCTGGTTTCTGATTTCTGATTTTATCAAACACCCATCTATCCCCGATAATCGTAATCCTGCCTAAATTATCCATCCTCCTTTGAGCTACGGTCTTGGCAATTATTTCCGGACCGATGCCCGCCGGATCGCCCATTGTTATACCTATTTTAACCGGCTCCATAATTTCCCTTGATCTCGATATACGCCTCGGACTTAAGTTCCTCTAACCATTCTGCCAGCGCCTCCTGCATTTTTCTCTCAAAGAGAAAATTGCTGATTTCT
The DNA here is from genome assembly GCA_964588765.1 of uncultured Planctomycetales bacterium. GTDB lineage: Bacteria > Omnitrophota > Gorgyraeia > Gygaellales > JAHJCI01 > CAZPQS01. The sequence continues at coordinate 2,511 of CAZPQS010000102.1, read as the reverse complement.
CCTTGTACATCAGAAAGGGGCGCTTTACCGGGAGGCCTGATTGCCTTAACTTCGAATATATAAAGGTTCCTGTCTGAATCTAAAAAGGGAGAAATTTTTCCTGCCTCTAAATTGAAGACTGCTTTGGCAATCTCAGGTTTCAGCTGTTCTGAGGCTACCCAACCCAAATCGGTTATCTCTAAAGAATAGCTCCTGCTTATTGCATCCAAATCTTTATATTCGGCAATTGTTTCTTGAATCTGCCTGGCCAGCTTTGGGTCTTTAATTGTTATGAATCTGACCAGCCTCTCTTCCGGTTTTTGAAGGCCCTGGCTATGCGCATTATAGTAATCGGTTATCTCCTGCGGCTTTAGGACAATCCCGGCCCTTATCTTCCTGTCGATTATTTCCATCATTAGCAATTGTTCCTTAATCTTTAATTCTACGTCGGCTAAATTTAACCCCTGGGCTGCCAATGCGTTCTGAAAATCGGCTTCCGTTAAATAATTCTTCCTCATTTGCTGCACCCTTGCCTTTATCCGATTCTCATTGATTATAATATCCTCTTTATAAGCTGCCTGCAAAATGAGCCGGTCCTCAATAAGCCGCTGTATTAAATCCGGCCGCATCTGGTTTATTCTTTGCTCGACCTCCTCTTTGGAATATTGAGCGGACATCTGTATTCGCATAAAATTGATAAAGTTGCTCAGGTCCTTTTGAGTAATCGCCTCATTATTAACAATGGCTACCAGGCCGTCTTCGGCAGAGATTACAGAACTTCCAAAAACCAAACATAAAATTAAAAATAGAGGTTTAATCATGTGTTATTGCGGATTTTGAGATTTTCCGAAATCCCTCCACTGCCTCGCGCAAGAGCCGACAATATAAATCAAAACCTACCGCAGTAATAAATCCGTGCTGCTGAGTGCCCAATAAATTTCCTGCCCCGCGAATCTCCAAGTCCTGCATAGCAATCTTAAAACCCGAGCCCAATTCCGAATATTCCTGCAGGGTAGCGAGTCTCTTCTTTGCCTCATCGGTTAACATACCTTTCGGGGACAGAAGCAGATATGCAAAGGCGGGCCGGTTGAACCTGCCTACCCTCCCGCGTAATTGATGTAAATCTGCCAAGCCAAAACTCTCGGCGTTATTTACGATGAGGGTATTGACATTTGGTATATCCAGGCCCGACTCTACTATGGCTGTGGAAATAAGCACATCAACCCGGGAATTCAGGAATTTACCCATTGTTGACTCTATCTGGCGTACAGGCATCTGTCCGTGAATAACGCCGATTTTTATTTTTGGGGTGAGTTTCTGGGCTAATCTCTGTCTTACCTTCTCGATATCCAATATTCGATTATGTATAAAATAAACCTGCCCTCTGCGCTTTATCTCATTTAAGATTGCCTGCTGAATCAAATCATCGTCATATTTTAACACAAAGGTCTTAATCGGCAAGCGATTTTCTGGCGGGGTATCTATTATTGAAAAATCCCTGATTTGCATCAGACTCATATATAGGGTGCGGGGTATGGGGGTAGCGGTAAGGGTAAGCACGTCGCAATTTAGACGCAGGCGTTTCAAGGACTCCTTGCTCTTGACCCCAAACCTCTGCTCCTCATCTATAATCACCAACCCTAAGTCCTTAAATTTGATATCCTTGGCTAAAAGGCGGTGCGTGCCGATAATTATATCGACCTTGCCGTCGGCTAAATCCTTAATTATCCTGCCTTGTTGACTTCTCTTAACCAGGCGGGAAAGCATCTCCACGCGAATGGGAAATTTCTCAATCCGCATTTTAAAATTCTGGTAATGCTGCTGGGCTAAAATCGTGGTGGGAACCAGAAATGCCGCTTGTTTATCATTCATTACGCTCTTGTAGGCTGCGCGCAAAGCTATTTCTGTCTTGCCGTAACCCACGTCTCCGCACAAAATCCTGTCCATTGGTTGCTTACGCTCCATATCCTGCTTTACCTGTTTCCACGCCCTTGTTTGACCGGGAGTCTCCGGATAAGGAAAACCCGCCTCAAACTCTTCCTGCCAGGGTGTATTCTTAGAATAAGCAAAGCCGATTTGGCCTTTGCGCATTGCTTCGGTTGACAATAAATCCCAGGCTAATTGCTGAATACCCTTTTTTGCCCTGTGCTTAGTGCGCAGCCATTCCCCGGTTCCCAACCGATTCAGCCTTGGATAACGTACGCCAAAGGCTACGTACTTCTGGATTAAATGTGCCTGGTCGACAGGAACAAACAGCTTTTCCTGGCGGTCATACTCGATAACCAGATGGTCCTTATATGCATCGGTAATTTTAATCTTTTCCAGCCCTAAGAATTTACCAATCCCGAAGCGGGTATGAACCACATAATCACCGACCTTTATATCCAAAAAATTGTTAAGCGGTATATCTTCCTTAAAATGAATCAGGCGGGTTCCGCGGGTTTTGGATACGGGCAGGATAATAACCACCGTATGATCCCAGAAGCTTCTCCCCGTGGGTAAATCAATGCTTCTTAGAGTGAGGATTCGCTC
>CAZPQS010000101.1:0-4599 GCA_964588765.1 uncultured Planctomycetales bacterium | reverse complement strand
GTTTCCATCATCCCGGGCATTGATTTTCTCGCTCCCGAACGCACGGAAACCAGAAGCGTATTATCGGGGATGCCGAATTTCTTGCCCATTACTGCCTCTACCTTTTTCATCGCTTTATTTACCTGCTCCTTAAGACCGGCCGGATAGCGCTTTTTATTTTTATAATAGTGGGTGCAAATCTCGGTAGTAATTGTAAAACCGGGCGGAACAGGCAGGCGTAAATCCTTATGCCCGGCCATCTCTGCAAGGTTGGCTCCTTTGCCACCCAACAGTTCCTTCATTTTACCGTTGCCATCTGCTTTTCCTCCGCCAAAGAAGTAGACATATTTTTTTGCCATTGTTCTGCTTAAACCTCCTTCTTAATCAAGACTGCACAACCTCTCTGTTAAATATCCATCCACTTTATCGATACTTATCCTGTCCTGCTTCATTGTATCCCTGTCTCTTACGGTTACCTTTTTATCCTCTATGGATTGAACGTCGACAGTCAAGCAGAACGGAGTGCCTATTTCGTCCTGTCGGCGATAAAGCTTTCCTATCGCAGCGGTGTCGTCATATACACAAAAAAACCTCTTTTTTAAGTTCCGGCATATTTTATCGGCTAATTCAACAATCTCCTTGCGGTTGGCAAGTAAAGGCAGGACCGCTACCTTTACGGGAGCTAAATCCTTATGAAGGCTTAAGACTACCCTCTTCTTTTTCTTTACCTCCTCCTCGCGATAGGCATCAACCAGGAATGCCAGAGCAGCCCTGTCCACTCCGCCGGAGGGTTCAATAATATAAGGGTAGAATCTTTGCTTGGAGTCGCCGTCAAAATAGGTTAAATCCTTACCTGAGATTTGCGCATGCTGTTTTAAATCAAAATCGGTGCGGTTGGCAATCCCTTCCAGCTCTGACCAGCCAAAGGGAAATTTATATTCGATATCCGTGCAGGCAACCGCATAATGGGCAAGTTCATCTTTGGCGTGCTCGCGCCTGCGCAGATTATGCTTTTTCATCCCTAAGTTTATATACCAGTCATATCTTTCTTTAATCCACTCTTTTAATTTTTTATCCGCATCCTCGGGACGGACAAAATACTCTATCTCCATCTGCTCAAATTCCCGCGTGCGAAAGGTAAAATTCCCCGGGGTGACTTCGTTTCTGAATGCCTTGCCAATCTGGGCTAAACCAAAGGGAAGTTTCGGATGGCAACTATTCAGGATATTTGAAAAATTAACAAACATACCCTGCGCTGTCTCGGGTCGAAGATAAAGCAAACCTGCCTCTTCTTCCACAGGCCCCTGGTGAGTTTTAAACATAAGATTAAACGGGCGGGCCTCGGTTAATTTACCGCCGCATTCCGGACAGGTATCTCTATCCTTAAGGTCAGCGACCTTAAATAGCTTATGACAGGATTTGCAATCACTTTTGTAATCATGGAATTGCTTGGTATGCCCTGAGGCCTCCCAGACCTTGGGATGCATTAAGACTTCCGCATCCATGCCATACATATCATTTCTATTATAAACGCTTGCCTTCCACCAGGCCCTTTTTATATTATTTTTTAACTCGACGCCCCAGGGGCCGTAATCCCAGGTATTGCTTAAACCTCCGTATATATCAGAACTGAGAAAAATAAAACCTCGCCGCTTGCACAGGGAAACAATCTTATCCATCAAATTATCACTCATCTCTTTTTAGGGACACCCTTTAAGCCAATCGGGAGGGTGTCCTCTCCCGGCTCTTAATTAAGCTTTTTAAGCTCCTCGTCTTTTATAGCGAAGCTGTGTGCCTTTGTGGGGAATTTGCCTTCAACGACTTCGCGTTTATAATCCTCAACCGCTTTTTGAATCTGAGAAGAAAGATTAACATACTGTTTGACGAATTTTGGCTTGAAGCGCTCAAATAGGCCTAACAGGTCATGCGTTACCAGAACCTGTCCGTCGCAGGCTCCCCCTGCGCCGATGCCGATTGTGGGTATCTTCAATTTATCGGTTATGACTCCGGCTATTTTATCCGGCACGCATTCAAGAACTATGGAAAAACAGCCCAGCTTTTCTAAATCGCTTGCCTGTTTGATTAACCTGTTTGCGGTTTCGGCATCCTTGCCCTGGACCTTGAATCCTCCGAGCTTATCCGCGGTCTGAGGCGTAAGTCCGATGTGCCCCATTACCCCGATTCCCGCCTTAATTATTGCTTCCGTAACCTCTAAGCATTTATCAAACCACTCCAGCTTCACTGTATCACATCCTGCCTCATCAATAAACCTCCGGGCATTCTTTACTGATTCCGAGGGATTAATCTGGTAAGATTCATAAGGCATATCTCCGACAACCAGCGCAGATTTTACCCCTCGCACTACTGCCTTGGAATGATGGATCATCTCAGTCATTCCAACTTGCGTGGTTGATTCCAATCCCAATACTACGTTCGCCACTGAATCCCCCACAAGAATTATGTCAATACCTGCCCGGTCAATCAGGGATGCCAGAGGAAAGTCATAGGCAGTAAGCATGGTTATCTTTTGCCCCTTTTGCTTCTTCTCAAGAATATCCTTTATGGTTACCTTTCCCATCTTTTTTACTTGCTGCCTTTGCTCCTAATATATTTATCTATTTCTCTTGCCGCCTTCTTTCCTGCGCCCATTGCCGAGATTACCGTATCAGCGCCGGTAATTATGTCGCCTCCGGCAAAAACGCCGGGAACTGAAGTCATCAGTCTCTCATCTACCCGGATTGTGCCGTCCGGATTAATTCTTAGATTTGGCGTGACCTTGCCGATTAAGGGATTTGGCTTCTGACCGATTGCCACAACCACTGTATCAATATCAAGGACGAAACTGGAGTCTTTTATCGGCACAGGCCTCCTTCTGCCCGAAGCATCGGGTGAACCCAATTTCATTTTTATGCATTCTAAGCCGGTTGCAAAACCATCCTTATCGCCGATTATCTTTACCGGCTGGGTGAGTAATCTAAATTTCAGGCCTTCGGCTTCGGCATTCTCAACCTCTTCCCGGCGGGCGGGCATTTCTTTTTCTGTGCGCCGATAAACTAATCGGGCATCCTTGCCCAATCTAATTGCGACTCGCGCACAATCAAAGGCCACGTTGCCGCCTCCGATTACGACAACCTTATTGCCGATATTTATCGGCGTGGCATATTCGGGAAACTTATAAGCCTTCATCAGGTTTATCCGGGTCAGGAATTCGTTTGCCGAATATACGCGGTCCAGATTCTCACCCGGTATGCCGAGAAACTGCGGCAGGCCTGCACCGAGACCCAGAAACACTGCTTGAAAACCCTGAGCAAATAAATCGGCTATACTGAATGTGCGGCCTATGAGAATGTCGGTGTGCAGTTGAATGCCCAGACTCCTGATGTATTCCAGCTCTTTATGTACGATAATCTTGGGAAGGCGAAATTCCGGAATTCCGTAGCTTAGAACCCCGCCGCCAATATGCAATGATTCAAAGAGCAAAACCTGGTATCCTATTTTAGCAAGATCTGCCGCTGCTGTCAAGCCGGCTGGCCCGCTTCCCACAACAGCAATCTTTTTTTGGGATGTTACTCTTCGCTGTTCGTCAGGCAATTGATGGCTAACGGATGAAGGCCGAATTAATTCATAATCTGCTGCGTATCTTTCTAATGCCCCGATATTAATTGGTTTGCCCTTTTTGTTAAGAATGCACGTTTTCTCGCATTGATCTTCCTGGGGGCATACCCGGCCGCAGATTGCCGGCAGGTTATTCATCTCCCTTATTTTCAAGAGTGCGCGCTTTCGCTCACCCTGCAGGATAAGATTGATAAAACCGGGGATATCTATTCCTACCGGACAGCCCTGGACACATTTTGGCTGCTTGCATTGAAGGCACCTCTTTGCCTCGGCCTTGGCCTGTCGGTCGGAAAAACCAAGGGAAACCTCATTAAAATTTTTAATCCTTTGCCTGGGCGGTTGTTGTCTGACCTTCCGGCGCATAATTGATTTTGGAGACACCCTGCCGATTGGCTCAAAGGGCGTCCCCCGATTGGGTTAAAGGGTATCCCTGATTTTATGTTCTTGTTCTTTGAATTGATTAATTCTTTTTTCTAATTCTTTGAAATCGACCAGATGGGCATCAAAATCAGGCCCATCCACACAGGCAAATCTAGCTTCACCTGCGACGGTACAGCGGCAGGAACCGCACATTCCCGTAGCATCTACCATTATCGGATTCAGGCTTACGGTAGTCTTTATTTTAAGCGGGCGGGTTAATTCCGCAACCGCACGCATCATGCCAACCGGCCCTATAGCATAAACCAAATCAGCCTGCCGCTCTGCCGGTTGACCTGCCTGCCTGTCTAAAATCTCCTTTAGAATGCCGGTAACAAAACCCTTTCTGCCGTAAGAGCCGTCATCCGTGGATACGTGTAATTCATCACAGGTCTTGTTCATCTCGTTTTCCAGAATAACCAATTCTTTTGTCCGGCCACCAATAATACCGATTATATAATTACCTGCTTGTCTAAATGCCTTAGAGACCGGATATATTTCAGCAATCCCCACGCCCCCGCCGATGCATACCGCGCGTCCGAATTTATGGATTTCCGTCGGATGACCAAGGGGCCCAAGGATATGCTC
>CAZPQS010000100.1:0-4620 GCA_964588765.1 uncultured Planctomycetales bacterium | reverse complement strand
GCCAATTATGGAGATGGAATTAAATAGTCTGATAGAGAAGATAAAACAGGACGGCGTTCAACAGGCAAGCAAGAAATCAGAGGAGATTATTAAGCAGGCCGAAGAGAAGAAAAGGGCCATTATCCAGGAGGCAGAAGAAAAGGCAGGGCGCATTATTAAACAGGCCGAAGCGCAGGCAGCCAAACTTAAGGATAATTCACATAAGGCTATTATTCAGGCAGCCAGAGATATGACCCTGAGCCTGAAGCAGGAAATAAAGAATTTATTCGATGCTATTCTAAAAAAAGAGATTCAACGCGCCCTCTCGGATGATTTTATCCGGGAGTTGATTCTCAGGATAACAGAGGTCTTGCCCAAGGGTAAACAGGCAGGTCTTGAGATTTCCCTGAACCAGCACGACAAAAAAAGACTACAAGGCGTGATCCTCTCAGGCCTTAAAAAGGAATTTGCCGCAGGCATAACCTTTAAGGTAAACCCCAATATAAATAAAGGCTTATATATAGGCCTGGCGGATGAAGGTTTCCATTATGATTTTACTGACCAGGCAATATTGGAGATTCTTAAAGAATACCTTCGTCCGTTTATCACCAAGATTCTCGAAGAAAAATAGAATGGATAAATACTACTATTTAATCTCCAGCCTCCCCCTGCTTAAATTTACAGAAACGCCTTTAATGACCAGAGAGTATTTTATCCTGGAGGCGAAAAAATGGCTTTCCAGGGAAGATTATATTATTTTATCCAACGTAAATATGAATAATTTTCTTCATCGTCCGGAAGATACGCCCCTGTTAAGGGAATGGAAGGATTCTGAGTATTTAATCAGGGTAGAACTCGCCTCCTACAGGAGGGCAAAAAAGCAGCACACCGAATATAGAATTAGAAAAGACCTGAGCAGCATAATTCAAGCAAGCAACAATCCTTTGGAGATTGAAAAAAAGCTCCTCGGTCTTAAATGGGATTTTCTGGAGGAGCAGGAGATTGAGCATTTTTTTAATTTGGATTTTCTGATAATTTATTACTTAAAATTACAAATATTAGAGAGGTTGGCCAGCTTTAATAAAGAAAAGGGCAGGCAGAACCTCCAGGCTTATTCATTGGTGGAATTATGATTAAGAATACCGGGCTTATTACGGGGATTAACGGCAATATGATTTCTGTTGCTTTTCAGGATAGCGTGCAGCAGAATGAGGTGGGATTCGTAGTTTTGGGCAAAGAGATGCTTAAATCAGAGGTAATCAGGATAAGGGGTAATACTGCTTACCTGCAGGTTTTTGAAAGCACCAAAGGCATTAAGGTAGGAGACAGGCTGGAGTTTTCAGGCCAGATGCTCTCTGTCCAGCTTGGGCCGGGCCTCCTGGGCCAGATTTATGATGGTCTTCAGAATCCTCTGGTAGAGCTGGCTCGGGAGTATGGCTTTTTCCTTAAAAGAGGAGTATCGCGCGACGCTCTGGATTTTGAAAAAGAATGGGAATTCACTCCCCTGGTAAAAAAAGGCGATAAGGTTATTGCAGGAGCATTTTTGGGTTTTGTGCCGGAAGGGATATTTAAACACTTTATCATGGTTCCTTTTGGTTTGTCTGGCGAATATACAGTAAAGAAGATTGCTTCTCAAGGAAAATATAAAACCAGGGATGTTATTGTAACTCTTAAAGATGGGCAGGGTAATTCCCTGGAGCTGGATATGGTTTTTACCTGGCCGGTTAAGACGCCGATAAAGGCTTATAAAGAAAAGATTCCTCCCCGAGAGCCCCTGGTAACCCGGGTAAGAATTATCGATACCTTTTTCCCTATTGTCAAAGGAGGCACTTATTGTATCCCCGGTCCTTTTGGCTCAGGAAAAACTGTGCTGCAGCAGATAATCAGCCGCTACGCAGAAATAGATATTGTGGTTATTGCTGCCTGCGGTGAGAGGGCAGGAGAGGTAGTGGAGACCTTAAGGGAGTTTCCTGATTTAATAGACCCCCGCACAGGAAAAACCTTAATGGAAAGGACAATTATTATTTGTAATACCAGCTCTATGCCTGTAGCAGCCAGGGAAGCTTCGGTTTACACCGCTGCCACCTTAGCAGAATATTACCGGCAGATGGGATTGAATATTTTACTCTTGGCAGATTCGACCTCAAGATGGGCCCAGGCAATGAGAGAGGTCTCCGGCAGGCTGGAGGAGATTCCCGGGGAGGAGGCATATCCGGCTTATCTTGAATCCAATATTGCCAGTTTTTATGAGCGGGCCGGCAGGGTCAGGATTTTTAACGGAAAAGAAGCCAGTCTTACTATCGGAGGAACAATTAGCCCTGCAGGAGGAAATTTTGAAGAGCCGGTTACCCAGGCAACCCTTAAGGTAGTAGGCGCCTTTCACGGATTATCCAGAGACAGGGCCAATGCCAGAAGGTTTCCCTCTATAGACCCGCTGGAGAGTTGGAGCAAGTATAGTAGTTTTATACCCAGGGATTTAATAGATCTTGCCTGCGATATTTTATTCAAGGGAAATGAGATTAGTCAAATGATGAAGGTGGTGGGAGAAGAAGGCACATCCGTAGAAGATTTTATTATTTATTTAAAAAGCGATTTCCTGGACAGTATTTATTTACAGCAGAATGCCTTTGATAAGGTGGATGCCCAGACCCCCGCCCAAAGGCAGGAATATGTATTTAGAAAGTTAGCCGAGGTTTTGAAGGGAAGCCTTCCCTTTAAGGATAAAGATAAGGCCAGAGAGTTCTTCCACTCTTTAAGGCAGTTATTCATCGATTGGAATTATAAACCCTGGGATTCGTCTGAATTTCGCAATCACGAGAAGGTCATCGATAAATTTATCGCCCAGCAGGAGCGCTGATGAAAAAGGTATACAGCAGAATATTAAGTATTGCCGGCAATGTAATTATGGTAAGGGCTAAGGATGTAGCCTATGAAGAACTGGCCGAGGTATCCATCCGGGGAGGCAAATCTCTCGCCCAGGTGATAAAATTAGAAAATGATTCGGTGTTCTTGCAGGTATTTGCCGGAACCAGAGGCGTATCTACTCAGGATGAGGTAAGATTCCTGGGGCACCCTATGCAGGTTGCCTTCTCAGACAATATGTTAGGCAGGATTTTTAACGGCAGCGGTCAGCCTCTGGATAAAGGACCGCAGCTGGCTGAGAATCTTATTGAAATAAAAGGGCCGACAGTTAATCCGGCAAAAAGGATTATACCCCGCAATATGGTCAGGACAAACATACCCATGATAGATGTGTTTAATTCTTTAGTAGAGTCGCAGAAGTTACCTATATTTTCTGTTAGCGGCGAGCCTTATAACGAACTACTGGCCAGGATTGCCCTGCAGGCAGAGGTAGATATGATTATCCTGGGAGGCATCGGTCTTAAATATGACCAGTATATGTTTTTCAGGGATACGCTGGAGGAGGGGGGAGCCTTAAACCGCTCCGTATTCTTTATCCATACGGCAGCTGACCCTATAGTAGAAGGGATTGTGGTGCCTGATTTATGTTTGGCAGTTGCCGAGGGTTTTGCTTTAAAGAATAAAAGGGTATTAGTGCTGCTTACGGACATGACCAATTTCTGCGATGCATTAAAAGAGATATCCATAACCATGGAACAGGTCCCTTCCAATAGGGGTTATCCGGGAGATTTGTATAGCCAGTTAGCGGCCCGCTATGAAAAGGCGGTTGATTTTGAGGGCGCGGGCTCTATTACCGTGTTTAGCGTTACTACCATGCCGGGAGACGATATAACACATCCCATACCCGATAATACAGGATATATTACCGAAGGGCAATTATATTTAAGGGGAGGAAGGATTGAGCCCTTTGGTTCTCTAAGCCGGCTTAAACAGATGGTGAATAAGGATACCCGCGAAGACCACCGGGCAATTATGGATGGCATGATTCAGCTTTATGCCCAGTTTAGAGAAACCAAAGAGAAAAGGTCTATGGGGTTTAGAATGAGTCAGTGGGACAAGAAACTCCTAAGGTATGGGGCAATGTTTGAAGAACAGATGATGGATTTATCAGTGAATATTCCTCTGGAGAAAGCCCTGGATAACGGCTGGAGGATTTTGTCGGAGTGCTTCCTTCCTGAAGAGACAGGGTTTAGAACCGATTTGATTAAGCAATTCTGGCCTAATAAATAGATATGCCCAAGATAAATCTTACCAAGAATGAGTTAAAGAATCAGCGGGACGCCCTGAAGAGATTCAATCGCTATCTCCCTATGCTGCAGCTTAAAAAGCAACAGCTGCAGGTTGAGATCGGCAGGGTGGATAATCAGATTGGTCAGCTCAATGATGAGATAATGATTTTACAAGAGCAGGTTTATGTATGGGTGGATGTATTTGCCGAAGCAATAGATTTATCGAGTCTGATTAAGATTAGAAGGATAAATACAGGTACAGGTAATATTGCCGGGATAGACATACCCTTATTTGTTAGTGTGGATTTCAAGGAAGCAGATTACGATTATTTAACCACTCCCTTCTGGGTGGATAGAGCCATCGAGGTTTTAAAACAGATAATCATTCAAAAGGCAAAGTCGTTAGTCTTAAAGAGGCAGAGATTTGTTCTGCGCGAGGAGTTAAGAATTACTACTCAAAGGGTAAATCTTTTTGAAAAGGTAAAAATCC
>CAZPQS010000099.1:0-4695 GCA_964588765.1 uncultured Planctomycetales bacterium | reverse complement strand
TCGGGCATCCTATCGGATGGTTTCAGCTTATACAATTTAAAATAACCGATATGTTGAACAGGATTGAAGCGCTCAGATTATTACTCTATAAGGTTTCCCTGGATTTTGACCGGGGGTTGAGGGATCGTTAAAGTTTTGCAATGACCAGTGCCCTGGCAAAAGACGTTGCAATGCAGGTTGTAAGTGAAACAATGCAGATTCATGGTGGTTATGGTTACATGAAGGAGATGGGTATCGAGAGATTCTATAGATATGCTCAATTCCTGGAGATATTCGGATATTCACGAGAAGATTTAAAGACATTTGTTGCTAAAGAAAAGGAAGTTAAGAAAAAATTAGAAAAACAAATTCCTGAAGAATATAAAACCGATAATCAATTGATGCAGGCAGTGGATGTCTTAAAGGCAATCAAGATTTACCGCCGCCCTGATTATTCTTCCGAGGATTCCCGATAAAAATGCTTGTGTTAGGGATTGAGACCTCCTGTGACGAAACCGCAGTTTCTGTAGTGAGCAACGGCGAACGTATTTATTCTAATATTGTTTCTTCCAGTGTAAATTTCCATAAGCGCTATAAAGGTGTGATACCCGAGATTGCTTCCCGCCTGCATCTGGAGACAATAAATACTGTCTTAGCCGATGCGATAAGACAGGCCAGGGTTAAATTAAAGGACATAAAGCTGATAGCGGTAACCAGCCATCCGGGTTTGCCCGGCTCTTTACTCGTGGGTATTTGTTTTGCCCGGGCAATAAGCGCTGCCTTAAATATACCTCTCATCCGGATAAATCATCTTTATGCCCATCTCTATGCCGGTTTTTTCAATAAGCGCAGACCCCGATTTCCCTTCGTGGGATTAGTGGTTTCGGGAGGGCATACAAGTTTATTTTATGTCAAGAGTTTTGCTAAAATTAAACCGCTTGGCTGGACCCAGGACGATGCCTGCGGAGAGGCATACGATAAGGTAGCCGCTATCCTGGGGTTGGGCTATCCCGGAGGACCGGTTATTGAAAGGTTAGCCAAAAAAGGCAATCCCAAAAATATAAAATTCAGATGCAGCAATACCCAGCATCCCTTAAATTTTAGTTTTAGCGGAATTAAGACAGCAGTTATGTATTATGTAAAAAATAATCGCGTTTCCCGGGCACCGGGAATCAAGACCCGTAAAAAACAGATATCGATTGGCAGGTATCCGGTAGCCGGCAATGCCGATATTGCCGCATCGTTTCAAGAGGCAGTTATTGGTGCTTTGATTAGAAAGTCTATCTTGGCCTGTAGATTAAAAAATACAAAACAACTGGTTATTGGAGGGGGCGTAGCGGTAAATAATCGGTTAAGAGAAAGATTCACTCAAGCCTCAAGGATTAATAATTTAGATATATATTTTTCGCCAAGGGAATTTTGCACCGATAACGCAGCAATGGTTGCCGGATTAGGATATCGGCTACACAGGAGGTGAATAAAATGGTAGCTCCCCTTTCGATTATTGGGCGTCTGGTTTTAGCAGTAATTTTAGGCGGCTTGATTGGCTTTGAACGCGAAGTCCAGCGACGCAGCGCTGGCTTGCGCACACATATCTTGGTATCACTGGGTTCCTGTCTTATAATGTTGACATCCTTATATGTTTTTGATATATATAAGGATAGCGCTGCTTTGGACCCCGCGCGCATTGCTGCCGGCGTAATTACCGGCATTGGATTCTTGGGCGCAGGAACAATAATTCGTTCAGGAGAGGCTGTCAGGGGCCTGACCACTGCTGCCAGTCTCTGGCTTGTTGCCGGGATTGGTCTGGGAATAGGCTGTGGATTCTATCTGGCAAGTTTAATTACCGCTATCCTGACAATAGTCGTGCTTTTTTTCTTAAAACGGCTGGAAAGAACTATAGTCAAATGAGGACGCAATTGACGCAATTCATAAGAGCGAGGTAAGTTACTTGCTCATCGAAGGAGGTGAAAAAATGCCTTTACGAAAAAAGATTGAGGATAAGCTACTTGACGTAGATGCTTCAATGCAGGGCAGTTTGAGTTTTAAGGACCCGGTAAATTTGCGCATCAATGGCAAGTTTGACGGGACCTTGGAGGTAAGGGGGAACTTGACTATCGGCTCTACCGCTACGGTGAGGGCAGACATAATCGGGGACGATATTACCATCGCAGGCAGGGTTAAGGGTAAGGTTGTTGCTAAGGATAAATTAACCCTATTGCCTACGGCGATTATCGAGGGAGAGATATATCCGGCAAAATTAAATATTGCCGATGGAGCAATTTTTGACGGCAAATGTTACATGTTACATGATTTTTTAAGCGCCGAAGAATTAGCGCGTTATTTAGAGGTGGATTTGAAATCAATTATGGAATGGGCTAGCTCAGGTAAGATTCCCGGCGCCAGAGAGGGAGAGGACTGGAGGTTTGAGCGTAAGAACATTGATGCCTGGGTAGCCTCCGGCAAGCTTAGATAAGTCTAAAGCAGTAACTTGTAATCTCGTAGTTAGTAACTCTCAATTAATACCTAAAAAGATAAAGAATTTTTATGAAACAGGATAAGCTCTTAACCGTAAGAGAGGCTGCCGAAGAACTGGGCATTACCGAGCAGGAGGTTATCGATTTGGCCGGACAGGGAAAAATCCCTGCTTATAAGATCGGCGGAATATATTTAAGATTTAAGTCTGAACACATTCAAGAGGCAAAACAAAGCATTTCCAGGCCGGCTCAAAAAAAGTTTGAGGCCAACTGGCCGCAGAGATTGGCGGATTTCTTTTATTTTAATGATTTCTACATCCTGGCGTCATTGATTATTATATTAATGCTTATAATTATATTCAGGGCCTGATGGGGAGGGTTTCTAAAGTTATCAAGGTAGAAAATTTTGCTCAGGTTGATATAGATAGATTCCGGCGCCGCGGCTTTCCCGAAGTCATCTATTGCCCGGGTAAAGCAAAAGAACAAATTAAGAAGATTGCCGGGATTTTGTTAAAACAAAAGCAACCTTTATTATTTACCCGTCTGGACAAGAAGGACTTCTCTTATCTTAAAAAATTCTATCCGCGATTAAAATATAATCCCCGGGGCAAGGTGGCTTATTTTAAATCAAACCTGCCAAAAAGAAAAGGCGCAATCGGGGTAATTTGTGCCGGAACCTCCGATATTCCCATAGCCGAGGAGGCAGCAGCTACGTTAGAGGCAATGGGAAATTATGTGGTCAAACTATACGATGCGGGCGTAGCAGGGATGCATCGGATTTTAGAGAAGAAGGATTTGTTAATAAAGTGCAAGGTCATTATTGTTATCGCGGGGATGGAAGGGGCCTTGGCCAGTATAGTAAGCGGCCTGGTTTCCTGTCCCGTAATTGCCGTGCCTACCAGTATCGGCTACGGCGCCAATTTTTCCGGATTGGCACCTTTATTAACCATGCTCAATAGTTGTTCTCCCGGAGTGGCGGTAGTAAATATCGATAATGGATTTGGCGCAGCTTATTTTGCCAGTTTGATAACCAGGTGCTTTAAATGAGATGGATTAGAGATGACCGCAGGATTACGCTGAGAGAATCAATGAGGTTTCACGGCCATCTCGGTCCTTATCTTATGCTGGGCATTCTGATGGGAGAATACGCCCTGGAGAATCTAAAAGCGGAAAAATATTCTGGATTGGAAGTAAAGATTAAAGGCGCGGATAAAAAACCCAAATCTTGCCTTATTGACGGCTTACAGTTATCTACCGGTTGCACATTCGGAAAAGGAAACATAAAGAAATTAAACGGAAAAGATATTCAGGCATTTTTTTACAATATCAATAATAAAAAAGGAATCGCCTTGAGACTAAGGGATGGCCTGGGACTCAGATTAAGAAAACTGAAAACCCATCGGGACTCGGAGACTTTGGCAAGAGAAATATACAAGACAAATTATAACAAACTATTTAATCTAACAAAATGGCGCTATCCGGATTAGACATATATAAGCTCCTGCCCAAAACAAATTGCCGGGAATGTGGATTTGTGACCTGCCTGGCCTTTGCTATGCAGTTAGCCAAAAGGCAGGTCTCGCCGGATAAATGCCCTTATTTATCTGAGGAGGCCAAGCGCGCTCTGGAAACGGCAAGCCGGCCGCCGATAAAGCTGGTCACAATTGGCGAGGGGGATAATAAATTAGAGATCGGCAATGAGACGGTAATGTTCCGCCACGAAGAGAAATTCCATCGTCCTTGCGGCCTGGGATTTATTATCGAGGATAATATTAAGGACGAGGAGATTCCAAAGATTGTCGATAAGATTAATGCATTGAGCTTTGAGCGAGTGGGAGTTATGCTTTCTCCCAATTTGATTGCAATAAGACAGAATAAAGACGCCGATAGATTTGTTCAGGTAGTAAAGACGGTCAAGCAGCACACTAAATTGGGCCTGGTTCTGATGAGTAAGGACCCCCAGGCGCAGAAAGGGGCTTTAGAAATAACTTCGACTCAGAAGCCGTTAATCTATTGTTTAAATAAAGATAACTATCAGGATTTTGCTCAACTTGCCGCCCAGTTTAAGGTTCCCATCGTAGTCTATGCTCAGGATTTGGCGGAATTACCCCAGCTTACCCAGAAACTGATTAGTCAGGGGACAGAGGAACTGATTCTGGATACAGGCAAAAAAGATATTGCCGAAAAAATTTGGGATTTGAC
This sequence comes from uncultured Planctomycetales bacterium, assembly GCA_964588765.1. Classification (GTDB taxonomy): domain Bacteria; phylum Omnitrophota; class Gorgyraeia; order Gygaellales; family JAHJCI01; genus CAZPQS01. The sequence goes on along the minus strand of CAZPQS010000099.1, from coordinate 37 downwards.
CCAGATTCGCCGCCTCAGCCTCTATCGGTCCGAGCGC
>CAZPQS010000098.1:0-4706 GCA_964588765.1 uncultured Planctomycetales bacterium | reverse complement strand
ACATCAGATACCGCCAAAGACAATAGCTCAACAAATTAAGGAGAACAAATATACATGGCATTAAAAATATTAGTCGCCGATGATGACCCCGATATACGCGATATATTAAAATTTATTCTCACTGAGGCAAATTACACTGCTTTAGAAGCAGGAGACGGCCAGGAGGCGCTGAAGATAATCAATAGCAAACCCCTGGACCTGGTGCTCCTGGATTATAAAATGCCGAAGCTCGATGGCCGCCAAGTCATCCGGGAAGTGAAAAGGGATTTGCTATTAAGACACCTGCCGATTATTATGCTTACCGGGAAGGGGGACTTGGAAGATAAGGTTGGCGGCCTGGATGCCGGCGCTGACGACTATATTACTAAACCCTTTGAGCCCAAAGAGCTTCTGGCGCGCATCCGGATGGTCCTGAAACGTGCGGAAAGGGATTTAGAGGCTAATCCCCTTACTCGCCTGCCCGGCAATGTTTCCATCCTGGATGAATTCTCCCGCCGCCTGGAAAACAAATCCCTGTTTGCTGTCGCCTATCTTGATTTAGATAAATTTAAAAGTTATAATGACAAATACGGGTTTGAATCCGGCGATGAAGTCATCCGTGAAACCGGGCGCATATTAATAAAGGCGGTTCACGAAAAAGGCAACCCCGATGATTTTATCGGCCATATCGGAGGAGATGATTTTGTCATCATTACTACGCCCCAGAAGGTAGATAATCTCTGTAAACAGATTATCGACGAATTTAAAGAAACATCCCCTTCCTTCTATAATGAAGAGGATAGGCAAAGGGGTTATATCATTGCCCGTGACCGTAAGGGCAACGAGGAAAATGTTTCCCTGCTTTCCATATCTATCGGCGTAGTTAGCAATACGTCCCGCAAGATTACCCACGTTGCCGAGATTGCTGAAATCGGCGCAGAGTTAAAAGGGTATGCCAAATCTCTCGAAGGTAATAATTATGTTAAGGACAAGCGGGGGTGAGTTTTATTGAAGTAGGTTTCCTACGAATTCTTCTATGCGGTCGAGGCCCTTGGTTATATTCTGTATTGATGTGGCGTACGAAAGACGGAGGTAATTATCTGCGCCGAATACCCTGCCGGGCACCACTGCCACCCTTGCCTCAGCAAGTAATATTTCGGTTAGAGAAAGTGAATCCTTTATGCGGCTTCCTTTATACCTTGCCTGCTTAAGAATTTTAGAAATATCTACGAAAAGATAAAATGTGCCCTGCGGCTTAAGGCAGGACATACCCTTAATCCTGTTCACCCTTCCTACCATATAGTCCCTTCTTTTTTTAAATTCCTCAACCATAGCCCTGACTTCCTCCTGGGGCCCGGTTAAGGCAGCCAGCGCTGCCTTCTGGGAAATAGAGGCGGGATTGGAAGTAGAGTGACTCTGCAAATTACTCATCGCCTTGATAATCTCTTTTTCTGCCGCAGCATAGCCAATCCTCCAACCGGTCATAGAGTAGGTTTTAGACACGCCGTTTATAACAATGGACAGCTTCTTTATCTTTCCGCCCAATGAGGCGATGCTTACGTGTTCCTGTTCATCGTAGATAATCTTCTCGTATATCTCATCCGAGATGCAGAAAATATTTGCCTTGACAATAACCTCTGCGATGGCATCCAGTTCATCCCTGGCATACACCATACCGCTGGGATTGGAGGGTGAATTAAGTATAAGCAGTTTTGTTTTAGAGGTAATCGCTTTGCGCAGCTGTCCGGGCTTAACCTTGAAATTGCTATTCTGTGTCGTTTCTAATATAACCGGCCTTGCGCCCCCTACCTTTACCATCTCCGGATAACTTAACCAGTAAGGCGAGGGTATAATCGCCTCATCTTTCTCATTACATAATGCCAGGATAGCATTGAAGATAGAGTGCTTGGCTCCGCAGGAAACTAAAATCTCATCCGTTGAGTATTCAAGGTTATTATCGGCCTTGAATTTCCTGCGGACTGCCTCCTTTAATTCCTGCGTCCCGGAGGCGGGCGTATATTTGGTAAAGCCCCGGTCTATCGCATTCCTGGCTGCCTGCTTAATGTGCCGGGGAGTATCAAAATCCGGCTCGCCGGCGCCGAAGCCAATTACATCAATCCCCTCTGCCTTCATTGCCTTTGCCTTGGCGGTTATTGCCAAGGTTGCCGATGGATTAATCTGACTTATTCTTTTGGATAAAATCATATCTTCTCTCTATCCCCTGACATTTTTTATCTTATAGAAAAATCTTAAAATGTCAAGCGCCGAATACGGACCTATATGACCAACATCGCGTCCCCGAAGCTATAGAATCTAAATGCCTTTTTAATTGCGCGCTCATAGGCTCTGCGCATAAGCCTTATTCCGGAAAAGGCGCTGACCAGAATCAGGTTGGTTGAGTGGGGAAGATGAAAGTTTGTAATAAGCGTATCGACAATTTTAAACCTGTAGCCGGGATATATATAAAGAGATGCCTGGCCGCTCCCTGCCTTTATCCGGTATATGCCTTTATTATTTTTGAGCGCGGCCGCCTCCATTGCCCTTACCGTGGTTGTGCCTACGGCAATTATCCTGCTGCCTTTCTGTTTTGCCTTATTTATCATCTCGGCAGCGCGGGGGCATATCTCATAAAACTCCTCCTGCATAATATGCTCCTGGATGTCTTGCGTTTTAACCGGCCTGAACGTCCCCAGCCCGCAGTGAAGGGTGATACAGGCAACCCTCACCCCCCGGGATTCCAGGCGGTTAAGCAACTGCCTTGTAAAATGCAGCCCTGCGGTAGGCGCAGCGACAGCGCCTTCTTTTTTAGCATAAACCGTCTGATAATAATCAGGCCTTTTTAATTCTTTCTTGATATAATGCGGAAGGGGCATACTGCCGTATCGGGCAATCAAATCTCTTGTATCCGAAGGAGTAAATTTTAACAGGCGCCCGCCGGCGGATGTCTTTTGTAAAATCTGTGCGCTGAATTCCCCCTGCCCAAAAACAATCTCTTCTCCTACTCTGGCTTTCCTCCCCGGCTTTACCAAGACCTCCCATACGCCCGGGCTCTTCTGCCTCAACAGTAATACCTCTATATGGCCGCCGGTTTTTCTTCTGGCATTTAATCTTGCCGCAATCACCCGCGTATCATTCAGGATGAGCAAATCTCCCTCGTTAATGAAATTAACCATATCTTTGAAAACGACCTCATTAATGCTTTTGTCTTTGCGATTCACAACCAGCAAGCGGCATCTGTCGCGTCCGGCTTGGGGCTCCTGAGCAATAAGGTCTTCCGGCAAATAATAGTAGAATTGCGAAAGTTTCATCGTTAAAGAGTTATTTAATTAATGAAATGTTTAATTAAAGCTCTCTTGCGGAGAGCATCTTTAGGGCTTGAAGATATTTCCGGCTTGTCTTTAAGACGATGTCCTCGGGTAACGGGGGAGCAGGCGGGGTTTTATTCCAATCCAATGTCTCAAGATAATCCCGCACAAACTGCTTATCAAAACTCGGCTGGGAGGTGCCTGGCTTATACTGGTCCTTTGGCCAGAAGCGCGAAGAATCGGGAGTCAATATCTCGTCGATAAGCATAATCTTATCGTTATATATGCCGAACTCGAATTTTGTATCTGCAATGATTATGCCTCTTTGTCGAGCATATTCGCTGGCCTGTTTATAAATGGCGATGCTTGTATCTTTTAATTTTTCAACGATATCCTTGCCGATTTTTTTTTCAACATATTCCTTGCTGACATTGATATCGTGGCCCCTGTCTTCCTTGGTTGCGGGCGTAAAAATCGGTTCAGGCAGCTTATCCGACTGCCTTAATCCCTCCGGTAATTTTATGCCGCATATTGACTGCTTCTGTTGGTACTCCTTCCATCCCGAGCCTGATAGGTAACCCCTGACTACACATTCCACCGGCAGGGGATTTGCCTTCCTGACCAGCATTGAACGCCCCAGTAAAGACTGTCTATATTTCAATAGCTGTTTAGGGAAATCATCTATTTCAGCGGAGATTAAGTGATTGGGGATAATCTTTTTGGTAAAACCGAACCAGAACAAAGACAGCGCGGTCAACACCTCTCCCTTTCTGGGTATAGCCGTAGGCAGGACAACGTCAAAACAAGAGATGCGGTCGGTAGAGACGATTAATAACTTATCCTCCAAATCATAAACATCCCTAACCTTGCCTCTCTTAAAAATTTTGATATCAGTAAATTGAGTTGATTGCAATGGTTCGCTTGACATGGAATTTATTTGTAACTCCTTGTTGTGCAAGCGGTTAGAGAGAACCGGTCCCTGGGTTTTTTATTTTAAGCGCTTTACAAGTGCGTTATATTCCCGCCACAGCTCTTTTGGTAAATCTCTGCCAAAGCGCATAAAAAATTTCTTTACCTCCTTTAATTCCTCTAACCAATCGTGTTTGTTAATAGCAAAGAGTTTCTCCAGCGAGGTTGTCGGAAGCCGCAGACCGGTCAAATCTATGTCAGGGGTTCTGGGGATATAGCCAATAGGCGTAGTTATTGCCTTTACTTTATTGTTGCAGCGGTCTAAAATCCATTCCAATACCCTGAGATTCTCGCTGTAGCCCGGCCACAAAAACTTCCCCTGCTCGTTGGTTCTAAACCAGTTTACGCGGAAAATCCTCGGAGGACGAACCATGCGCTTGCCCATTTTTAGCCAGTGCTTAAAATAATCTGCCATATTATAACCACAGAAGGGAAGCATGGCCATAGGGTCGC
>CAZPQS010000097.1:0-4721 GCA_964588765.1 uncultured Planctomycetales bacterium | reverse complement strand
AAACCGGAGAATACAGCCTGCCGAAGAAAAGTATCGACAAGAATTCTCTTAATAGCCGAGAGGAGATAAAAAAGGCCATTGGCTCGTTTCAGCTTCCCCTTTATATCTATCTCTTTTCCAAATTTAAAAAAATCCCCTCCCTGGGAGTTGAGGCAAGCTTTTATTCCCTGCGGGAGATAAAGGAAGAATTTTTGTTTGGCGATGGCGATGCCGGCAATTTACTTGAGATTTACCTGACTGCAATAAAAAGGATTATTTCGCAAATTTTGTGTCCGGATTTTGATTTTGTGCGCGATGATTCCAATGACCATTATTGCCGCTGGTGTCCATTCCCTAGCCTGTGTAAAAGGTAGTAAAAATAAGGATGTCCCTATGGATGAATTCGGAGAATTAAGAAGAAAATTGGATGAGGCAATTACCTACGGGCGCTTTAATTTGGCAAGAAGACTCATCCACGAAGCATTGAAGCAGGCCAGGCAGAAAGGGCTTAAGGGCGAGATTGAGTATTTTAAAGGCCAGATGGAGATTATCAAGGGAGATTATTATGAGGCAATTAAGCATTTTGACCGCGCAGTTAAATATAATCCCAATGACGGAGCGGCATTTAATGACCGGGCATTATGCATGGTAGAATTAGGTATAATTGACGAAGCCTTTTATTACTTTGATAAGGGCATCGAGGTAGAGCCGGATTATGCTACCGTCTATCACAACAAGGGTTGGCTGCTTAATAAAATTGGCCGGCACAGCGAAGCAATAGGATACTTCAGGAAGGCCCTGGAGCTTCAGCCGGAGCGGGCAGTTACCTATGAGAATTTAGCCAATGCCCTGGCCAGCCTTTCTGATTACCGGGAAGCCAGGGCGAGCTATCAGAAAGCAATTGACTTGCTGAAGCCCGATTGTTCCGATATAAAAGAGCAGATAATTGCCGAGATGAAATTACTCGAGGCCAAGATTAACCGGGGTTAAGCCGGACTTAAAGGGTAAATTATGGATTTAGAAGAAAGGTGGAGTAAGGCACTTAGTCAGACAGAGATTGTAAGATCCAGGATTTCTTATCTTTCTACCTTTGAAACCACCGCCATCCCCTATATCTTTTTGGCAGAATCAACGGTAAATCCGGGGGATACGGTTGTGCGCAAGGGCAAGGTTCTGGTGTACCGGCCAGCAATAATCCTGCCTGAGGATATGCCCCGATTTGAAGGATTTGAATTTGAAAAAGACTACGAGGTAAATGCCGATATGATAAGGATGTTTCTATTGGTAAGGGGTATTTCCTTTCCTTCCCTGAAATATGAACATGAGGTTTCCAAACTCGACATCTATGAGGGTCCGTTAGAGAAAGCCAGGGCACATTTTAAGCAGGAATTGGAGAGAAGCGAAGACGCCCAGACCGGTCTAATTATTGGACCGGAGGATACATGGCAGTTCTCGCTGCTTATCTATGTGGGATTGCTGATTGGCAAATCCCTTCCTTCCGATTTAAGAAGGCTTTGGGAGAAATTTAAGGATAAATTTCAAAGGTAAAAACAGGAACGTTACCCCATTTATGTTGGCGATGCTGGGACGAATCTTTCTGGTAATATTAGTATTTTTTCTTTTCATTTTTGCCTATCTAAGGTATTTCGAGAAAAAGGGGATTTATTACCCTACAAAAGAGATTATATTTAGTCCCGCCGATGTCAACCTGGAATATGAGAATATTTTTTTCACCACCGATGACGGCCTGAGGTTAAACGGCTGGTTTATCCCGGCTGAGAATCCCCGGGGGACACTGCTTTTCTGTCACGGGAATGCAGGCAATATCGGTTATCGGGTTGAGATTATCGGGATTTTTAATAAACTTAATCTGAATGTATTTATTTTTGATTACCGGGGTTACGGTAGGAGTCAGGGGCATCCATCCGAGCGGGGGCTGTATCAGGACGCCCGGGCTGCCTATCAATATCTCCTTAGCCGTAAAGACATCGATAAGGCATCAATCGTGATTTATGGAAAATCAATCGGAGCGAATGTAGCAATTAACCTGGCCTCTAAGGTTAGGGCAGCTTGTCTTATCTCAGAAGGCGGATTCACATCCAGCTATGATATGGGAAAGAAGCTGTTTCCCTATCTTCCTATAAAATGGGTCATTACAACCAAATTCGATGCCTTGGAAAAGATAAAGAATATCGCTATCCCTAAGTTAATTATTCACAGCAGGGACGATGAAATCGTACCGTTCAAATTAGGTGATAAGTTATTCCAGGCCGCTATCCAACCAAAGGAATTTTACCAGATGCAGGGCACGCACAATGAAGCGGTTTTTATGGCCAAGGAGGAATACAGCTCCAGGGTAGATAATTTTCTTAATAAATATCTCCCCCATCCTTAAAATTATTGTCTTTGGTTGTTCCTTATGGTAATATGATGACAAATTCCCAGCCTCGTATATTCATATAGTGAAAGGCCGGGATAAACATCATAAAGTAAAATTATGCAGGAGAAATTAAGAAAGGATCTGGGGCTTCTGGATATCTTTTGCATTGCCTCGGGCGCAATGATTAGCTCCGGATTGTTTGTTTTACCCGGCATTGCCTCGGTAAAGGCCGGCCCGGCTCTGTTTATCTCCTATATATTGGCCTCTTTTCTGGCGGTGCCGACAATGCTCAGCAAGGCCGAGCTGGTTACGGCAATGCCTCGCGCAGGAGGGGATTATTTTTATATTAGCAGAAGTATGGGTTTTGCTGCCGGGGTAATCGGCGGCGCGAGCAGCTGGTTCTCCTTAAGTCTTAAAGGCGCCTTTGCCCTTATCGGTATGGCCGCCTATATTGAATTATTAACCCCCATCCCTATAAAAACACTTGCCCTTGGTTTTTGCGTATTTTTTATTATCCTTAATCTTGTCGGCATACAACAGGCATCCAGAACTCAGGTAATTATAGTTTCCGGCTTGTTCGCTACGCTTATTTTTTATTTAATCTTTGGCCTTCCTTCCATCCATATTCAGAAATACGTTCCTTTTGCGCCGAAGGGGTTTGGTCCGATTTTTGCCACTGCCGGCTTGATATTTATTTCTTACGGCGGTTTGACCAAGGTCGCCTCAGTGGCTGAGGAGGTTAGAGATCCCGGCCGCAATATTCCCATGGGCATGATTCTCTCCTTGATTGTTGTGGGGATTGTTTATGCCTTAGTCGTATTTACCACTACCGGTTTACTTACCCCGGACAGGCTCAATTATTCCCTAACCCCAATTTCTGACGGCGCCAGGACATTTTCAGGATTCCCCGGTATGGTTATAATGGCGATTGCTGCGCTTCTGGCCTTTATCTCTACTGCCAATGCATCTATTATGTCTGCCTCGCGCTATCCAATGGCAATGAGCCGGGATAAATTAATGCCTTCTTTCCTGGAAAGGATAAACAGGAGGTTTAAAACCCCGCATTATTCTATACTATTTACCGGATTATTCATGGCCTCAGCCATATTGTTCTTGGAATTGGAGTTTTTGGTTAAGGTTGCCTCTGCATTATTAATACTGCTTTATATCTCGACAAATCTTGCCGTAATCATTATGCGTGAGAGTAAGATTCAGAATTACCAGCCTAAGTTCCGCTGTCCGCTTTATCCGGGTATGCAGATAGTGGGAATCTTGGGGTGCGGCTTTTTACTGGCAGAGATGGGCGGATTAATCCTGTCCCTCAGCGGCCTTTTTATTATCGCCGGTTTGCTCTGGTATTTAGTTTACGCGGGTCTTAAGGTAGAGAAGGAATATGCGCTTATTCATGTAATTGAGCGCATCATTAATAAGGAATTAACCTCGGGTATCTTGCCTAAGGAGTTAAAAGGTATTTTAAGAGAACGCGATAATATTGTGGAAGACAGATTTGACCGCCTGATTAAAAAGAGTACGGTTCTGGATTTAGAGAGTTCTTTGACAATGGATGAATTCTTTACACAGGCAAGCTCTTTTATCGCCGAGGATTTAGGCGTAAAGCCGGAGAAGTTAACCCAGGCGTTTATTAAACGCGAAAAAGAGTCCAGCACGGTGATAAGACCGGGCCTGGCTATACCGCATATTATAGTTCCCGGAGAGCATAATTTTAAGATTCTCCTTGCCCGGGCTAAGCAAGGCATCTTTTTTGTTAAATCGGCAGAGCCTGTGCATACGGTGTTTGTTCTGGTCAGCACTAAGGATGAACGCAACTTCCACCTGCGGGCATTAGCGGCTATTGCCCAGATTTGCCAGCAGCACGAGTTTGACGAAAGCTGGATGAGCGCGCGCAATATCGAGGAATTAAAGGACATTATTTTGCTGGCTGAGAGAAAGCGATTCAAAAAGTTATAAGGGGGTAAGAGATAATGTTTATTTTATCTAATCTTTTATCAGCGCTGGCTAGAATAGCGGATATCTCACTGACGATATTATATTGGCTAATCCTCATCCGCGCCTTGATTAGCTGGGTAAATCCCGATCCGTATAATCCAATAGTCCAGTTTCTCTACAAAACAACCGAACCTATTCTTTACCCCATAAGGAAATTACTTCCTATGAATTTCCGCTTTGGCATTGATATCTCGCCAATCATCGCATTTCTGGCAATTTTATTTTTAAAGTCATTTCTGGTTAGAACGTTGATCGATTTGGCCTCACGGTTACGTTAAATGCCAAGAGCCCAAAAAGAATTTATAAAATTCCTGGGAACAGCCGGCGCGCGCTTTGTGATGATTAAACAGCTGCG
>CAZPQS010000096.1:0-4753 GCA_964588765.1 uncultured Planctomycetales bacterium | reverse complement strand
ACTATGAGCATCACCCGGGCAAAACTGGAAGAGTTAGTCACCCCTATTATCGAGAAATGCCGCGGGCCCCTTGAGCGAGCGCTAAAGGATGCCAAGGTTGCGTTTGGAAAAGAGGGAGTCAGTTTCGGAGACAAGGGCATTGATAAAATCATTATGGTTGGCGGACCCACGAGAATGCCTATTGTGCAAAAATTCGTTGAGGATTACTCCGGGAAAAAGATTGAGCGCGGGATTGATCCAATGGAATGCGTGGCAATGGGTGCAGCTATTCAGTCAGCAATTATCAAAGGGGATGTCAAGGAAGTGCTGTTGCTCGATGTTACGCCGCTGTCTTTAGGCATCGAGACATTAGGCGGCGTGAATACCAGGCTGATCGAAAGAAACACCACCATCCCTACCAAAAAATCCCAGATTTTTTCAACCGCGGCAGATAATCAGACCGCAGTAACCATCAGGGTTCTACAGGGAGAGCGGCAGATGGCCGATGATAACACCGAGTTAGGCAGGTTCGATTTAGTAGGCATTCCTGCTGCGCCGCGCGGAATTCCGCAGATACAGGTTACCTTTGATATTGATGCCAATGGCATTGTTCATGTTTCGGCAAAGGACCTGGGGACAGGCAAGGAGCAATCCATCCGCATTACTGCTCCCAAAAAGCTCTCCAAGGAGGAAATTGAGGAGATGGTTAAGCAGGCAGAGAAATTTGCCGCCGAAGATACCAAGAGAAAGGAAGAGGTAGAGATTATTAATCAGGCAGATACCCTGGTTTACTCAACCGAGAAATCACTTAAGGAATTCGGCGACAAGGTAAGCCAGAGTGAGCGTGCCGATATCGAATCAAAACTTAATAGCCTGAAGCAGGCAATGAAGGATAAAAATGTAGACAGGATTAAGAAAGCAATGGAGGATTTAACCAAGGCTTCTCATAAATTAGCGGAGGAGATTTATAAACAGGCTGCGGCAAAACAACAGAAAACACAGCAGGGTCCGCAACCTAAGGCAGAGAGACCCCAGGAAGAGACTAAAGAGCCAAAGGATAAAAAGAAAGAGGATATAATCGACGCAGAATATAAAGAAGAGGACAGCGGCGATAAGAAATAGAAATGACTGCCAAGAAGGATTATTACGAGATACTGGGAGTAAAAAAGAGCGCCGGTCTCGATGAGATAAAAAGGGCTTATCGAGAACTGGCGTTGCGCTATCATCCCGACCGTGTTCCTCATGAGCAGAAAAAGGAGGCCGAAGAGAAATTTAAGGAAATCTCCGAGGCCTACGCAGTACTTTCTGACCCGCAGAAAAGAGCGCTTTATGACCAATACGGCCATGCAGGCATTGACCAGCAATTTACCCATGAGGATATCTTCAGAGGAGCTGATTTCTCCAGCATCTTTGAGGATTTAAGTGATTTTGGCTTTGGGGGAGGATTATTTGAGGAAATCTTCGGCGATATCGGTTTTAACGTATTCGGCGGCTCAAGGAGAAGGCAGGCAGGAGGAAGAAGGAAAAGGGGAAGGGACTTAGAGATTGAGGCCGAGATTACCTTAGAGGAGGCAGCCTCAGGCACAGAAAAGACTATCCGCGTGCCGCGGTATGAGCCTTGCACTGCCTGCCAGGGGACAGGCGCAAAGCCGGGCACTAAGAAATCTACCTGCCCTCAATGTAAAGGTAAGGGCAGGACGGTAGTCTCAAGCGGTTTTTTCCAGCTCGCTCAGACCTGCAGCCGCTGCGGGGGAGAGGGTTCGGTAATTACCTCTCCTTGCCCGGATTGCCGCGGCGAGGGAAGGACCAAAATAACCAGGAACATTAAATTAACTATTCCGCCGGGTGTTTATACCGGCTCGCATTTAAGAATTCGCGGCGAGGGAGAAGCAGGGGCTTACAGTCGAGGCGACCTCTATGTAATTATCGATGTCAGGCCGCATAATATATTTGAAAGGCATAACAACGATATTATTTGCGAAGTGGACATCAACGTAACCAAGGCAATCCTGGGAGGCGAGATTCAGGTTCCTACCTTAAACGGCAAGGTTAAGATGAAGATACCGCCGGGAACGCAACCTAATCGGATATTCCGCCTGCGCGATAAGGGGATTCCTGATTTGCACGGACGGGGGGTGGGCGATGAGTTAGTCCGGCTGAACGTGAAAATTCCTGCAAATTTATCTGTTGAGCAAAAAAGGCTTATCGAGGAGTTTGCCCGTATTTCGGGCGAAGCGGTTGATTCCAGAGAATCAATCGTCGATAAGATTAAGAAGACCTTTAAATAGAGACACTTAATCCGATATGAAAAAAAATGTAAGGAGAATTTTCCTTGTTCTCCTCGGCATAGGGATGAGCCTGGTTCTTGCTGAGGCCGGGTTAAGATTGTTAGGGTTTGGCTATAATGTGATTCATAAACCACGGGCAAAATCCGCTTATGATTATAGCATTTTTTGTTTAGGAGAGTCTACGACCTGGGGTATAGGGACAGCCAACCCTTTTAAGGATAATTATCCCAGGCAATTGGAGGAGATACTCAATAAGCAATTCCCCGGTAAAAAGATTCGCTGTTTTTTTGACCAGGCAATTGGTCAAAATAGCTCTGAGATTTTGTTAAAGTTACCTAATTATATTAAAAAATACCGACCCAACCTTATTATCATTATGGTCGGCGTAAACAATTGGTGGAATTTAGATAAGAGTAATATTTTGGTGTTTAATAAAAATAGCAATATATCTAATTTTAGTTTGAAGGCCCTTATATTTTTGGACAGGCTTAGATTATGGAAGTTGCTTAAACGGACTATGTTATCCTTGAAGCCGCATGAAGAACAGTGGAATTATTTTTGGCCTAAAAGCGAGACACTCGATACTTTAGTAAGTAAAATAGAGAAAAAATTTGGTAAAGAAATCTGGAGAATTTGCGATGAATTGGCAGAACATGATATTTCAGAAATGGTAAAAATTTGTAGAGCAAACAACATCGAGGTAATAATTTGCAGTTATCCTTACGGGCGGGAGGCGTTATATAACATCCATAAGAGTATCTCTGAAAAATTCAAGCTTATCTTTGTGGACACTCGGTCTTTTTTTCAGAGCCTCCCCAATATAAATGACTATTTTGATAAGAATGATAAAGTTCGGCTTCATCCCAATAAAAAGGGATATGCATTGCTGGCAAAGAATATTTATGACCGTATAATAGAAAATAGATTAATTGAATAAATAATGAGGAACAATGCCGACCTATGAATATGAATGCTTAACCTGCGGCCATCATTTTGAAATATTCCAGAAGATGACCGATGAGCCGATTAAAATGTGCTCTAAATGCCAGAAGGCAGTGCGCCGGCTCATTGGTACGGGCGGCGGAATTATCTTTAAAGGAACAGGCTTCTATGCTACGGATTATCGCAAGATTAAGACTCCGCAGGGTGCTGGACAGAAAAAGGACCAGAAAATCTGCCAGCAGGATAAGAAATCCCAGGATAAAAAACCTCTTTGATTATTGATGGCTGTGGAAATAAAACCATTTCCGGCGGTTATTTATAATTACGATAAGGTTCCCCGACCCCTTAAAGTTATCTGCCCTCCTTATGATGTAATCAGCCCTATCCAGGCGCGAATTTATCGGCGTCTTTCTTCTTATAATATAATCCATCTGACCTTACCCGAAGGCGCCTGCGGGCAGAATCAATATCAAAAGGCTGCCCAATCCTTTCGTAACTGGCTGGGGGAGGGGTTCTTTATTCAGGATGAGGAGCCGGCAATATATTTCTATCAGCAGGAATATAAAATAAATAAAAGAAAATTTAAGCGCCTGGGATTCATTGCCTGTTTAAGTTTAAACAGCAGTTCTTCCATATACGGTCACGAGCACACCCGCATCGAGCCTAAGGAAGACAGGTTTAAGCTTTTAGTTAAGGTGCAGGCAAATTTAGAGCCGATATTCGTGCTGTTTTCTGACCCCCAGGCATTTGTTCAGAAGTTATTTAAAAAATATGTTCTGCCGGGGAAACCCCTGATTCGCTTCCGGGACCAAGAAAAAAATACCAATATTCTCTGGAGGTTGACGAAGCCGGCTATTTTAAAAAAGATAAAGACGGGCATAAAGAATAAAGTTCTTTTTATTGCCGACGGCCATCACCGCTACGAGGTGTCCTTAAATTATAGAGACCTGATGCGGAGGCCCCCCCGCCCTTATAACAGAAACTGTCGTGCGGGATGCCGAGATGAAGATTTTAATTATATTATGGCTTATTTCTGCCCCATACAATCACCCGGTTTAACCCTCCGGCCTATTCATCGATTGGTAAAAAAAGCCGGCCGCCGCTGCCCGATGGATAAATTCAAAAAATTTTTCTATATTCAGAAGGTCAGCCAAAGGAGGCTCTTCTTTCTTCTTGAGTCCCGCGCCCCGAAGCGGGTAATGATTGGGGCATATACCAATAAGAATTTCTATATTTTTATTTTAAAAGATAATCAAATCCTGAATGAGATAGATAAAAACTATCGCCGGCTGGACGTTTGCCTTTTAAATCATCTGGTATTGAAGAAATTATTGCGGGTAAAACCCGAAGATAAACAGAGGGTCGTATTTAGCGCAGATGTCCGGGATTTAATCCGGCAGGCAGATACGGATAAGACATCTTTGGTTTTTTTTATCAAGCCGGTAAAGATTAACGACGTTTTATGTTTAGCAAGGAGGGGCAGGAAGATGCCGGTTAAGACCACTTATTTTTATCCAAAAGTCCCCTCCGTGCTGGCAATATAC
>CAZPQS010000095.1:0-4813 GCA_964588765.1 uncultured Planctomycetales bacterium | reverse complement strand
CCTCAAAATACGGTACATTGCAAACCTGTCGCCCTCAAAATAAAGCACGGTATCGACAATATGCTCCAAAACGCGCGGGCCGGCAATCGTGCCTTCCTTGGTTACATGGCCGATAATAAATAAACTTATCCCCCGCGATTTTGCCAGCAGGGTCAGGCGGCCGGCGCATTCTCTTACCTGGCTGATGCTGCCGGGAGAGGAACTAATCTCGTGGCTAAAAAGCACCTGTATGGAATCGATAAACACGACCTGGGGTTTTATCTTATCGATATACTCCATAATCAGGGAAAGGTCTGTCTGATTAACAATATAAAGGCAATCTCCCCCCATACCACTGCCTAACCGGTCAGCGCGCATCTTGGTCTGCCGCGTTGATTCCTCTCCGCTTACATAAAGCACGGTAACCTTCTTTTCGCTCAGTTTAGCCGAGACTTGTAAACAGACTGTCGATTTACCGATGCCCGGGTCGCCGCCAATCAGGATAACCGAACCGGGAACAATCCCCCCGCCCAGGACCATATCCAATTCCTGAATGTCGGTTTTCAACCGCTGGATGCCTTCGCCGGGCACGTCTTTTAACAAAATCGGCTCGTCTTTAAAAACAGACAGGCCCTGCTTAGATGATGCTTTCGGCGCAGTATAGGTTTCCTCGACAAAGGAATTCCAACTATTGCAATCCGGACATCTGCCTAACCACTTTGGCGATTGATATCCGCAATTCTGACAGGCAAATACGGTCTTATTCCTCATTGTCCTATTATCTCTTTTTCTTCTCTCTGGTCTTGTAGAACAACTTCCAGGGATGCGCTCGAAGGTCGCTAATCAAAGCCTCTAATTCTTGATATAACCTGTCGTCATAAAGCAGCTTTCCGACCGTCCCTTCTTTTGCTTTCAATTTCTGCATAAGCTCCTGGAAATCATTAATAATCTTCTGCGCCTCGTCAACCCAATCCTGCGCCAGAACGGGGTCGGTGCCAAGAATGGTGCCGCCGGGTTTTATAAATGATTTAATTTCCGCAGGCGGAATTACCTCAATATATTTCTCGCCCAATAACCCTAAGGTGCACACATAAGCCTGAGAGTCCTGCGGCATCATCAGGGATTTTCTTATCCAGGCCATCACCTCAATCTGCATATCATTATTTTGCTTGTTTTGAAGAATGCGTACTTCTTTAACCTCGCCGACATCTACGCCGGAAAATCTCACCGGGGAGCCTGCTTTAACCCCCGCTACATTACCAAAGACAAACTTTATCGGATAACCCATACCGTAACTTTTTAAATTGCCAATCTTAAAGATAAATACGGCAAGAAGAACTATCGCTATAAAAACAAACATACCAACCTTGAGTTCCAATTTGGATTTATCCATTTGCTATTCTCCTTCGGTTATTGGGCCGGAAGAAAGGCCATTGATAAACTGATGCACTACCGGATCAGTGGTATTGCGAATCTTGTTTGGTAAACCACGGGCAATGATTTTGCCTTGATATAACATAGCAATACAATCGGCAATTTTATATGCGCTCTTCATATCGTGAGTAACCGCAATCGAGGTTACCTTTAGTTTATCATGCAGAGTATTGATTAATTCATTAATGATATCGGCGGTAATCGGGTCAACGCCGGTTGTCGGCTCATCGTAAATGATAATATCCGGCTTTATGCAGATTGCCCTGGCCAGGGCAACGCGCTTCTTCATCCCCCCGCTTAATTCTGCGGGCATAAGCCTCTCGACTCCTGAAAGCCCGACCATCGCCAGCGATTCCCGTACCCGGCGGGAAATCTCCGCACTTGACAGGCGCTGATGTTCAATAAGGGCGAATCCTACGTTATCGCCCACGCTTAGCGAATCAAAGAGCGCACACCCCTGGAAGACCATTCCCATTCTAAGGCGCAACAAATTAAGCTCCTTCTCATCAAGAGCAGAGATATCTTGATTATCAATCAATATCCTTCCCTTATCCGGTATTAAGATACCCATAATATGCTTTAGCAATACCGATTTACCGCAGCCCGAGCGCCCGATGATTACCGTAGTCTTGCCCTTTTCAATCTTAAGAGATAAACCGTTAAGAACATTATGATTATTGAACGATTTGTGAAGATTTTTAATCTCGATCATTTTTAAGGGAAGATAAAATAGAATATAGCGGTAAAAAAGCAATCGGCAATAATAATCAGGATAAATGAATTGACTACCGCATCGGTGGTTGCCCGACCAACGCCCTCGGCGCCGCCGGTTACCTTTAGCCCCTGGTAACAACTACTAATGGCAATAATCATCCCAAAGAAAATACTCTTAAATAAGCCGGTAAATAAATCCTTATAGAGAATTGCGTCAAAGGTAATATTTAAATACATCCCCGAGGTAATACCCAGTTTATATACGCACATCGCATAACCGCCGAATATCCCGATAGCATTGGCATAAAGTGTCAAAAGCGGCAACATCAACATAAGGGCGAGAAAACGCGGCACAACCAGATATTTTATCGGACTGTAAGCCAGCGTCTGGAGCGCATCAATCTGCTCAGTCACCTGCATTGTGCCAATCTCGGCGGCAATCGCTGCTCCTACCCTGCCGGCAACAACCAGAGCAGTAATTACCGGCCCCAGTTCCCGTACTATAGAAAGGGCAACAATGCTGGCAATATACATCTCCGAACCCAGACGCTGCATCAAGTAGGCAATTTGTAATGCCAGAATTAATCCGATAAACAGTGAGATTACCGAGATAATCGGCAGGCTATCCGCACCTGTACGTTTGGCCTGGATTAAGGTCCGCCGGACCTCAACCGGGGGGGTAAATATCCAACGTAGCATTCGCAGGAATAATACTCCCAGACTACCTAAGAAATAAAGGGAATCTAAAAATCTCTGACCTAAATTTATAATATATTTTTGGAAATGTCGTAACACTATATAAATCTCTTAATTGTCACTGAAAAACCAGCTCCCCATTATTGCGGCCCACCTTGATTGTTTTTTTATTTTTCATCCGGCCGGAAATAATCTCGGAGGATAACGGGTCTTCCAGGTATCTCTGAATTGTTCTCTTTAACGGCCGGGCGCCAAAAACAGGGTCAAAACCCTTTTCAATCAAAAGTTCCTTTGCTTTCCCATCCACCTGAAGGGTAATATTCTGCTCTTTCAGCCTCTCATTAACATAACCAATCTCTAAATCGACAATTGCGTCTAAATCCTCTTTGACTAAAGGCCTAAAGACAATGGTATCGTCAATGCGATTCAGGAATTCCGGCTTAAATGTGCGCTTGACCTGGTCTAATAATTTCTCCTTCATCTCCTCATAAGAAACCCCTTCCTTCTGGCTCTTAAAACCGAGGGAGCCGCTCTTGCGAATAAGCTCTGCGCCCACGTTAGAGGTCATAATAACTACGGTATTGCGGAAATCAACCTTACGGCCAAAGCTGTCGGTAAGACGTCCGTCCTCAAAAACCTGTAAAAGCAAATTAAACACATCCGGGTGCGCCTTCTCAATCTCATCTAAAAGGATTACTGCATAAGGCCGGCGCCTGACCTTTTCGGTAAGCTGACCTCCTTCCTCATAGCCGACATATCCGGGAGGCGCGCCGATAAGCCGGGAAACGTTGAATTTCTCCATATACTCAGACATATCATATTGAAGAAGAGCATCCTCATCGCCAAACATAAACTCAGCAAGAGCCCTGGCAAGCAGGGTCTTGCCCACTCCGGTTGGCCCTAAAAAGATAAACGAACCTATTGGTCGCTTGGGGTCTTTTATTCCTGCGCGCGAACGCCGAATGGCATGAGCAATTGCGGAAATCGGCTCATCCTGGCCAATCACCCGCTGATGTAATTCCTCCTCAATCTTTAACAGCTTCTCGCTCTCTTTCTCCTCCAATCTGAACAGAGGGATTCCCGTCCATTGAGAGACAATCTTGGCAATGTCTTCGGCGGTAACGCGGGGCCGCATCTTATCCTTGGTTTGTGACCATTGGCGGTTTAATTCCTCTAATTTTGCTCTCGCCTGCCTTTCCTCGTCGCGTAAAGCTGCTGCCTTTTCAAAATCCTGGGATTTAATATAGGTCTCCTTTTGCTTTCTTAGAGTCTCAATCTTATCCTCCCACTCCTTGATTTCAGGAGGGGCAACCAGGACATTCAGGCGTGTGCGCGCGCCGGTTTCATCAATCAAATCAATTGCCTTATCAGGCAGGTATCTGCCGCTGATATATCTGTCGGATAACTTTGCCGCTGCATCAAGCGCGGAATCCTCAAAGTTAACCCGATGGTGCGCCTCGTATCTATCGCGCAAGCCCTTTAAGATTTCAATGGTTAAATCGACGCTGGGAGGTTCAATCATAATTGTCTGGAATCTCCTTTCCAAGGCAGCGTCCTTCTCAATGTGTTTGCGATATTCATCCAGCGTGGTTGCCCCGATACATTGAATCTCTCCCCGGGAAAGCGCCGGCTTCAATATGTTTGAGGCATCAATCGCGCCTTCTGCCGCTCCTGCCCCGACTATGGTATGCAACTCATCGATAAATATGATTACGTCCTGGGAGCGCTTGATTTCCTCCATTACCGCCTTGATTCTCTCCTCAAATTGCCCGCGGTATTTGGTCCCGGCAATCATCAAAGCCAAATCCAGAACAATGATGCGTTTATTCTTTAAAACCTCGGGCACGTTGCCGGCAATTATTGCCTGGGCAAGCCCCTCGACAATGGCGGTCTTGCCCACGCCTGCCTCTCCCAGAAGAACGGGATTATTCTTGGTGCGCCGGCTTAATATCTGAATCACCCTTTCTATCTCATTGCGACGGTCGATCAC
>CAZPQS010000094.1:0-4915 GCA_964588765.1 uncultured Planctomycetales bacterium | reverse complement strand
ATCAGAGAAATAGTTAAGGCAATTTGGAAGGTCTTATCGGAAAAGACAAACATATTGAATTTACTTTAACACAAAATAATAAATTTTGCAAGTTAGAAGTCATTCAACGGGCATCAAATCACAATAGTAAAACCGATTATCTCTTAAGATGACTTCTCCCCTTCTGCATAATATCCTTTTCTTGAATATCGGCCCGTCATATACAAACGAATGAAATTCTCCATTTTCGCCGCAAGGGTCAACTTCTACAGGAAGTTGGGATAGAAAATGTTTATCAAATTCCCTGCCGACAAATTCCTTATCCAGGAGTTTCGAGTCAACGCAGGTAATGATCGCCTTGAACCCCAAATCTATAAATTTACGGGAGAGTTTGGCAGTATCCCTTTTCCAAATAGGAAAGATTGCCCGCATCCCTATTTTTGACAGATTTTGTTCGCGATATTTTTTCAGGTCTTCCAAAAATATATCTCCAAATACAACCGATTGAATACCGGATTTCAGATATTCCGTCAGAGTCGCCTGCATTTTGGATTCATACTCTTCATTTGAGCTGCTTTTAGAAATGAATATTTTATCAAGGGGTAAACACAGGGATTCTGCCTGTTGTTGGAGTAATATTCGCCGTACCCCGTGCATACTGACTCTATCGTAATCCTCTGTTACGGTAGTTAATAAAGAAATAATCCGGTAGTTTTTACTTTTCTGAATCTCATAAAGAGCGACGGCGCTCTCTTTGCCGCCGCTCCAGCAGAATATTACTTTTTGCTCCATATTTAAAAGCTATAAAATAGCTCGATACTTAAAATATAAAAGTTACTCCTGTCTCATATGTTCTCTTGGAGGCGGGATAAAAAGTCTCTCGCGTTCCATCGTTATTAGTAACACCATACGCGTAATACTCCTTGTTAAATAAATTCTTAACGGCAAACCACAATTTCATATCCTTAATTGTATAATCGATTTTAGTATCAATTATAACGTAATCTTTGAGCTTGGGGGCGAGATTATTTTGATCGCTTATCTTATATCGAGACCCTATATAATTAAGAGCCACTGTCCAATCAAAGCCTTTAATCGGAGAGACAACTACGCCAGCCGAAAATTTATTTTTCGGCACAAAAGGCACCAAATTATCAGCGTAATCGCCGCCCCTGAAATATGACTTTTGAAATATGTAGGATAGAAACGGCCTTAATTTTCCGTGCATCAGATCATAATTGGCCTCGAGTTCAAGGCCGCAATGCCGTGTCTTTTCTTCATAATTTAAATTTGTGTAAGTCGATGGGTCGTAATATATCTCATTCTTCACATCCATCAAGAAGATATTAGCATTAAAATCTAACCAATCAAACGGACTATGCCTTATCCCTAATTCATAATTATTAGATCGCTGCTGTTTAATATCGGCATTTAACCCTCCGGCAATCCCTCCCCCCCAGGCAAAATATTTATTCGTATAGCATTCTTCGGTATTCGGCATTCGAAATGACCTTGAATAATCAAAATATATTTGTGATTCGTCGTTAAATTTATAGCCCGCGCCAAGATTGGCCGCTGTTCCCCTTATAGATTTTGTGCTATGACTGGCAATTATTCTCTTTTGATCAAAGGTAAAATCGGCCCATTCTATTCTGGCGCCTGCATTAAACAGCACCTTATCATAGAGCTCAATATTATCGTGGATATAAACTCCCAGGGATTCTTTGTAGATGTCTGTTTCGTCCTGCTGGTCACCTATTCGGTCGCCGCTTAAAATATTATCCTTAACATCAAAATAATCAATCCCGATAATGAATTGATTATTTTTCTCTGGCCATGATGCATTAACTTCCAGTTTTGGTTTAAACGCGTATGACAAGATGTCGTGCACTGTCTCATATTCCGACACATCTAAGGCATATATATTTAAACCCCTGCTGCGGCGCTCTCTGTATGTATTGAAAAAAGATAGCATCGCCTCAGCGCCGCCAATAGAAAAGGACAAATTGGGAGTTGCTGTGATAAAATAATCAGAGGTGAAGCCTCTATCATGGGGATATACGGTCCCCCTTCTTCCTACTAATTCAATATCTGTAAGATATAGTCGTCCCGGCATTCCATAATGTTCGCGGTGGTATCCCATGGAAGAATCTACCTTAAATTGCTCGGTGGGATGCAGGGTTAAATTGGTCAGGAAGTTATTCTTCCAATAATCATTATTGGCCCTGTAACCAGAAGTTTCTTGATGGGAAGCGCTAAGATAATAATCTATTAGTTCAGACCTTCCTCCAATGGTAGCAAATGCCTGTTTAAACTGGTGACTTCCAACGACATTACCTAATGTCAGCTTTGGTTTTTCGCTCTCTCCCTTTTTCGTAATTATATTAATCACGCCGCCGACGGCATTATCGCCATACAAAACAGTCATCGGCCCGCGCACTATTTCTATTCTTTCTATCGAATTCAAATCTATTTGACCCCAATCTGCTCCGGAGAAATCTACCTGATTAGTCCTGCGTCCGTCAACAAGAACCAACACATTAGAAACACTTGATTCACCAAACCCTCTGATATCCACAACCGTACCCTTAGGATTTCCATAATAATCTGATACTACAATTCCGGCTTTGTTCTGAATAAGTTCTGGTAAATAATTAGCGCTTGATAATTCTATATCTTCTTTGGTAATAACAGTCACGTTTTTACTAACATCTGATATGGAATGCTCTGCCCTATAAGGCGTTATCACAATCCTCTCCAATGCCACATCATTTGCATCAGATTGCGCAAAAACATCGGCGGCAATTAATAATATTGCCCCCAAAATCAATACCCCAAATTTTAACCTATACATCTCCTCCTTCCTTTCCCGGACAAATAAAAACCCCCACACCAATTGCATTTCTCTAAGATACAAAACAATTGTTGTGGGGGTTGCACCCTGTTTTAACTTAGCCCCTGGTATGTCCGCGACCAGGCTCTTCGGACAAATTTTGCATAAGCAGGTCTTCTGACTTGGGAATCAATCTACTTACCACGCCTTCCCGCCCGAAAATCTCCAGGCAGTGGCATTTTTAGCGGCTTTCGTCCTCCCTTACAGCAGCGGGACTGTGTCTGAATTCCCGACTCTTTCGGTTCACAGACTTCCCCGACTTATACATTTTTTAATATAAAAGAACGATTAGAATAATATTAACATTTCTATTATTTTTGTCAAGTATTTTTCTTGCAATAGCGCGACGCAACTAAATCTAATTTTCGCTATTAAATATCAATCGCCATAAACCGTTGTTGTATATTCACCGAAAAGACCCAGGACATTCTTAGCCTCATAGTCGACGTATTTTACTTTTGTAATCTTCCCGTTCTGCATCGCTGCCTTTATGCTCGCATCTCCGGTAGCAACAAGGCCCAGTACGGAAGTAGCTTTTGCTACACCTACCTTACTGTAAGATACTCCTTCCATGCCAACGGCAACAGGTGCCTTTACCTCTGTATAGAGAATTCCTTGTGGTAGAAAACTGGCGCAACCGGATAAAAATAATACTACAAACAGAACCAGTGACAAGTATCCCAGCTTTTTTCTCACTATACACCTCCCTTCTATTTCTATTCTTTTTCAACTCTATAGCTCATTGCTTCTATCTGTTTCCTGAGACCCGCTATGCTCTCTTCGTAGTGCTGGTTTGCGTTTATCATCCGTTGATTGGATTGTAACAGGAGTTGAGTGTTTTCGTTAAAAACCCTGAGTATCATCTCAAGATTGGTCAATTTCAAAGAAATGACAATAAGTAGAATTGCGATAATGGTGAGGATTATATTTACGTATTTCATGGGGAATTTATTATTTCGTGATTATTATAACTGCGGATAATAAAATTGCAAGTATTTTTTAGTTTCTCAAAACTCAATTCCCTTTCGTGCCCTTATACCCTTTTTATAATAATGCTTGATATCCTTTATCTCGCTTACTAAATCGGCAAGTTTTATCACTTTCGGATGAGCCCAGCGGCCGGTTAGAATTAATTCTGTATCCCTGGAAATACGCTTAAGTAAGTTAGTAACCTCATCTACCTTCAAAAGTCCCAAATGTAAAGCGACATTGATTTCATCCAGTATTATCAGATTATAATCCCTTTTGGCAATAATCTGCCTGATGCGTTCCAGGCCCCTGCAGGCTAAATCGATATCCTTCTGCCTTGGCTTGCGTCCGATAAAACAGCCCCTTCCGTATTGTTCAATCTTGATGTTGGGAATCTTTTTAAGCATTTTAAGCTCACTGTAGGAGCTGCCCTTGATGAATTGCCCGATATATACCTTAAAACCTGCGCCCAGGGCTCTTAGAGCCAACCCCAGGGCGGCGGTAGTTTTCCCCTTGCCGTCTCCGGTATAGACCTGAATCATTTAATCATCCCCCAGCTAAGTTTACCCAAAAGACATAACGCGGTTACGATGACCCCGGCGATAATTATGCCAGAAATAACCGCCAGGATAGTATATTTAAATCTAATTCTAAATAAGGCCGCGGCGATAGTTCCGGTCCAGGCGCCGGTTATGGGTAAGGGAATAGCTACAAACAGCATTAACCCAAAGGCTTCATATCGCTGGACAATCTCTGCCCTTTTTTTAGTATGTTTAAACAACCAGTTAAAAAATGCCTTAAATAAGGGAATGCGGGAAAACGCGGCAGAAACGGGCTGCAATAAAAAATACAAGGGAATGACCGGGATAAGGTTGCCCAATAATGCTAAAATAAATATCTTTGTAAGCGGCATCTGCAGATAAAAACCCAAGGGTATTGCTCCCCTTAATTCAAATACAGGCAGCATCCCCACTATAATCACCGATAACTCTTTTGGTAAATTAAAAATCCATTCCATCTTTTATATCAGGGGATAGCTCTGCTTAACTTCTTGTATCGCAAATAGTTATGGAG
>CAZPQS010000093.1:0-4938 GCA_964588765.1 uncultured Planctomycetales bacterium | reverse complement strand
ATATGAAGCTTATAATAGCGATGATACAACCGCACAAACTCCCCGATGTCAAGCAGGCGTTGTACGGAGCAGAGGTGTATAAGATGACGGTTACAAATGCCCTGGGCTGCGGACAGCAGAAGGGATATACCGAGACCTACAGGGGCGTTATTCAGGAGGTCAACCTGCTTAAGAAGGTGCGGCTGGAAATAGCGGTGAACGATAATTTTGTGCAGCCTACGATTGATGCCATCATCAAAGGTGCCAGGACCGGCAATATCGGGGACGGCAAGATTTTTATACTCGATTTACCCGAGTGCATCAGGATAAGAACCGGGGAGCGCGGAGGCGAGGCAATCGGGTAAATGCGGGTTACCAAAATGCCCACTTTTTTACTTAATAATAGTGTAAGCCTAAAAATTAGGCATAAAGAGCACAAAGTTTGTGCTAATAATAAAAATAAGAACGAGGACGTTCTAAGCGCTGTTGCGTTTGGGACGTCTTTTTTTATAGGGAGGCGCCATGGTTAGTCGTAAGAAGATAAAAAGAAAGGAGACCAGAATGGTTAAAAAAACAAAGGAACAAGTGTTGCAGATGGTAAAGGAACAGGATGTTAAGTTTATCAGACTGTGGTTTACGGATATTTTAGGACAGGTTAAGAGTTTCGCAATTACCGATAGTGAATTGGAAGGTGCCTTGGAGAACGGTATGGGTTTTGACGGTTCGTCAATTACCGGGTATCAATCAATCGAGGAAAGCGATATGATTGCGCAGCCTGATCCGAATACATTTCAGATTATTCCCTGGAGGCCGCAGGAGAAGAAGGTTGCCAGGATGATTTGCGATATTTTAACGCCTGACCGTAAACCGTATGAAGGGGACCCCAGATACGTGCTCAAGAGAGCATTGGCGCGGATGAAAAAGGCGGGATTCGACCATTATTATCTTGGGCCGGAACTCGAATATTTCTACTTTAAAAACGGCACTTCAACGACCGAGATACTGGATAAGGGAGGATATTTTGATTTAACGACTTTGGACGTAGCCAGCGATTTAAGGCGCGATACTATTTTCTCTTTAGAGGCAATGGGGATTCCGATAGAGTATTCACACCACGAGGTAGGGCCAAGCCAGCATGAAATTGATATGAGGTATTCGGATGCCCTGGATATGGCAGACCATGTCATTACCTATAGGGTGGTTGTTAAAGAAATAGCGCAAAAATACGGGGTATATGCCACATTTATGCCCAAGCCGTTGTTCGGACAGAACGGAAGCGGTATGCATACGCACCAGTCGCTTTTTAAAGGAGACAGCAATGCGTTCTTTTCTAAAAGCGATAAATATAATCTTTCAGATGTAGCTAAAAAATTTATTGCAGGGCAGCTTAAGCATGCGCAGGAAATGAGCGCTGTTTTTGCCCAATGGGTAAATTCCTATAAGCGGCTTGTTCCGGGATATGAGGCGCCGGTTTATATTGCCTGGTCCAAGAGAAACCGCTCGGCGCTGATTCGTGTTCCCGTATATCATCCCGGCAAAGAAAAAGCCACCAGGGCAGAATTAAGATGCCCCGACCCTGCCTGTAATCCCTATCTTACCTTTGCGGTTATGCTCCAGGCAGGACTCGACGGTATAGAGAAAAGATATAAACTTCCCGAGCCAATGGAGAAAAACCTTTATCATCTCTCAAGCGAAGAAAGAAAACAGCTGGGGATTGAATCGCTGCCTGACAGCTTAGGAGAAGCGGTTCTTATCGCTGAACGAAGCGCTCTGGTTAAGAAGGCATTGGGAGAGCATGTATTTAGCAGATTCATAGAGCTCAAGAAAAAGGAGTGGGAGGATTATAGAATACAGTTAACCAAATACGAGCTGGATAATCTCCTGCCCATACTATAACGGAGTTTATGATACTGGTAGTGAAGCATATCGGCATAGAGGGGCCGGGGATTATAGCCGACTTCTTTGGGAATACCTCTTGGCAGACAGAAACCATAGAATTATATAAGGGCAGCAGGCTGCCTGAGGTTATTTCCCGGATAGAAGCGCTGATAATCCTCGGCGGCCCGATGAATGTGCACGAGGAAGATAAATTCCCGTTTTTAAGAACCGAAGACGCATTCATAAAGCAGGCAATAAAAAAAGAAGTTCCTATTTTGGGTATATGCCTGGGGGCGCAGCTTATAGCCAAGGCCTGCGGTGGAAAGGTAAAACAGGCAGAGCATTCCGAGATTGGCTGGCATAAGGTAGGTTTAACCGAACAGGGGAGGCAGGACGCATTGTTCCGGAATATAAACAATGAATTAGATGCCTTTCAATGGCATAACGATACTTTTCAACTGCCCGGGAAAGCGACGTTGTTAGCGACGTCCGGGTTATGCAAAAATCAGGCATTTCGTCTTGGCAAGAATGCCTACGGATTGCAATTTCACTTTGAGGTAACGCCTGAAATGGTAGAATCCTGGATTAAGAAATATTTACATAGCAATGACCCGGATAAAATAATTTATTCCAAGGATTTACTTATTGATACTTATAAGAAAGAGCGGATGTTTATCAGGCAGGCGAACACAATTCTGTATAATTTTTCTCAAATAATCGCCAACAATTAAGGCGTTTAAAATTTTTATTTGATTGTGCCTAAATTTTAGGCAGGGATTTTAAAAAGGATTCAGAACAGGTTAAATATGGCTGATATTGAGAACGGTCAGAGAGAAGACAGGTGCGTTGGCCTTGGGCTGGCAGTTAAAGAGTTTGAGGAGTTTTTCTATCAATCAAGCAGAGGCAATCTTTATAAATTTGTTTTAGAAGCAATAGAAAAACCCTTGATTGAGAGCGTATTAGACCATACCGACGGTAATCAGTGTAAGGCGGCACGCGTTCTGGGGATAAACCGCAACACCTTGCACACAAAAATCAGGAAATTGGGTATTGACGCATCAAGATGGAAGAGATAATATAGGACAGATTTAATATGAGATATGCGCATTTTCCTATAAGACAGGGATTATATGAGCCGGGCTTAGAGAAGGATTCCTGCGGTGTCGGTTTTGTCTGCGACATCAAAGGCGAAAAATCCAACGAGATTATCAAAAAGTCCTTAAAGGTGCTCAGGCGCTTAGCCCACCGCGGAGCAGTAGGCGCTGACCCTAAAACAGGCGACGGCGCGGGAATCCTGATTCAGATTCCTCATCAATTCTTTGCCGGGGCAGCCGGGCAGATAAAAATAGATTTACCGCCTCAGGGCGAGTATGGCACGGGTCTGGTTTTCCTGCCTCCCGACGATAAACAGCGCAGGGTTTGTAAAAATACCTTCTCAAGGATTATCAAACAGAACAATCAGGTTCTCCTGGGTTGGCGCAAGGTTCCGGTGGATAATTCCGTTATCGGCAAGGGCGCAAGAGAAACCCAGCCGGTTATCGAACAGGTATTTATCGGCAAGGATAAAAGGGTTAAGCCCGGAATAGATTTTGAAATAAGGCTATACGTTATCAGGAAGCAGATTGAGAATATTATCCGGGGTTTTAAGTTAAAGCAGGAGTCGTTCTTCTACATTACCAATCTCTCCAGCCGCACCTTTATTTATAAGGGATTACTTATGCCGCATCAGCTGGAGAATTTCTTCCTCGACCTTAAAGATGAAAACGTCAAGAGCGCCTTGGCTATAGTCCATTCCCGTTACAGCACCAATACCTTTCCCACCTGGGATTTGGCGCAGCCATTCAGGTTCCTGGCCCACAACGGAGAGATTAATACCCTTAGGGGCAATATCAACTGGATGCGCGCGCGGGAGGGATTATTAAACAGCCCGTTTTTCGGCAAGGATATCCGGAAGATAAAGCCGGTGATTGTTCCCGGGGGCAGCGACTCGGCAACCATTGATAATGTCTTTGAGTTACTGGTTTTATCAGGCAGAGCCCTTCCCCATGCAATGATGATGCTCATCCCCGGCGCCTGGGAGAATAATAAGTTTATGGATGAGCGGCTGAGAGAATTTTACAGGTATCACGCCTGCTTTATGGAGCCCTGGGATGGTCCGGCAGCCATAGCTTTTAGCGACGGGTTAAGAGTCGGCGCGGTATTGGATAGAAACGGCCTTCGTCCCGCGCGTTATATAGTTACCAAACAGGGCCTTGTGGTTATGGCTTCGGAGGTAGGGGTATTAGACATAGCGCCCCGGGATATTCTTGCATCAGGCAGGCTTGAGCCGGGCAGGGTATTTTTTATTGACACAGAACAAAGAAGAATCATTGACGATTCCGAAATAAAACAGACGATGTCGAATCGCCAAACATACGGTGCCTGGCTGGGAGAGCAGATGGTAGAGCTCGATAAGCTGCCTCAGGCTAAAAATAGCCGGAAGAATCCCGAGGATATCTTAACCTCCCTGAAAGCCTTTGGCTATACGCGGGAAGATTTAAAATTCCTCATAAAGCCTATGGCAGAAAACGGCAGGGAGCCCATAGGCTCTATGGGCAATGATACTCCCTGCGCAGTATTATCGCAAAAGCCGC
This sequence comes from uncultured Planctomycetales bacterium, assembly GCA_964588765.1. Classification (GTDB taxonomy): domain Bacteria; phylum Omnitrophota; class Gorgyraeia; order Gygaellales; family JAHJCI01; genus CAZPQS01. The sequence continues at coordinate 448 of CAZPQS010000093.1, read as the reverse complement.
AGCTTCTATATAACTACTTTAAGCAGCTGTTTGCGCAGGTTACAAATCCGGCTATCGACCCCATAAGAGAAGAGCTGGTGATGAGTCTGCAGAGCTTTGTCGGTCCCCAGAAGAATATCCTGGCAGAGACTCCTTCGCATTGCCATAAATTACGGGTAAAACAGCCGATTTTAACCAATGAAGATTTGCAGAAGATTAAGAATATAAAAAAGAAGGGGTTTAAGACAAAGACAATCTCGGTTCTGTTCAGGGCTAATGATAAGAATGACTTTACAAGAACGCTTAAGCGGGTTTGTAACGAGGCTGCTTCAGCCATCAGCAAGGGTTTTACCTTTATTATCTTAAGCGACCGCGGGGTTAACCGGGAACGCGCAGCCCTGCCTATGCTTTTAGCCGTAGGGGCGGTGCATCATTACCTGGTAAGGAAGGCGCGGCGCACACAAATCGG
>CAZPQS010000092.1:0-4988 GCA_964588765.1 uncultured Planctomycetales bacterium | reverse complement strand
TTATTACCCGCAAGAATCCGAAGTCTTTTGAGGATATAGACTATATCAGGCGGAAAGGAATAAAACTTGATAAGATTAGAAAAGATACTATATTATTTTCTGGCAATGCACGTCAGGCAATTAAGTTTTTCCCTCAAAATATTAATGTAGCTGCGACTCTGAGCATTGCCGGTATAGGACAGTCAAGAACGCAGGTTAAGATTATCGCCTCTCCAAGAATAAAAAGAAATATCCATGAGGTCTACATAGAGTCCGATGCCGGCAGGATATCGACCCGGGTTGAGAATTTAGTGCATCCCGATAATCCGAAAACGAGTTTCCTGGCAGTGCTGTCGGCAATCGCAACGCTAAAACAGATTTTCAAACCAGTGAGAATAGGAACATAAATAAATTTATAGAAGGGAGGTGATACAGCATGGCTCAAAAGGTAATGAAGGTGGGCGTCAAGAGAAAAAAAGGTTACCTTTATTACTTGGACAAAAAGGGAGATGTCTCCTGCGCCAAGATGGCCCGCGGTAGATCCAGAGGAGGCAGCCCTACAAAGGTAGCCAAATGCGGCATTAAGAGAAAAAAAGGTTATCTTTATTTCATTGACAAGAGGGGCGATGTTTCTTGCGCCAAGATGAAAAGAGGCGGCAGGAAAAGAAAGAAGAGAAGATAACCGGTTAGCAAGCAATCAACCCCGCCCTTTTTAAATAGTTTCTAAAATTTAAGAATTGCCAAAAGGGCGGGGCTTCTTTTGGGAAGACTGAATTGAAAGTAAAGAATTATTTAGCCGATGCGTCAAATCTTAGATTTTTTTTGCTTCTATTTGTTTCCTGCTTTATTCTTTACTTTCATACATGCAATAATGATTTCGTATATGACGATGTACATTTAATCATCAACAACGCGTACATAAAACACATAAGACTGATCCCCCGCATTTTTTCCGTAGATTTCTTTCATTTTTCCCCCCTGCACGCCGTAAATTATTATCGCCCCATTCCTATTCTAACTCACGCATTAGAGTATAAAATATGGAGATTAAATCCATTCGGGTATCATTTGACCAATATAGTATTGCACGCCTTTAATTGCCTTCTGGTTTATTACCTCATATTTTTATTGTTTAATAATAATAATCTGGCTCGATTAAGCAGTGTTCTATTTTGTCTGCATCCCATACATAATACGACAGTTTCGCTTATTTTTAATAGGTCAAGTTTGCTCTTGCTGTTTTTCGGCATGGCCGGAATTATAAATTATTTATTATTTACAAGGTCTTTTAAAATCAAAAACTACCTGTTAAGTATCGTATGTTTTTCTCTGGCTGTATTCACCAAAGAGAACGCTATTTTATTATTGCCCCTGCTTTTACTTTGCCTTTATTCCGGTTCAAAGAATAAAGTTAACCTGAAATATTTACTGCCTTTTCCCGTTATATATTTATTATATCTGTATATCAGATTGATATTGCTGAATATTCCTTTCCCCCGGTATCAATATCTTCTTTATCATTTTAATCCTGTTCTCGATGCCTTTAATTTTCTCAATATACTGACGCATTATCTAAGATTGCTTATTTCCCCCGTTGATTTATATTTTATGCATGCCGTCAATGCCATAACAGTTTTATCTAAGGCATCTATTTCGGCATTTATATTCTGGGTGCTTATCGGCGGTCTGTTCCTCTGGGCCATAAAGAATAATAAAAGAATCATCTTCTGGGGCATAGCCTGGTTTGGTTTGAGTATCTCTTATGTAATAAAAGCGATGCACACGTTTGAAATCTCGCAGTTGGCGATGTTGGAGCATTGGTTATACTTGCCTTCCATTGGTTTTTTTCTCATACTGGGCAATACTTTATATAAGTTATACCGTAAGATTCCAAAGATATCCATTCCGTTATTCATTTGTTTATTCATCTTCTGGTCTGTTCTGACTGTCAATCAGAATAGCTATGGAAAAAATAAGCCTCTTTTTTATAAGCATATTTTAGATAATTCACCCAATAATACTTATGCGCGGTACAACTTGGCAAATGTTTTTTTAGACCTGAAGAATTACGATGAGGCAGAAAAGCAATTTAGAATTGTTTTGACTACGGATCCGCGGGCACCGGATATACCGGATGTCTATCTGGGATTGGGCAATGTTTATTTAGCAAGGGGGGATAATCTTAATGGAGCTATAGGGTGGTATAAAAAGGCATTGGAATATCAACCCTCATTTGCAGAAGCGTGGAATAATCTCGGGCTGGTATATACAAAACAAGACAAAAGGAAAGAGGCTTACGCTGCCTTTCAAAAGGCTTTACTATATAATCCGGGATTGGCAGTTGCATATGCCAATCTCGGGGATTGGCATATGAAAAAGCAGGAGTTCAGGCAGGCAATAGGGTTTTATCAGAAAGCCCGTTATCTCGACCCCGACCAGATAAATTATATTCTAAGATTAACAAATTCCTATCTTAAAATCAATGATGTAGAACGGTTGGACAATATCTTAAGGGGGATCTCCGATAAATATTTATTGGCAGAGATTTACTCCCGGATAGGCGTGGATTTAGCTGAGAAGGAAATTTATCCAGATGCATTATCTGCCTTTAATCGCGCCTTAGAATTAGATTCTCAAAGTAGGGCAGCCCTGGTTAACCTGGGTGCATTATATGCCAATATGGGCGATTTTAATAAAGCCATTTCCGTTTGGCAGAGGGCAAATAAAATATATCCCCAGGATGAGGAGATAAAATTCAACATTCAAAAGGCAAAACAATTATTAAAATATAAATGAACGACTCGATAATCATTCGCGGAGCAAGCGAACACAATCTAAAGAGTATAAATCTTCAGCTGCCGCGCAATAAACTTATTGTGATTACCGGACTGTCCGGCTCGGGTAAGTCCAGCCTTGCCTTTGATACAATCTATGCCGAAGGTCAACGCCGTTATATGGAGAGTCTCTCCAGCTATGCCCGGCAGTTCTTGGAGCAGCTTCAGAAGCCGAATGTGGAATACATTCAGGGCTTATCCCCGGTCATCTCCATTGAACAAAGAACCGCCGGAGGAAATCCCCGCTCTACCGTGGGAACCCAGACAGAAATCTATGATTATCTGCGGCTTCTTTTCGCCCGCGCAGGAGTAGTGCATTGTTATCAGTGCGGCCGGCCAATAAGCCGCCAGACTTCCCAGGAGATAGTCGAGAGGCTGTTAAGGTTACCCCGGAATGCGTCGATTATGATTTTAGCGCCGATAATTCGCGGCAGGAAGGGTGAATACCGCGATATTGCCAAGCAGATTCAAAAGGCGGGTTTTGTTCGCTTTCGCGCCGACGGTAAGATATACGAGGTAAGAGAGGAAATAAAACTGGACAGATACAGGATTCATAATATTGAGGTAGTTGTGGATAGATTGGCGATAAAACCGGAGATTAAAAATCGCTTAGCCGATTCTGTGGAGACGGCGCTTAAAGTCGGTGAGGGCATCTGTATTGTCAGCCGGTCGGCCGGTCAGCCAACTGAACGCTCGGGCAGGAAGACCGCAGGACCGCAAGACCGGGAGGCGGATTTAATTTTCAGCGAACAGTACGCCTGTGTTAAATGCGGAATCAGCTATAGTGAGGTTGAGCCGCGAATATTCTCATTTAATTCTCCTTATGGAGCATGCCCCAGTTGTAACGGATTGGGAACAAAATTGGAATTCGACCCGGATTTGGTAATCCCTGATAGGGATAAGTCGATAAATGAAGGTGCGATTGAGCCCTGGAGGAGAGGGGGCCGGGGTTACATACTCTATTATCGCAGTTTGATGCGGGAATTCGCTGATCAGGCAGGCATTGATATGGATATGCCTTTCAGGAAGTTAAAATCCAGTCAAAAGAAATCTATACTTTATGGTGCGCCGGATGTGTATATCTGGGATAAGCCTTTTGAAGGAGTTATCCCTCACCTGGAGCGGCTATTCCATCAAACCGACAGTGATTATCTAAAAGAAGAAATCAGTAGGTTTATGTCGGCTCTTCCCTGCCCGGATTGCGGCGGGATGAGGCTAAAGAAGGAGGCAAGAGCGGTAACCTTAAATAATAAAAATATATACGAGGTTACCCAATTGACTATAAAAGATGCCAAGGGATTTTTTACGGAAAAATTAGAATTACCCGCTCAGCAAAGGCTTATTGCCGGACAGATTTTAAAAGAGATAATAAATAGATTAAATTTTTGTATCAATGTCGGTCTGGATTATCTCACCCTGGACAGGAGAAGCTCTACCCTTTCCGGGGGCGAGGCACAGAGGATAAGATTAGCTACCCAGGTTGGTTCGGGTTTGGTTGGCGTGCTTTATGCCCTGGATGAGCCGAGCATTGGCTTGCATCAGAAGGATAACCGGCGCCTGTTGAATACCTTGAAGGCACTGAAGGATTTAGGCAATACCTTGATTATTGTCGAACATGATGAATCAACCATAAGAGCCGCTGATTTTATCGTTGATTTAGGCCCGGGCGCAGGCAGGCACGGCGGTCAGGTTGTATTTTCCGGGATGATTGAGGGACTCCTTAAACACCCGCATTCGCTAACTGCCAAATATTTACGCGGCGAGCTTAGGATAAAACCGCCGGCAAAGAGAAGACCGCGGGAGCATAAAAATCTCCTGGAGGTAAAGGGAGCAAGGGAGCATAATCTAAAGAGCATTAACATAGGCTTTCCGCTGGGTTTATTTATTTGCGTTACCGGCGTATCCGGCTCAGGCAAATCCACGCTTGTTGATGAGATACTTTACCGGGGTTTAGCTCAGAAGTTATATAAAAGTCATCTAAAACCCGGGGCACATAAGAGAATTGTAGGCAGCGAATTTATCGATAAGGTTATTGTAGTAAATCAGTCTCCTATCGGCCGGACACCGCGCTCTAATCCCGCAACCTATACCGGGGTATTCACCCACATTCGCGATATCTTCAGCCAGATTCCTCAGGCGCGGATGCGTGGATTTAAGCCGGGCAGATTCTCCTTT
>CAZPQS010000091.1:3140-5146 GCA_964588765.1 uncultured Planctomycetales bacterium | reverse complement strand
AAATCTCCTGCCGTTCAGCCACGTCCTTTAACAGAACAGGACCTTGCCCATAATGGAGGGCGAAATCTAACATCATCCTCGCTGCATAACGTCCTTTTGTAGAAAGCTTCATAACAATTCCTTCCTTTCCAAGAACATAACTATTTATTTTTGAGACAAACCCTATATTCTACCAATTTAATTGAGTTAGTAGTAATTATACAAGCAGATAGTCTTTTGTCAAGTATTTTTATAAATTTATTTTGGGATTAAGCGGTAAGGTACTATTTCAAAGACGGGGGAACTTCCAGATTATGCTGCTGCATAAGCAAGGGGTCGCTGAGGATTTTTCTTGTATCGCCGTCTGCTACAATCCTGGACTTGTCCAAAACAACCACTCTGCTGCACAGCTCCAGGATTAATTCTAAATCATGACCGGCGATAATCTTGGTAACGGATAAATTATTTAATAAATCAATTAGATGCCTGCGCGCGGCAGGGTCAAGGTTTGCCGACGGCTCATCCAAAACCAATATTTCCGGTTTCATGGAAAGAACAGTGGCAATAGAGACCCTCTTCTTCTCACCCAAACTCAGATGGTGAGAAAGATGCTCTGCCTTATCAGACAGATTTACCTCTTCCAATGCCTGCCGTGTTTCTTTCTTTACTATATCTTTATCCCAACCCAGATTGGATGGGCCGAAACTGACATCCTCATAAACCGTAGGCATAAATAATTGGTCTTCGGGGTCCTGGAAAACAAACCCCACCACCTTCCTAATCTCTCTTAGATTTTTTATGTTTAATTCTAAATCCAGAATCTTTATTTTTGCCGTCCCATTGCCATCCAGTAAACCATTAAGATGTAAAAGAAGCGTGGTCTTCCCTGCGCCGTTAGGGCCGATAATACCTATTGACTCGCCTTCAAATAGTTGAAGATTTATGCCTTCTAAAGCCTTGGCTCCATCCGGATAAGAATAACTTAAATCCTTTATCCGTATAATCGCCTTCTGCATTCTTAAATCTTTACTCCTCGCTCCCTTTATAGCCTCTTGCGCACATTGCCAGATATATCCTTTCTGCGCGTTCATAGGTATGGACAAAAAGACTCCCCGCCATATTAGCGGTGGATTTAATTATCCTCCAATCCTTCTTACCCGAACTGCGCGCATCCAGGGCTCTCTTTTTTCTCAAAATCTCATCCTCAAGGATAAATAAATAGCGATACATAAAAGAAAGCAGCTTTATGATTAAGCCCGGAACCCTCAAATTAGTCAATGCATTTAGAAGATGGTTAAATCTGGTAGTCTGAATAAGCAAAATAAGGCTCAAGATAATTAATACCGCTTTTACAAGACAATTGATAAAAACAACCCAGCCGTCCTTTTGAATAAAGGGAACGGATACGGCAACCAAAAGCACAAAAGGCAAAACCGTCAATAGGCGCTTAAGAAAAAACAATAAAGGAATCTTGGAGGCAAGGATTAAGAAGGTAATAAATAAGCTATAAAACAGGAAGGCATATTTTATACTTATCGGCGTAAGGGCTATTAAAATTACGAGCGTAAGACAGGATATAATTTTAAATCTCGCCGACAGTCGGCTAAGCAGACTATCTAAGTGCGCAAACTCATCCGTAAAGCTATGATGCATCGCTCGCTATTGCTTATTCTTCAGTTCGGCTGTTAATCTGTCTTCTTTAAAAGACGGCCCAGACCCATGCCCAAGGCAAATATTATAATTGTGCCGGCCAGCCCGGCAATGGATGTGGCCAGCCTCTCATTGCCTATCCCTGGCCAGGCATAATCAGGTATAGGGCTTGAGATTGCCGGTTGAACCTCTGATAAATGAATAAATCCTTTATCCTCAGCCACCCTCTCCAGCCCGTCAGGCCAAGGAGAAACAAAGGGTGAAATAAAGACTGCCAGGGATAAAGCAGCTAATAATCCAATAAGAATTATTCTCTCCTGCATATTAAACTCCTTTCTATTTGGGGACACTCTTGTATTCAGCTCAAAGGGTGTCCC
>CAZPQS010000091.1:0-3040 GCA_964588765.1 uncultured Planctomycetales bacterium | reverse complement strand
GCTCAAAGGGTGTCCCTATTGGTAGATGAGGTCGGGTCTTATCCTTAAAACAAAACCGATAACCAAACAGGTAATAACTGCCTCGCCTATCCCAATAAGCATATGAATACCCACCATTACCGGCAGGACAATCCTTAGAGGAGACGCACCGGATATAGCCAACTCAATCGCGCAGGCAAGGGAAGCGATGACTACAGAAAGCCAGGAGGCGATACCTACGCTTATTATAAATCTTAATCTCTTTCTTGCAAATCGATAAATAAAATATCCTCCCATAGCGCCCAGGAAGGCCATATTAAAAATATTCGCTCCCAGTGCAGTCAGGCCTCCGTCTTGAAAAATCAGGCATTGGACAATCAAGACCAAACTAAGCACAACCGCTCCTGCATACGGTCCGAGTAAAACCGCAGCCAAAACCCCGCCTAATAAATGCCCTGATGTCCCTCCGACGATAGGAAAATTCAACATCTGTGCGGCAAAGATAAAAGCGGCAGAAACGCCCATTAAAGGAACAGCCCTTTCCTTCAGGATCTGCTTTGTCTTGTTTAAGGCATAAGCTAAGCCTCCGGCTGCTATTGCCCAAAAAGGACCAAAGACCTGAGGTGTTAAGAAACCATCTGGAATGTGCATTCTATCCCTCCTTTAAAAACCGATTGTTAAACCGCTGAGGACTTTAAAATCCGGACTTGCCTCAGCAATCTCAAAACCCATACCCAAATCATAGGTAATGCTTTCGCTTACGGAATAATTGAATCCTACCAATCCGGACATCTGGTTATCGTCAAAATCTCCTCTGCGTTCGTTCTCTCCGGTAATCTCTCCCACAAGATTCAGCTTATCATTCAATGGATATTCCACGGCAAGGCCGTAAGTCAAAACGTCTCTTAAATTCTGCCCGGGCAAATCATCTTTTATTACATATCCCAGATTAAGATGCAGGGTTATCTTATCCAAGGATTTGCTCAATATGGTATTTATAGCGTATTCTCGTTCTCCCGTACCCAACGATTTATCGTCATTGCCGGAATCGGTTTTAAGCGAAAAACTAACCGACATCGCCGGCAGAGCGTCCGTTTCCTCTAAAAAATTATACTTGGTGATTATCTTAAGATCGTCAAAACCATCGGTTTTTGTTCCAGCGGCAAAATCAATGAACTTATAAGGAAGTTCTATGCCTAAATCCAGATTATCCAGTATCCCCCTTTTTAATACCAGACTTAAAACAACCTCCTTATCTGCCTGATTAACATATTCTAATCCCGCCTCTAACTCAAAATGTCCCTTATCTACCGTGCCGGCATCGTCCGTAGATAGAGGCCTGGCCGCAAAAACACAATGGCTGCAGAAAACCACCAAGCCCATTAGAACCAATACGGCTGACAACCTTGGAAACCGCATTTAAACCCCCTTGTCTTCTTGCGTCCTCTGGTTGTCCAGTCGGCATGGCAATTATTTGTTGAATTTTTGGCTCTGTTTTTACAGTAACCGGCCTCATTTAAAACGCTTTTTTTCCTTCTTCTCTATTTGAACAATCTTTGAATTATGTATTGTTAATACCACCTCCCCATAGTTTATCCGCTGTACAGATTTGATGATTTCCTCTAATATTCCCTGTTCAATCTCTTTTTTCTGGGTCATAGCTTTAGCGGATAATTCCCTTTGGGCTGCCATATTATACCTTTACCGTTTCAAAAGCCTTATTTACTCCTGCCCCTGACTTTTATTCCCCTTTTTCTCAGGGCATCCGTCCGTTTTTTAGAACACTCCATACAAAAAAACTTGGGCTCCGCATCTCTTTTGTCGTAATTAGGCGCCAATACCAATCTCCAAAGTCTGGTTTCCTTCCCGCAGTCGTCACAACGGCCCCTTTCCCGGAAATGCCACATCTCAACTGCCTTAGAAGTAAATATGAATCTATCTATCCAGAAAAATATAGTGCCTCCAACCAGATTGGCGATTATTGTCGAGGATATACCCACTCCCAGACTTCTAACCACCAGCCAGAGGATAGGCGTGCTTAACTGCCATCTGATTAGATATAAAATAAATCTTTTAAGCATCCTCCCCCCTATTCCTTCACTATTTCGATATTTATAATAGAGACATCGTCTCCGGGCACTTCCTCTACATCCAACTTAGCTTGATTTGCTATTGTGCCGGAAGAAACTATATTAAAGGCATTCTGGAGAGAAACAGGGGTTACTATCTTCAACAATCCAACTCTTAGTTCGATCCGGCTGATTTTTTCTACATTGCGTTCTTTAACCTTCTTAAGCACGCCGTCCAATATAGATTGGGCAATTACAAATTCATGCATTATATCTTATTCTTTATCCGCCTTTACAGAAAAGTTTGCATTTGCTGCCGGGAATTTTATTATTACGATTTTATAAATCGCGTTACTAATAAGAAAAAAATAATGCCGATTAATCGATATCTTTGCCCGTGCTTGACATACTTAATGTTCCATGCTTGATGCCCTTAACTGATTTTAAGGCATTGGCCAATCTTTGGGCTTCTTTGGGATTACCCCTCAAGGCAACTATCTCCAGGCAATTATCGTGGTCTAAATGGATATGTTGAGCGGAAATAATTATTTTGTGGAAGTGATGTTGTATATCGGTAAGCCGGTTGACCAATTCCCGCCTGTGGTGGTTATAAACCAGAGTGATTGCCCCGGCAATCTCCCTGTCCTCTTGCCACTCTTTGGTCACTAAATCCCGGCGAATTAAATCCCGCAGGGCTTCGGAGCGATTGGGATACTTCTTGCTCTTAATAAGCCGGTCAAACTTTTCCAAGAGTTCTTTTTCTAAGGAAACTCCGAATCGGACTATTCTATTCATTGACGTCTTGAGTCTATGTTCGCTTTGGAAACTTCGCGGTAGGGATTTAGTGCTACTTTTTTTACAATCATAACACTCAAAATTCTTTTGTCAAGTATTTTTTGAATCCTGTGAATACAATATAATGAGGGGCGTCAAAAATTGGGCAAGAGAACCAGGTTCAACAACCCTCCGACTATCAGGGTAACTGACAACAT
>CAZPQS010000090.1:0-5247 GCA_964588765.1 uncultured Planctomycetales bacterium | reverse complement strand
ACGGTAGAGATTCCTGATTGGTACTTTAATATTCTCACCCGCAACGCAAGGCCTCCTGCCTGCAATCCTTTTCAGGTCTCTTTTTAAGATGCCGGACACTCCAGGGACGACACTGCAGACAATGCTGTCTTTTACGACCAAACCGCCCAGGCGCTTTTGCAGTTTCTTAATTCTATAGCGCTGAGTAGGGATACCGAACCTCCTCACCAGTCTGCCGCCCTTGAATACCCCAAAACTAATATTGGTATTTCCTATGTCAACTGTTAATAACATCTTAGATTAAAGCTTTCGTAATTGGTAATCTGTAATTTTTAAAATTACGAGTTACTAGTTACGAGTTACGATTTTTTAATTCCTTTATCTTGTCTCTCAACACCGCCGCCTTCTCAAACTGAAGATTGCGCGCCGCCAGCTCCATCTCATATTGTAACTCAGATATATATTTATTCAATTCGTATTCATCGCGTTTCAATCCGGTTAAATCCTGAACAAACTCCTCGGCCTCCTGTAAATCTGCGATTCCCGCCTGAATCGCCTTCTGAATTGTGCGCGGGCTGATGTTATGAGTCCGGTTAAATTCCAGCTGGATTTCCCTGCGGCGGTTACTCTCATCAATTGCCTTTCTCATTGAATCGGTAACCGTATCTGCGTACATAAATACCGTACCGTTGATGTTCCTGGCTGCCCGGCCGGCAACCTGAATCAAGGAGGTGCTTGAACGCAGGAATCCCTCCTTGTCCGCATCAAGAATTGCCACTAAGGAAACCTCGGGCAAATCCAGACCCTCCCTGAGCAGGTTAATCCCCACCAGACAATCAAATTGCCTCTTTCGCAATTCTCTTAAGATCTTGGACCGCTGGATTGTTTCAATCTCAGAATGTAGATATTTTACCTTAAGACCCCGCTCCTGTAAAAAAGCGGCCAAATCCTCAGCCATCCTTTTGGTCAGGGTAGTAACCAGGGTGCGTTCGTTATTCTTAGCGCGCTTGTCAATCTCCGCGGTTAAATCCTCAATCTGTCCGGCTGTAGGCTTAACGATAATCTGCGGGTCGACTAAGCCCGTAGGCCTGATAATCTGCTGAATAATTCTGTCTCTGGATTTCTTAATCTCGAACTCTGCCGGCGTTGCGGAAACAAAGACTGCCTGATTAAGAAGCCTCTGGAATTCATCGAATCTCAACGGGCGGTTATCCAGGCAGGAAGGCAGGCGAAAGCCATATTCCACCAGCACCTCCTTGCGCGCACGGTCACCCTCATACATCCCTCTTATTTGAGGAACAGCTACATGCGATTCATCAATAATGGTTAAAAAATCCTTGGGGAAATAGTCAACAAGACACCAGGGCCGGGAGCCGGGCGAGCGTCCGGAAAGATGCCGGGAGTAATTCTCAATCCCGTGACAATAGCCAATTTCCTTCAGCATTGCCATATCATAGCGGGTGCGCGTATTCAGCCGCTCTGCCTCCAGTAATTTATTATTTTTCTTGAAAAAATGCAGGCGGTCTTGCAGTTCCCATTCTATGGATTTAAGAGCCATCTTAATCTTGTCTTCGCCGACCACAAAGTGCTTGGCAGGATAAAGGGCGAACTTATCCAGATTGTTTAAGATATCCAGGCTTACCGGCTCAACCTCGGCAATATTTTTAATCAAGTCTCCGTCAAACTCAAACCTTACGGCGCGCGTTGCATAAGCGGGGAATATCTCTAAAGTCTCTCCTCTTACGCGAAACCTTCCCCGGACAAACTCATAATCATTCCTCTCGTATTGTAATTGCACCAGGCGGGACAATAACCTTTCCCTCTGGATTGTCTGGCCTGTTTCTAAAAACAAAATCAAGCCTTCGTAATCCTGAGGCGAACCCAAGTTGTAAATACAGGATACGGAAGCAACAATAATAACATCGGGCCGGCTCATAAGGTTGCTGGTCGCGGAAAGACGTAAGCGGTCCAGGCGGTCATTAATCGAGGCATCCTTTTCAATATAGGTATCGGTCTGCGGTATGTAAGCTTCGGGTTGGTAATAATCGTAATAGCTGACAAAATACTCCACGGCATTATCTGGAAAAAACTCCTTAAATTCGCTATATAGCTGGGCGGCCAGGGTTTTATTGTGGGAGATTACCAAGGTAGGCTTATTGACATTGGCAATTACGTTGGCGAGGCTGAAGGTTTTACCGGAGCCGGTAACCCCTAAAAGCGTCTGATAGCGTTCCTCGCCTTTTAAGATATTCTTGGTTAGAGCCTGGATTGCTTGAGATTGGTCTCCGCAGGGCTTGAATCTACTTTGCAGCCTGAATGGACTCAGAGACATCAGATTTCATATTTCTTAAACACCTTAATAAGATAATCAACGGCTTTTTTATCTCCCAGCTCTCCTAAAACATAAGCTACGGTCGCTACCAAATCAGGATTGTCCTGCAATAATGCCTCGCGCAAGGCCGGTAAGGATATCTTGTCATTAAGCTCTTTTAAGATTATCGGCGCATCCTGATATAGGGGGTTCTTCTCGTCTCTGAGCGCTTCCGTAAGAAATAATGTGAGGTCTTTGCCGTTTACCTTATAGTCTGCCTGAATACTCTCCGACAACAATACATTATATTTAATCCTGGACTTAATTAAGCCCTGGTTAACCAGCTCAGCATAATAAGGTTTCAATATCGCCAGGGACCTGCCTATTTCCTTTCTTATAATCATTGGATTCTCGGGCGCAGCTACTTCTTCCAATAAAATCGGCAGTATATTTAAATCTTCCAGATTCGCTAAAGCTACGTAAGAGCTCGCCCGTAGCCGAGAGTCAACTCCCGCTTCTTCTGCCTCTTCCCAAAAACGTTTGATTCTAGACCTATCGCCGAATTCGCTGAGCGTTTCTTTTGCTTCGGCACGCACCCCTATATCCTCATCGTCTAATTTTCTTAAAATCTGCGGTATGCTCTCTCTATCCCCGAGCTCACCTAACGCATAACAGGCCGCTTCACGCACATATGCGTTTTCATCATCCAGGGCTTCGCGAATATAGAGCAGGGCGGGATTAAATTTACTCTCGCCTAATGCCGCAACCAAATTAACCCGCACAACATATTCCTCTTCTGTGGGCAACATTTCAGTCAATGCCTGCAGGAATCTCTCTCCTAATCCTCCTACCTCACCGGCTGTAGCAGCCCTCACTGTCGGGTCATCATCCCTTAGAAAAGCAAGGAGTAATTCTTCGGTATCCCTCTGACCCAACTGAACCAAAGCCACCGCAGCTAAAATTCTCACCAAATAATTTTCATCATTGACCAGGTTTCTTAACAGGGGAATGGATTCTTTATCTCGAATTCTACCCAGAGCCTGAGCAGCGTAGGCCCTGACCCAAAATTCCTTACTTTTTAAAGCCCTGACCAAAACATCGCGGGCTTCCGGGTTGCCAATCTTACCTAAGGCCTCAACCACCTTACTGGTAATCATTATCTTTGAATATTTGTCAGCGACTTTGGCTGGATTATTTTCTTCGGCTCTAACTGTTGCCGTTAATAAAAACCCGAAAATAAAGATAATTATAAATATTAATGCCCTCCTCATTGCCGACCTCCTTATTTGGTCTCTAATGATAAATCCAGGGAATGTATATCCTTGGTAAGAGTCCCCAAAGAAATAAAATTTATTCCGGTTCGCGCATAAGAACGAATATTCTCAAGATTGATATTGCCTGAAGCCTCAATCTGGGGCTTTGAGTTTTTGGGCTTGGGTTTCAGCCTGTCTCTGGCCCTGACAGCGCTTTTTATCTGGCCAACTCTCATATTATCCAACATAATTATATCCGGATTTACCTTTAAAGCAAGCCTGAATTCCTTTAAGTTTTTTGCCTCTATTTCTATCTTCATTCCTGAGGGAATTCTTTTCTTAATCTTCCTTATCGAATCTTCCAAGCCTGCGGCATTCAATCTATGAGTCCTTCGATAGAGTACCTTTGGGCTGCCGGCATAAGCAATAACCTGAAGATGATTATCTTTAATCAAAACCATCTCGTCCAATCTGAACCGGTGATTATACCCGCCGCCGACCTTTACCGCGTACTTTTCCAATTCTCTTAAACCGGGGAGGGTCTTGCGCGTGTCCATTATCTTGACTCTGTAATCTTTAATCTTATTAACAAATTGCCTGGTGCGTGTGGCTATCCCGCTGAGTAAACCTACAAAATTTAAAGCTACCCTTTCTCCGGATAGTATGCTGGATGCCTTACCGTATATCCTGGCTAGAATCTGGCCCTTCTTTACCTGATTCCCGTCTTTAACCCTGGGGATAAACCTTGTATTATTATCCAGCAGTTCAAAAATTAACCGGGCAATATTTATGCCGCAGATAACCCCTGCCTCACCTGCCAGGATAACTGCCTGAATTTTTGTCTTTTTCGGGAATAATAACCTGGTAGTTATATCGTCTTTGCCGATATCCTCTGCCAGGGCGCGCTTGATAATCTGTTTAATCTTTAAGTCTTTAATGTAATTCACGCAGCATCCTCTCCAGGCGCCGGGATTCGTCCTTTAATCTATTTATACCCTCTTTTTCTTTGTCAACTACCTCTTGAGGTGCCCTTTTGACAAATTCCTTATTTTTCATTCTTGATTGCTTAGTCTTGATAATCTTAGCCAGATTATGTGCCTTTTCTTTTATTCTTTTTTGCTCTTTATTGATATCAATTACTCCGCTAAAATGTAAGTATATATCCGTGCTTTCCGATATGGCGCTTATCGTAGCCTTGGGCCTTGCGCCTGTTGTTAAGAATTTTAAATCTTCGAGTCTCGCTAAACTCATAACCAAATCCTTGTTCCTCTCAAGCAGCTGCCGATTTGTCTTTTTATGCGGATAAACAGAAACCAAAACTTTCCTGTCGGATTTTAATTCAATCTGGCTGCGTAAATTTCTTATGGTTTTAATGACATCGAACTCTGACTCCATCCGGGATTCTAATTCTTTATCAATAATATCCTCCTGAATATGCGGCCAGGGCTGAGCCATTATCGATTCGCCTACATGGGGCAGCCTCTGCCATATCTCTTCGGTAATAAAAGGCATAAACGGATGTAAAACCCTTAAAAACTTCTCTAAAATTTTATACATTATCAGCTGTGTGCCGGTTTCTTTTAAATTATTTTTTGCAATCTCAAGATACCAATCGCAAAATTCATGCCAGAGAAAGGCGTATAATAAATTTGCCGCTTCATTAAAGCGATAGTTATCTAAATATCTGTTAACTCCCTTTAGCAT
>CAZPQS010000089.1:0-5361 GCA_964588765.1 uncultured Planctomycetales bacterium | reverse complement strand
CGCGCGAGGTAACAATCTCCATAAACGGCTTCCAGTAGGTATGCCCGACATATTTCTCCATAGGAAACAAATCATAAGCAGGCAGCGGCAGCGTATCCAGATCGGGGATGAGTTCGCGCACCGGCCCAAAAATAACTTTACCGTCTTCCCGGGAAGCCACCCCCGGAATATCCTTGAAGTTGGTTTTGCCTTTGTTTAAAGCATCCATTAAATCGTTAAAGGTCGCTTCTCCCTCGCCCATAACTACAAAATCTATGGCCGGATTTTGCTCAAGACTTATCTTGCTTAAATATGAATACCACAAACCGCCCACAACAATCTTCACCTGCGGCAGTGCCTGTTTTATCATCCTGGCTGCTCCATTGAAATACCACTGCACGGCAAACCCGCCGTAAGAATGAAGCACGTCTCCCAGAACCACGACATCGGGGTTTTTCTGTTTAATAATCTGGGTCATCTTATCCGCAGGAATTCCCAATGCCTTACAATCCAGAACCTCGGGCTCAATAGTCCCCTCCTGGCGGGCATAGGCTGCCCAATGAGCGTGCATTTGATTGGCTGCTACGTGATGGCCGTGTGTCGCCCAAGAGCCTAAATGGGGCGTAACAAATAAAACCTTCATTTTAATGCCTCCTTTTAAAGTCTTATCGGTGTTCCTTGCTTTCCAGAATTCTCCTTATCGTTTCCTGCTCATAGAGCATCTTTATTCTGCCCTTTGCCTTTTGACCGAGCTGTTTGACTATGGATTTTTCTATGGCCTTAAGTTTGACCAGAGAATAATAATATTCCGATTTTAATTTGCGGCCGTCAAACTTCAAATCCAGGCCGTCCTTTTCCTTCCTGTCGATATATTCCCTGAACTGTTTTATAAATTTGTCTAATTTATGTTTATCTTTTACCTTCAGAGAGTCCAGATGCTTTACAATATATCCAAGAATATCTCTATCGATATCCAGCTGGGTAAATTTCCTTTCAATACGGTCGAGCCCCTCCCTCGTAGTCTTGTATAACCACAGCAGATAACGAAACTTAAGATTATTTATATCCTGCCTGTGCATATTATTTGGGATGTTTTTGTTCAAAGGGGATAACCGGCTTTGTCCAGGGAGTCTGCTGATTAATTACCGCCAGCTCCAATGGACAGACATTCTCGGGAACCGTTAAAGCAAACATCACCGCATCTTCTATGGATTGAGTTGAGATCAGCCGTTCCTTCTGCTGGCCGGTTATTTCCGCAAGCCTTCCGGTCAGGTCGGTATCGGTTACGCCGGGCATAATTGCGGTCACCTTAATCCCGCGGTCACGCATCTCCCAGAAAAGCCCTTTGGAAAAAGCGCGTAACCCGACCTTTAAAGAACTGTAAACCAGAAAACTGCGCGGCACGGGCTCAACCAAAACCGAGCCGGAAACCATATTGATAATTGCGCCGGATTTATTCTCAATCATGTGAGGGATTACCAGCCGGGTTAATCTGACATATCCCAAATAATTAGTGTGGGCCAGGCGCTCCAGGTCCTCAAGCGGCTGCTTCTCAAACGGGTACTGGCTGGAAACCCCGGCATTATTAATCAATATGTCAATCCTTGCCAGCTTCTCTAAAGCAACCTCAACCAGATTCTCCAAATCTGCTAAGCGGGAAACATCGCAGGCAACGCCAAAGACGCTTACATTATTTTCTTTTTTCAATTCCTCGACCGTCTCCTCCAATACTGACTGGGTGCGCGCTGCCAAGACCAGGTTAATGCCGCTTCCAGCCAATCTCCTGGCAATGGCTTTACCAATGCCTTTGCTTGCTCCGGTAATAATGGCATTCTTACCTTTTAAGTCTTTCATCTAAGCCTCCTTAATAATTAATTTCCTGCTGAAAATAAGTAAGCCAACCAAACAAAGGGCAAAGGTTATAAAATTCAGATTAAACTCTATATGCGCCAGAAGCCCGCCGATAACCGCGCCCAGGCCGCCTGATAAGAACCTCACTGAGCTGTTTAAGCTTGCCGACTCAAAAACATGCTCACCCGGTAAATCGGTCAGATGGGCGGAGACCGCCACGTGGTTGAATGTCCAGCCCAAACCCCAGGCAAACATAATTAAAAAAAGCGGGGATAAATTATTTTTAAACAAAAGCAGGATAAGAGAAATTAACATAAATCCCGCCCCGAGATTAACTATCTTTATCCTGCCTACGCGGTCGGTTAAGATGCCGCCCAGGAATTCCCCGAATACCCCGCTTAAACTCACGGTGGTTAAAAGCATGCTGATTAAGAATTGCCGCAAGGCGTAAACCTTGAAGAAATAAACCCCCAGCCACTGCCTTACGCCGTGATAGACAAAACTTGCGCAGAATATGTAAACGAATAAACCCAAAACCCTTCTATCGGAAAGCACCCGCAAATAACTGAATCTTAACTTCTCTCTGCCGAAGGAGGTCGCGGGAAAATAAAAATAAATTCCCAGCCAGACTATCGCTGCGCCTATTGCCGGAATGAGAAAAATCCAGCGCCAGAAAAGCAAACCGCTTAAAAACAACCCTAACAGCGAAGATATGAAGGTTAAACTAAAGAAGCTGCCTAATTGTTTACCCCGCTGTTGTGCCGAAGAAGTCCTGGCAATCAAAACCAAGCTCAGAGGGATGATTGCCGCCCCACAGATACCTGCTAATAATCTTGTTATGAACAGAACCGATATATTAGACGCTAAACCCGAGAGAAAATTTGCCAGACAGAAAATGCCGGCGCACCCAAGGAGTATTTTTCTACAATCCAGGCTTCTGGCCAGAGGCCCGTAGAGAAGCGCGCTCAGGCCGTAAGGAAGCATATACAGCCAGACTATTCTGCCGGCTAAAAACTCATCTACCTTGAATGTATTGGCAATAGCGGGGATTAACGCCGAAACCGCCGCCACATTGAAAGAAAGAACAAAACCAGCCGAAGCTATAATCAGAAAGGTTGGCCTTTTTATGTTTTCGCCTCTTGTTCTATTATGCGTTTAAATATCTTAAGGTTTTCCCGCGAGTGTTTATTAACCAAACCCTCGACCTGGCTATCATTAAATTTGGCCTTTTCATCCATTTGAAAATCCTGAATCCAGGTCATCAGTACTCCCGTATCCCGCAGGGTGTAAAGCCAGATAATCTTCATATATTTAAACGGGAATTCCGGAGGAAGCTTCTGGGCGTAAGCAAAATTATAATCCTTAAACAGCAATCTGAACGACTGCCAGGAATGGCCTTCATCGTCGGTTAAGCGGAAGGTAAGCTTATTGCCTTCCCGCTTTAAAATCTTTGCCTCCTTATATTCGCCTCCGAATAATTCCGTCCAGCGCTCAATATCGTTAGAGATATCAAAAACCTTATCGTACGGAGCATTAATCAAAATAGAATTAGAGGTGTGACCCATCGCTTTCCTCCTTTTTATTCGACCATAGCTACCACGCGGGCAAAACTTGCTCCCGCATCCTTTATCTTTACGGGAAAACAGATAATCTTAAAACCGAATGGCTTGGGCAGTTTATCCAGATTGGCCAGGCGTTCAATATGGGCATATTCTCTTTTGCGGCCGCAAAAATGCGCCGGCCAAAGAACCGTTTTATCCCTTTTTGATAAAAAGTCCTTAAGCATTGCCGGATATGGCCGGTCAAAGCCAAGGGCGTCAATTCCGATAACCTTTATACCCTGCCCAAGCAGCCACTCTATTGCCTCAGCGCCTACCCCGGGAAATTTAATCATATAATCCCTGCTGCCAAAATACCTATCTGCTCCGGTGTGCAGAAGAACAATATCCCCCGGCTTTAATCTGTAACCAATCCTATCCAGCGCATCCTGCATGTCCTGCCTGGTAATTACTTCGGCCGGTTTCTTCTGGGTTAGATTCAAAACCACCCCGTCCCCGTAAAACCAATCTAACGGCAAATCGTCTATCTTCCTGGATTCTTCCCCTTCGCACCTTGTTCCAAAATGAAACGGCGCATCCACGTGCGTGCCGGTATGTACACTGCAATAAACCATCTCCAAAGAGAGAAATTCTTCATCGGCTAAATCGGTGGGCCTGATTAGCCGCTTTCCTAATATATATGAAATGATACCCTTAAGGCTCTTACGCATCATTACCCAATTCAGATGCTCAATACCCTTCTTGTGGGCGAGCCGCTCTATCCTGATCGGGTGTGCCTCAGGGTTTTTATCGTCTATAGGCAGGCTTAAATCAATAAATCTCATTTTGATTAAACTGCCGGTTTCCTGCTCTCTATGAGAGCAGTTATCTGGCTGGGTGTGCTGAATTTGGTAACCTGTTTGGCTTGGAATTTCACGCCGAATCTTTTCTCCAAGGCAACTACCAAGTCCACCATCTCGGTTGAATCTACCCCCAGGGAATCAATTAATTTATCATCCGGTTCAATCTTCTCCATGCCGACATTCAGGGTCTGGGCAATAACCTCCTTTACCTCCTGCTCAACTGACATCTCTGTTCCTCCTGTTTTATTTATGATGATAATCCTTCATCTTCTCAAGCGCCATAACTGCATTGATGCCTCCTCTGCCGCGGGATATAATAAGCGCGCGCCTAATCTGTTTATGCTGTGCCTTGTTAGGCACATAATCCAAATCGCAATCCGGGTCGGGAGTCCTATAATTTATTGTCGGACAAACCGTGCCAAACATCATACTCAAAACCGTAATGATTACATCTATGCTGCCCTGCGCTCCTAGCATATTCCCGAACATAGATTTTGGCGCACTTACGGGTATCTCCTTCGCCCTTCGGCCGAATACCCTTTTTATTGCCTTGGTCTCGCTGATATCCCCGGAAATAGTCGCCGCTGCATCGGTGCAGATATAATCTATGCTGTCCTTATTGAATCCAGCTTCCCGCAAAGCCTGCTCGATAGCCAGGGCAAGATAAATCCCTTCCGGCTCTGCCTCAATGCGGTCATACCCGTCGCAATTAGTACAAAATCCGGCAACCCGGGCGTATGCGCAGGCATTTCTCTTACGGGCATCCTGTAATCTCTCCAGAATTAAAATACCGGAACCCTCGGCAATCACGAATCCATCGCGGTTTTTATCAAAAGGCGAATAGGCCTCATTGGGCGCATCATTACTTTTGGAAAGAGACCCGTAGGTATTACAACATAATAATGCGTATGGCGTAACGGGTGCCTCCATACCGCCGGCCAAAACCAAATCCAGCTTCCCCCTGCTTAAAGTGTCTGCGCCATAGGCTATAGCTATTAAAGAACCGGCGCGGTCGGCAATAACCGTCTTGGAATACCCCTTAATTCCATAAAATATGGAAATCTGACCCTGGGGCGCGGCGGGGAACCAGGCTGAAGCAATATAGGGAATGACTCCTGTGCGGCCTTCCA
>CAZPQS010000088.1:0-5397 GCA_964588765.1 uncultured Planctomycetales bacterium | reverse complement strand
AGACAAAGTTATACTGGAGTCAATGTTTAAATATTCCATTATCCCGGTTTAGCGAATCTGTAATCGTTGACCATCGAGGCAACGGCACATATAGAAAGAAATCTCTCTACGGAACAGCAACAATCTGCGTGCATAATATGAAACTGAGAAAAATATTGCAGGACTGGAATTCAGAGATTATTAATAGGCATGCCCACGTAGCTCAGTCGGTAGAGCACAGGCATGGTAAGTCTGGGGTCACCGGTTCGATTCCGGTCGTGGGCTCAGAGCTAATTAAATAATTCTTAATGCGCGAGATTATCACCTTAGAGTGCACAGAGTGTAAAAATCGAAATTACACTACGACAAAAAACAAAAAAAAGCATCAGCAGAGATTAGAAACGAAAAAGTTTTGTAAATTTTGTCGAAAGCCAACCTTGCATAAGGAAATCAAGTAATAGGCCAGTAGCTCTAATTGGTAGAGCGACGGTCTCCAAAACCGTGGGTTGGGGGTTCGAATCCCTCCTGGCCTGCATAAATATTATGGATTCTAATCTAAAAAAGAATGAAGGTATTTTCTAAGGGGATTAACTTTGTTAAAGAGGTAAAGGTACAGTTAACCAAGGTATCCTGGCCGACAAAACAAGAGTTAATCGGAGCAACCTCGGTGGTTATAGTAATTACTTTCCTGATTGCCGTGTTCATTGGTTTTGTTGATTTAATTTTATCCCGCTTGTTAAGTTGGGTCTTTCGATGAAAAAATGGTACATCGTTCATAGTCAAACAGGTTTTGAGGACAGGGTCAAGCGCTCTTTAAAAAACAGGATTATGTCCACCGGGATACAAGATTACGTTTCGCAGATAATTATACCTACGGAACAGGTTTCTGAAATCCGCGCAGGCAAAAAAAGGGTTTCCCAAAGGAAATTTTTTCCCGGATATATTTTAATTGAGATGGAATTGAATGACTCGGTTTATTCCGTGATTAAGTCTACTCCCGGAGTGACCGGTTTTATCGGCGCCGGTAAAAGACCCACGCCGCTTTCTCAGGAAGAAGCAGAGTCTATCTTAAAAAGGATTGAAGAGACACAGACCAAGCCAAGCCCCAGGGTAGTATTTGAAGAGGGAGAACAGGTCAGGGTGACTCAGGGTCCGTTTGTTAATTTTAACGGGACCATCGAAGATATTCATCCGGAAAAGGGGAAATTAAAGGTAAGCGTTTCGATATTCGGAAGAGCTACGCGCGTAGAATTGGAATATTGGCAGGTTGAGAAGATATAATGGCAAAGAAGGTAATCGCACAGATAAAATTACATGTTCCCGCAGGGCAGGCAAATCCTGCGCCTCCCGTTGGCCCGGCCTTAGGACAGCATGGTGTGAACATTATGCAGTTTTGCAAGCAATTTAATGAGCAGACCAAGGGCAAAGAGGGATTAATATTGCCGGCGGTAATCACCGTTTATCAGGATAAAACCTTTTCTTTTATTATAAAAAGTCCGCCTTCATCAATACTCCTGAAGCGTGCTTGCAATTTAGCCAAGGCAAGCGGCCAGGCGGGAAAGGAAAATATTGCCAGCGTCACGAATGAACAGGTAAAGCAGATAGCCAAACAAAAGATGAAAGATTTAAATACGCCAGACCTTCAAAAGGCAATAAAGATTATTCAGGGAACTGCCCGCAGTATGGGTATCTCGGTTGTTACTGAAGAAGAAGCAAAACGAATCAAGGAGCAAGAAGAGCAGCTTAAGTCAGATGAAAAGACGCAGTAAGCGATATAAAGAGATTTCAAAATTATTTAAGAAGGATGTGTCCCTTTCTGTTAAGGAGGCAATTTCTATATTAAAAAAAACAGCCAATACTAAATTCGACAGTTCTATGGATATACATTTTTATTTAAATGTTGACCCCAAAAAGGCAGACCAGATGGTGCGCGGGACAGTGGTTTTACCCCATGGGACAGGCAAGAAGATTAAGATAGCCGTCTTTGCCAAGGGCGAACAGGAAAAGCAAGCCAGGGCGAGCGGTGCAGATTATGCCGGGGGCGCAGATTTAATCGAGAAGGTCAGCAAAGGGTTCCTTGATTTTGACCGCGCAATCGCCACTCCTGAAATGATGAAGGAGTTATCGCGCTTAGGTAAGATTTTAGGTCCGCGCGGCCTTATGCCCAGCCCAAAAACCGGGACGGTAACTAACGATGTAAGTTTGGCAATTGACCAGGTGCGCAAAGGCAAGGTCGATTTCAGAATAGACAAGCAGGGGGGGATACATTTAGGCATTGGCAGAATCTCATTCTCCGAAGATAAATTATTGGAAAATGCCTCGGTTATTATTGGAGCGATAAATGAGGCTCGTCCAGCGGCAATAAAGGGCAGGTATATCAAGAGTTCATTCCTGGATACAACCATGAGTCCGGCATTGAGGATTAGTATTTGACGGCGGGGACGCGAATGACGAAATTAGGCTTAGTTATTAAACAAGAGGCGGAGAAAATCTTAAGAGCTAAATTACAAGAGGCAGATAGTTTTATTCTTGTTAAATATTCCGGCCTTTCCGCTTCCGATTTAAACGTCTTAAGAAGCTCATTATCCAGCATAGGCTCTTCTTTTACGGTAGTCAAGAACAGCGTGGGCAAAAGATTATTCAAATCTTACCAGGATTTGTATTCGCAAATTTCCGGTCCGTGCGGGCTGATTTTTGTAAATAATGATTTAATTTCCGCTTCCCGGGTAGTTTATAAATTTATTAAAGAGAAGCCAAATTTAGAACTCAGGACCGGGTTTTTAAAAGACAGGATAATAACAGCCAAGGAAATAGAAGCGCTTTCCAAGCTTCTATCCTTGTCTGTCTTACAAAGTCAGGTACTCGGCGGATTAAAATCGCCGATTTGCGGATTTGTCTTCGGTTTAAAACAAATTTTAAATAAATTAGTCTGGGCGTTGGGCCAGATTAAGGATAAAAAAAAGTCGTAATAAAGGAGGATGATATGGCGGCAGAAAAAGTAGAAAAAGCGGAAAAGGTAGAAAAGGTAGACAAGAAGGTAGAGGAGTTTATTAAATCTATTGAGGGTATGACGGTCTTGGAGCTTTCCGATTTGGTCAAGCGCCTCGAGGAAAAATTTGGGGTTCAGGCAGCAATGCCGGCAATGGCGGCTATGCCGCAGGCAGGAGGCGCGCAGGCTCAGGCTGGCGGAGCAGAAGAGAAGACCTCTTTTAATGTAGTTTTAGCCAGCGTTGGAGGAAATAAGATTGCCGTAATCAAAGAGGTCCGCGCAATGACCAATTTGGGGCTTAAAGAGGCCAAGGATTTGGTAGACTCTGCCCCTAAGCCGGTAAAAGAAGGCGTTACCAAAGAAGAGGCAGAGCAAATGAAGAAGAAGCTCGAAGCCGCCGGAGCTACCGTAGAGTTGAAGTAACCATAAACCAAGACGCAGTAACTGGTTACTCCCCGAGCTAAACGAGGGACGGATGAAACGTAAAAATTTTGGCAAGCTTAAGGAAATATATGAAATACCCGATCTCCTGGAACATCAGCTGAGTTCTTATCGTGATTTTTTACAGCTGGATGTTCCCGGGCATGAGCGAAGGCCCATTGGCCTGCAGGAGATTTTTCTCAATTTCTTTCCCGTCGAGAGTCAGGACAGGCGCTTGCGTATCGAGTTTATTAGTTATTCCCTGGGAAAACCGAAATATGATATTGCCGAATGTAAAAAAAGGGCAATAACATATGCCGCGCCTTTAAGAATAAAATTCAGATTCATCACTGCCCGGCAAACACTGGAGCAGGATGCTTATTTCGGGGAAATACCTTTAATGAGTCCTACGGGTTCATTTATTATAAACGGCGATGAGAGAGTGGTGATTAATCAACTGCAGCGCTCGCCCGGCGTCTCATTTGAGGAAGAGCTGCACCCCAGCGGTAAAAGAATTTATTACGGACGGGTTATTCCTTATCGGGGGGCATGGCTGGAATTTAAATACGACCTGTCCGAAGTTATTATTGCCGTTATAGACAGACGGCGAAATTTTCCGGCTACACAAATTCTGCGAATTTTAGGATATTCTACCGACGAGGATATTATCAATGCCTTCTCAAAGAAATATCCGCAGGTTATCAATACGCTTAAGAAGGATTATACAAAGAATAAGGAGGAGGCGCTTCTGGATTTTCATCGCAAGATGCGCCCGGGCGAACTGGTCACTGCCGAATCCGCGGAGAATTTGTTCTACCGGCTGTTTTTTGAACAACGCCGCTATGATTTAGAGAGGGCAGGCAGATTTATCTTAAATCGGAAGCTCGGGATGGATGTATCGCTGGATAAAAGAATCCTTGATTCGGAAACGGTGGTTAAGGTAATCGAATACCTCATTTGCCTAAAAGAGGGCGTTGGCAAAATCGACGATATCGACCATCTGGGGAATCGCCGGGTTAAAACAGTTTGTGAATTGATTTGTAATCAGGTGCGTATCGGCCTGGCGCGCGTTGAGCGTTCCATTCGGGAAAGATTGACCGTTTTGGGTGATTCCGAAGACCTGAGTATCCATCATCTGATAAATTTTAAACTCTTTTCCAATCAGATTCACGATTTTTTTGCCCGCGGACAATTATCCCAGTTTATGGATCAGGTAAATCCACTGGCAGAGTTGACTCATAAGCGAAGATTAAGCGCTTTGGGCCCGGGAGGGCTTTCCCGCGAGCGGGCAGGATTTGAAGTAAGGGATATCCATTCTTCTCATTATGGCCGCGTATGCCCAATCGAAACCCCCGAGGGTCCGAATATCGGTTTAATCGCTTCATTAACCACTTATGCACGGGTGAATGACCTGGGATTACTGGAGACTCCGTATCGCAAAATAGAAGATGGCAGGCTGACTCGCAAGATTGAATACCTGACTGCCGATATCGAAGAAGAAAAAATAATTGCCCAGGCAAATGCGCCGATGGACAGCGAAGGCAAGGCTTTAGAAGGTGAAGTCCTGTGCCGTTTTGAGGGTAACTTTCCCAAGATTCGGTCAAGTAAGGTAGAGTTTATGGATGTTTCCCCGAAACAATTAGTTTCGGTAGCCACTTCGCTAATCCCCTTCCTGGAGCATGATGACGCCAACCGGGCCTTAATGGGGTCAAATATGCAAAGGCAGGCCGTGCCTTTAATGTCTCCCCAAGCCCCGATTGTCGGCACAATGATGGAGGAAGTGGTAGCGCGGGATTCAGGGGCAGTGGTAATCGCCGAGGATAAAGGCACGGTAACGTCAATAGATGCCTCTTCAATCACCATAGGCAAGAAAACTTATCATTTAAGGAAATTTATCCGCACAAACGCAGATACCTGTATAAACCAGCGGCCGCTGATCAAGCCGGGCGAGCGCATCGAGAAAGGCCAGATTATCGCTGATGGAGTGGCAACAAAAGACGGAGAATTGG
>CAZPQS010000087.1:0-5502 GCA_964588765.1 uncultured Planctomycetales bacterium | reverse complement strand
AAGTATCCTATCTACTACCACGGTTATTTTATTTACGGCAATATAGGAGAAACAGAACAAGAGATGTTATGTATTCCGGAGTTTGCCAAAGAGATAGGGGTCGATGGCATTACTACCAATAAGCTAAGGATAGAAAAATTTTCACCGCTTAGAGAGTTGGCAGAGAAGACGCCGGGGTGTCACGTTACTGATAGCGGGGCTTTTTATACCGATGCTTATAGTCATGCGGCATTGAAGAAGATAGGCAGGAGGATAAGGTTTTCTTTCTATACGCCCGGCAGGTTTGTAAAGATGTTAAAGAGGATTCTTTGGGATGCGCGTTTTTTTAGTTTTCGCGAAATCCTGCCAGTGTTTTTTCTGGCACCCCGATTGATAATCAGCACTATATTCAGGGAGGCACAAACAGGCCGACTGGGAGATGCCATAAAACGCACACTTATAAAAAACCAGTAATCAAACCTGTTTTAAAAACCAATCTTATCGATAAATATCCCCCTTTACATCCCCAAAAAAAGTAGGTATAATTAATTTTTGATTTGAGATAATTTGTGATAAAATAATTGCGCTCGTAGCTCAACTGGATAGAGCGCCAGTCTTCGGAACTGGATGTTGGGAGTTCAACTCTCCCCGAGCGCGTTGGGGATTGGGCCACTAGCTCAATTGGTAGAGCAGGACACTCTTAATGTCAAGGTCGAAGGTTCGACTCCTTCGTGGCCCACTAAATAAAACTTTAATGAAAACCTACGAGATTATAGAGCATACTGCTGATTTGGGCATGAGGGTTTATGGAAGGGATTTAAACACTCTTTTCTTGAATGCTGCGCAGGCAATGTTTGAGATTATGGTTGAAGTGGTAAAAAAAGAGTCAATCTTTCATAAGGAAGAGCGAAAGAAATTTTTGGTTAATAAGCAAGGCAGTAATATAGAGGAGATTTTTGTTGCCTGGTTGAGTGAGCTGGTGTATTTGTTTTCTACCGAAGGCTTGATAATGGAGAAGGCAGATATAGAGAAATTGGAGGAAAACTCTATTCAGGCAGAGGTCAGGGGAAGAATCTTCAGCCCTGATTTCTATCGGGTTAAAACCGAGATAAAAGCAGTTACCTATCATGAGTTAGAGGTCAAGCAGACAGACCAGGGTTATGAGGCGCAGGTGATTTTTGATGTCTAATATCTGGCAAGGACCGTTAGAGAAGATTGATAACTGGCGCTGGCGGATTCCCAAAACCCATAAGCCGGGGATGCGTGTGCCCGGGCTTATCTATGCGGATGAAAAGTTATTCAAGGATATCCGTCAGGATAGGTCTCTTGAACAGGTAGCCAATGTTGCCTTCCTGCCCGGTATTGTTAAATATTCCCTGGCAATGCCGGATATTCACTGGGGTTACGGATTTCCAATCGGCGGCGTGGCAGCAACGGATGTTGAGCAAGAGGGAGTAATTTCACCCGGCGGAGTCGGATTCGACATAAATTGCGGCGTACGATTATTAAAAACAAATTTCCAACACGACGAGATAAAGGATAAGATTAAGGACTTAGTCTATGTGCTCTTCTCGGATGTCCCTTCCGGTGTGGGTTCAAAGGGAGAGATAAGGGTTAGCCAGAAAGAGGAGCGGGAGATTTTAGTTAAGGGCGCAAAATGGGCGGTCCAGAAGGGCTATGGCACGGAAGAAGACCTGGAGTGTACTGAGGAGTACGGGGCAATAGCGGGCGCTGACCCTTCGGCAGTATCAGAGAGGGCCTATGAAAGGGGAAAGGCGCAATCCGGCACTCTTGGCTCAGGCAATCACTTTATGGAGATTCAGGTAATTGAGCAGCTTTATGACTCAAGATTATGCGATGAACTGGGATTAACACTCGGACAGATTACGTTAATGATTCATTCCGGCTCGCGGGGCTTTGGCTATCAGGTTTGCGACGATTATGTAAAGGGTATGATTCGCTGTCTGGCTAAATACCATATCAATGTCCCTGACCGGCAGCTTGCCTGTGCTCCGGTGAATGCCCCTGAGGGCAAGCAGTATCTTGGGGCAATGAAATGCGCGGCAAATTATGCCTGGGCAAATCGGCAGTGTCTGATGTATTTAGCGCGAAAGTCATTCGAGCGCGTCTTTAACAAATCCTGGGAGAGTATGGGGATGTATCTAATCTATGACGTTGCCCATAATATTGCCAAGATAGAAAAGCACATTGTTGACGGTAAGGAAAAGACCCTTTGCGTTCATCGAAAAGGGGCAACCCGCGCCTTTGCTCCCGGTCATCCGGCTTTGCCCGAGAGATATAAAAGAACAGGTCAGCCGGTAATTATTCCGGGTGATATGGGAAGGAATTCCTACCTGTTGGCAGGCACGCAAAAGGCAATGGAGGAGACATTTGGCTCGACCTGCCACGGCGCCGGCAGGGTAAAATCCCGTTCCGCTGCCTTGAGGACAATAGACGCAAATAAACTGATGAAGGAATTAGAGGCAAGGCATATATTTGTCAAGGCCTCAGGCCGGGGAACTATTGTTGAAGAGGCGCCCGCAGCCTATAAGGATGTTAACGATGTGGTGGACGTGGTAGCCAATGTCGGTATTGCCAAGCGCGTCTGTCGGATGCGGCCTTTGGGCGTAATAAAGGGATAAAATTAGCGTATATGGAGATGTGAGATGCTGGATATTAAATTTATTAGAGAGAATAAGGATTTGGTAGAGAAATCTATCAAAGACCGCGGCCTGAAATTGGATTTAAAAAAGTTTATCAGGATTGATGAATCTCGACGCAAGATTCTCATTGAACTGGAAGAATTGCGCCGGCAAAAGAACGTTGCCAATGATGAGATTTCCCGGCTTCTAAAGCAAAAAAAGGATGCAAAGGCAAAGATTAAGGCAATGAAATCAACCTCCCGGAAGATAGATAAACTGGAAGATGAATTAAAGGACTATCAGGAGAAAATAAATCAGCTGCTTTTACTTATTCCCAATATTCCCCACTCCTCTGTTCCCATAGGCAATAATTCAGTTAAAAAGATTGTGCGCTCCTGGGGGGAATTACCGAGATTTAATTTTACTCCTTTAACTCATACGGAGATAGCCGATGCATTGGATATAATTGATTTTAACCGCGCGGCAAAGATTACCGGTTCTAACTTTGTGCTCTATAAGGGATGGGGAGCGAAGTTGGAACGTGTCCTGATTAACTTTATGCTTGATTTACATACTCAGAAGCACGGATATACTGAGGTATTTCCGCCCTTTTTGGTTAACCGCCGGGCAATGACCGGAACAGGCCAGCTTCCCAAATTAGAAGAGGATATGTATCGACTCAAAGACGATGATTATTTCCTGGTTCCTACTGCCGAGGTTCCCCTGACCAATATCTTTGCCGATGAGATTTTGGAGGAAGAAAAACTCCCCATATATTATACTGCCTATACTGCCTGTTTTCGTCGGGAGGCAGGCTCTTATGGAAAAGAAACCAAGGGTTTGGTTCGCGTGCATCAGTTTGATAAGATAGAGCTGGTCAAATTCGTAGAACCCAAAGACTCTTATGATGAATTGGAGAAGTTAGTCGGGAATGCCGAGAAGGTCTTGCAGCTGTTGAAAATACCTTATCGGGTGGTAGTATTACCCACTGAGGATTTGAGCTTCGCTGCCTCAAAATGTTATGATTTAGAGGCTTATGCTCCGGGTTTGGATATGTGGCTGGAGGTTTCCAGTTGCAGCAATTTTGAGGCTTTTCAGGCGCGGAGAGCTAATATAAAATACCGCCGCCAGGATAAAAAATTAGATTATCTCCATACTCTTAACGGCTCAGGCATTGCTCTTGCCCGCACAATGATTTGCCTCCTGGAGAATCATCAGCAGAGCGACGGCTCAATAGCTATTCCCGAGGTTCTGCAACCCTACTTAAATGGAGAATCTAAAATCCCTTAATCCTAATAGGTCGCAGAAAGCCCTGAAGGTTCTTAAATTCGTTATCGTGGTGTTTCTCCTGCCCTGGATTTATTCCTTTACCGTTGCTTTTATCAATGAATTCAAGACAATCCCAAAACCCTTTCTGGATTTATTCATTGCCGGCATAATCAGCTTTTTGGTTATTTACCTTTTTGTTTATGAACCGGGAAGGGTTTATCAGAAGGGCCAGGAGATAACCGGGGCAACATTTCACTTTCTCTCGCCCCTGGTTAAAGTAACCTCCTTTGTGGTGCCTATTTATACCATTGCCCTGTTCTTAATTTACTGCTTAATCTCCCTCTTTGTAAAAACCGATTCACTTTTAAAATTTTTTATGTTCTTTATCGGCTTAACTATCGCACTGCATCTGGTTTTTACCGCAAGGGCTTTGCATTCGCGCAAGGATGATTTTTTAATGATAAACTACCTTTTTTCTTTTGGCCTTGTCTACATTATCAATATCGCCTTAATTGCTTTAGGATTTAGTATTCTATTTGATTCTTTCTCCTGGTTTAATTTCAGTATATCCTCCTTCCAGATTAGCAAAGATATCTTTTCCGCCGTATTCAGCCAGCTTTTCTTATAATTGACATCAGAATATAATATGATATGATTTGAAGCTGGAGAGGTTCGGGAGTGGTTGAACCGGCCTGTCTTGAAAACAGGTGTCCACTTTGTGGACCGCGAGTTCGAATCTCGCCCTCTCCGCCAGCTGATACTGGCGGACTACTTGCAAGGATACAATGCGAAATATTCCTCCACGCCTATTAAAGTTATTAAAATTATACTATAAATATTATTGTAATAAATTTGTCTTAGATGAGTTAATATTTTTCATAACATATAAATGTAACTTTAGGTGTAAGACATGTTTTTATGCGAGCGTTACGGATAACAGTACTGTTAATGCTGTCAAAGAATTGAATATAGACGAGATTAGTAAAATATCTTCTTCTATAGGAAAATTTAATAAATTATTAATATCCGGCGGAGAGCCATTTTTGAGAAATGACCTCCCAGAAATATGCGAGGTATTCTATCTTCAAAATAAAATTAGCAGTATCCACCTTCCTACAAATGGTTTCCATACAGAAATTATTTATAATTATACACATAAAATCTTACGTAAATGTCCAAAAATCGATCTTGTCATTAGTTTACCGTTAGACGGGTTGCGAGAAACCCATGATAAAATTAAAGGTGTAGAGGGGAGTTTCGAAAAAGTCATAGAAACTGCAAAAAACCTGTCTGCTCTAAAAAAGACATTCGCTAACCTAAGTATATATATTATAACAGTTGTTAATGACGTAAATTTAAATGAAATATTACGTTTATCGGAATTTGTTAAGAATAATTTACCTGTCGATGGTCATGGGCCATCGCCAATGCGCGGTGCGCCTTACGATGAGATTTTATCTCCCCCATCTTATAAAGAATGGAGCGAATTATCAAAAAAGTTGATAAAATATCATAGCTATTGGAACAAAAAGAGGACTGATAACAAACTTAAGGATTTTTTAGCTACTAATAGAGTAGGATATCTATATAAGATATACGCTCAT
Source organism: uncultured Planctomycetales bacterium (assembly GCA_964588765.1). Taxonomy (GTDB): domain Bacteria; phylum Omnitrophota; class Gorgyraeia; order Gygaellales; family JAHJCI01; genus CAZPQS01. The sequence goes on along the minus strand of CAZPQS010000087.1, from coordinate 8 downwards.
GTGCTAAA
>CAZPQS010000086.1:0-5505 GCA_964588765.1 uncultured Planctomycetales bacterium | reverse complement strand
CGGCAGGAGGAAACTAAAGGTCGAGCCGGTCCCCGGTCGGCGCTCTACCCAGATTTTCCCCTCGTGCGCCTCAATAATATTTTTTACCAGACTTAAACCCAATCCCGTACCTTTTATCTTTTCATTTATTGGATTATCTGCCCTGTAGAATTCATCGAATATTTTTTCTTGCGCCTCTTTAGGCATACCAATGCCGCTATCCGAGATATTCACCTGAACAAAATCCTTTGCCGGTTTTGTAGTCAGGGTAATCTTTCCTTTTTTGGGCGTGAATTTAATTGCGTTATCGATGAGGTTTACAAATACGCGCTCAATCTGGCTTTTATCGACCTGGACCTTAAGACCTGTAGGGATGTCCACCGAGAGGCTTAGGTCTTTGTCTTTTATCTGTACGGATAAAAGGTCCAGGACGCTTTCCACAAGCTTCTTTAGGTTATGGGCTTGCTTCTTCATTATAACTCGTCCAGACTCCAGCCGGCTGATGTCCAGAAGGTCATTTATCATATGCACTAATTCATCGCTATGCCGATTGATTTTCGCCAGGCGTTCCTTTATGGGGTCCGGTATTTTACCCAGGCTATCGCTTAGTAAGATAGATGCGTAACCCTTAATCGAAGTAAGCGGGGTTCTCAATTCATGGGAAACCGCAGATACAAAGTCACTCTTTCTTTTGCTTACGCTTTTTAATTTTTTGACTGCCTCGGTCAATTCCTGCGTTCTCTGCTCAACCCTCTTTTCTAATTCCTGCTGGGCCCGCCAGGTTGCCTCAAACAAACGGGCGTTTTCCAATGCCTGTCCGATAGAATGGGCAAGAATCGTAATTAATTCCCTGTCGCCTTCAGTGATAGGGGTCTCGGAAGATGTAGTGCCCATAAACAGAAACCCCTGGGCGCCTTCTTTGGGCAGAATGGGAGAGATACAGAAATCCTCCACTTTAAATATCCTTTTTATCTCCTGGGCCAAAATAAGCTTGGTATCGGCGTTTTGCAATGATAGGGTTTTGCCCTGTCCAATCAGTTTTACATATATATTTCGGTTAAATTCAATTTCACGCATAATATTATTGAGCTCTGCGTTACTATAGCCGATTGCCAGGCATTGCAGGAACCTCTTATCCTTTGCCTGCCAGATAAAGCCCAGAGCCTTCTGCATTCCCAATTCCTCAATATGTTTGGGTTTAATTTGGTTAAATATTTCTCTTTCATCCAGGGTTGAGGCGAATGTGCGCGATAGTTTCTGCAGGGCGTAGAGTCCGGAGACCTTCTTATCCAATTCCTCCTGGATTTTATTTAATTCAAGGTCGGTACGCAAAATTAATTTTGCCTGTTCGTCCATCTGGTCTATGGAATTCTTCACGTGATCGAGGGTTGGCTGTAGTTGCCTAATCTTTTTCGACTTAATTATGTTAATAAAAACCAATATAACTGCTAACGGCGTGATAATGATACCCAATAGACAGAAGATATATGTTGGATTTGAAATCATTTTTAGCTCATCGCCAGGATAGCGATGGTTTGGTTATGGCAATAGGTTTTCCCTGCGAAGCCGGTTATTTTCAGAGGCGCCTGTTCCCCGTAAGTGCACAGGCCGATAATCGGCGTAGCCGGGAACTGAGATTTTATAATCTCCAATTCCTTGGTGATTTGCCTTCCCAGGAGATATAATCGCGATACAGAATTGAATATAAATATTATGCTTGCCGATGCATGCTTGGGAAATGCCTGCATTGCCAGAGCCTGCTTTGCTTCCTTGGTTGCTTCTTCGGCGGCAGCCAGACAGGAACCCCTGGTGCCGATCATTAATCTCACCTGGCTGCCCGCGGGTATATCCCCCCGGCAGACCAGCGAACCGTCATCGCGTATAAAGAGAATGTTTCTCAGGAGATATTCCTCTTCATCCGAAATATTTATTCCGATTGGATATAGATAAGATATGCGCTTTAATTCTTTTTTTAATGTCTCCACATCCTTAGCAAAATAATCCTGATATAAAGATACGGCAGTCTTGTTTTCAATCTCCTTTATTACAAATTTATCCGAGGCATTAATCCGACGCGGTTTACCAATGGGTTTCCATCCGTGTTTTATTCCCAGACCAAAGTTGACGTTCCCTGCCCAAAGCAAACCAATGATTGACTTATTCAATACCTCCTCATTGAAGTACTGGAAGCTTTTATTTAAATAGATATTATCAGAGGCAGTGGTTGCCCCGATTATCGGAAAACTGGGACCCAATCTTTGCTGGAGATTGCGCAATACGGGGAGATTATCGCTGATTAACGCATCGGAGAAAAGCAGGCAAAATCGCCGCTGTGCCTCTTTCATACCAAATAATAGTTGCCTGCCTAACTCCTCTCCGCTGGCCTCCAGATTTTCTAAAACATCCTTGGCCAGGGCGGTGTTAAAATGGGCCTCCTTTACGCTAATCAGAGTTATTGCTACGCCATGGTTGAAGATGCCGTCGTTGGTGAAGATTGCATTACTTGTTATCCCGAACAGGGGAATGTCTGCTCCCAGAAGATTTCTTATCGCTTTTAATAACTCAGGGTAGGCAAACTCAAGAGAGGTAAAGATAATAGCCAGCGATATCTCTTTTTGTTTTAAATTCAGCTTTGCCTGAAAGAATGCCTCGGCAACCGCCGATTTATGATCTTTGTTACTGCTTATTCCTACACCAGCATATATAGGCATAAGAAATTCTACCCCCGTAGAAAATCATAACATATATTCCATAGAGGTTCAACAAATTAGTTGCCTGGGGACTTTTAATATTGTATAATTCTCTCTCGTGGCCCCATCGTCTAGCCTGGTTTAGGACAAATGGTTCTCAGCCATTAGACACCGGTTCAAATCCGGTTGGGGCTGCTTACCTTCCTAAAAGCCTATTTCCTCAATCGCGCTGATGCGCACCTGTGCTTTATCCTTCAGTTCTCCCCGGGCTTCGATTACTACCAAGTCATCCTCATTCAGACCTTCGATAATCTGTGCATAATCGCTGGTCATATAGCCTACGGTTACCCGGCGCAGTTGAACCGTGCCGGTTTTTATTTCATCTTTGTCTATCTGCAGGGACCGCGCAGGTATGACCGGAACCAATGTTATCTGGCCCGCGGCAGGAATCAGGCTTGAGGAGGGAATCAATAAAGCCCCCTTTAATTCAATAATTGCAATCTCGGCACGGCAGAACATTCCGGGCAAGAGGAGGTTATTTGGATTATGGACCTTTATCTTAGCGGTCAGGGTGCGGCTTTTTCCTTCCACTATCGGAAAGATATTGTCAACCATGCCTTCAAAAGCAACCTCGGGATAGGCATCGACAAAGAGCTTCGCTTTCTGCCCCAACTTTATTTTATCGATGTCTCTCTCAACAATCCCTACCTCGACCAGGACATTGTCTATTTCTAAGAGCGAGGCAATCTTATCCTGCGAGGATACAAATTCTCCTTCTTCCGCGTCGCGTGACCCCATAACCCCGTTAATCGGCGCATAGAGATTGGTTTTCTCCAGTTCATTCTCGGCCAGTTCCTTTTCGGTCTTAATTGTCTCCAGTTGAAATTCGGTACTTTTGCATTCCAGCTCTATTTCTTCCAACTTAGATTTGATAATTGCTCCTGCTTCATAGAGTTTCTGATGGACCTCCAGTTTCTTCAGCACCGACTGATAAGCGGCCTGGGCCGAGGCGAGTTTATTTTCTACGTACATCAATCTAAGCTGGGCATCCTTGGGGTTCAGCGAGGCGACCAAATCGCCCTTTTTTACCCTCTCTCCCTCGCGGAAATAAATAGACTTTATAACTCCGTTTATTTCAAATCTAAGCTCAATCTCGGTTTCACCCTTAACTGTCCCCATTACCGGCAGGACGTCGGAGAAATCTGCGCGCTTGACCTTGAATGTTCTTACCAGGATAGGGCTGATTTTTGCCTCCTCGGGTATTTCCTCAAGGGGCGTTTTCTCAACAGGGATTTCCTCGGTAGGCACCTCGGATACCTCCGGTTCTTGCGAAGGCGGTTCTTCAAGAGGCATTTTCTGTCGGGTTAACTGAAACGTAGTTCTGGTAACCCCCCAGCCGATAAATAGTATCCACAGCGCAAGAAATATAATAATAATCGTTTGCGGTTTTTTAAACTGCATAAATCCTCCTATTTTTTTCTTATTCTTAAATCTTCAAATATAAGATAAACGCCGGGAATGACAAATAGCGTCAGAGCCGTTGATATGCTCAGTCCGCCGATTACCGTAATAGCCAAGGGCGACCAGAGATTTGAGGATTCACTCTTATCCAGGGCCATCGGCAGGAGTCCCAGTACGGTAGTCAGCGACGTCATCAGTATCGGTCTTACTCTATCGCAGGATGCCGTGATTACTGCCTGGCGTACTCCGCCAATGTCCGCATAAGCAGCGCCGCCCCTGCGCCTTAAAAAATTAATCCGGTCAATTAATATGATTGCGTTATTAACTACTATGCCCCCCAACATGATTGCGCCAATCAAAACACCGGTGCCTACCGGTTTGCCGGTTATGCGCAGGGCAATGATTGCTCCGATTGCCGCCAGGGGAACGGTAAACAATATAATAAAGGGTTGCTTAAATGACTCAAACAGGCTGGCAAGAATCATATATACAAGGATTAAACTCAAGATAAGAGCAAAGCTGAGTTCCTTTTGGTTCCGAATCATCTTATCATAATTGCCGCCAAATTGCCAAAAATAATCTTTAGGAAATTTTAAATCAGAAAGTGCCGCCTTTACCTTCTCGGCAGCGGTGCCTAAAGCCGTTCCGCCGGTATTGGCGCTGACCTGAACTATGCGGGATTTATTCTTTCGCCAGATTTCGCTGGGGCCCAGGTCAAATTTAAATCCGGCAACCTGCGATAGATAAACCTGTTCTCCGTCGGGAGTAACTATGCTGATTCGGCGTAAATCATCAAATGTCCGACGGTATTTTTCCTCCAGGCGCACAATTGTCTCAGTCTCTTTTTCCTCCTGTTCTGGCTTAGAGGCAGGCACAGTCAGTTCTCTGAATTCCTGGGATTTTTTCTGCAGGGTCCTTTGTTCTTCCAGAGAAGAATAGGGCCGCCGCCTGGTGAGGGTTTCTTCCTTAATCCGCAGTAGAGGCTCGGTCCCGCCCCGGTAGCGCGTAGCCACCAAGCCGCGCATCTGGGTATGCAAGCTAAGGGCAATATCCTCGACTGATAAGCCCAGGAGAGCCGCCTCTCTTTTATCGATAATCAGGCGCATTTCCGGGCGCCCCTCCCGCATTCTAATCTTAACATCGGTAAACTTAGGAATCGGTTGTATTCTCTGCGCTACCTGGATAGCCAGGCTTTTTAATATTTCGTAATCATATCCGTAGAGTTCCAAAAGGATTTCCTTGGTGCCGACTTCCTCCGGCTCTTCATAATAGATAAATGCCGGTTCAATATTATCTGTAGAGAGCCTTAGCTGTTCAATTACCTCCGCAGTAGAAAGATCCCGTTTATTTAGAGGAAGGAGCTCCACATATACCT
>CAZPQS010000085.1:0-5529 GCA_964588765.1 uncultured Planctomycetales bacterium | reverse complement strand
GTCTTGCCGAGGTAATCGCCTTTTCTTTCCTTGCTGATTACCGAGTAATAAACCTTACCCGTAGTGATATTGTTATCCTTGGTTAATTTAGCGTCGGTAAAGCGCTCATAGTGACCTAAGTCCAAATCGGTCTCCGCCCCGTCGTCGGTAACGTAAACCTCTCCGTGCTGAAAAGGATTCATCGTGCCGGGGTCGACATTTATATAGGGGTCGCATTTAATAAGAGTGACTTTCAATCCGCATAATTCCAAAAGCTTTCCTATCGAAGCAGCCGTAATCCCTTTACCAAGACTTGAAACAACGCCTCCCGTTATAAAAATATATTTAGCCATCTTTTACCCTCTCTCTAATATATTTTTTGTTTGTCTTTTAGGAGGTTTTATCGGATAATCCCCGGTAAAACAGGCCGTGCAAAATTCCTCCTTTGGCAATAACATAGCCTCAAGCATCCCCTCAAGGCTTAGATATTTCAGGCTATCCAATCCGATAAAATCCCTTATCCATTCTACACTGTGCTTTGAGGCGATTAATTCCTTTTTAGTGGGAAAGTCTATCCCATAGAAGCAGGGATACCTAAGCGGCGGGCAGCTGACCCGCATATGAATCTCCCGGGCCCCGGCTTCCCTTAAGGTCTTAACCCGCACCCGGCTGGTAGTGCCCCTTACGATAGAATCCTCCACGATAACTACGCGCTTATCTTTTAAAACATCCTTTATGGGATTTAGTTTGACCTTCACTCTAAAGTCCCTGACGAATTGCGACGGTTGAATAAATGTCCTGCCGATATAGTGATTCCTTATCATCCCCACTTCATATGGAATACCTGATTCTTCCGCAAATCCCAGTGCTGCGTAATTGCCCGAATCCGGTATGGGCATAACCAGGTCGCAATCTACCGGGCCTTCCCGGGCAAGCTGCCTGCCTAAACGCTTGCGTGTCTGATAAACATTCTTGGTAAATATGTTGCTATCGGGTCTGGCAAAATAGATATATTCAAAGATACAAAATGCATGTCTTGTTTCGGGAAATGGCTTTATTGACTCCAATCCCTCCTTAGTAATAAATACGATTTCGCCCGGCTCAACGTCCCTGACATATTCGGCCTGGATTAAATCCAAGGCGCAGGTCTCGCTGGCCAGGACGTATGCGCCGTCAAATCTACCGATACATAACGGCCGCCATCCGTAAGGGTCTCTTGCTCCGATCAGCACATCATTCAACATTAAGACCAACGAGTAGGCGCCCTGCAGTTGCGATAATGCCTCGACAACCTTCATCTTCGTATCCTTCTTTTCCGATTTCACTAAAAGATGAGCGATTATTTCGGAATCCATCGTCGTCTGAAAGATCGAACCCTTCTCCTCCAAAGCCTGATGTAATTTCCAGATATTGGTAAGATTGCCGTTATGCGCGATTACAATATGGTTATTTTTGTGACTTACCAGCAACGGTTGTATGTTTTTAGTATGGCTTGAGCCGGTAGTCGAATAACGAAGATGGCCGACGGCTATATCGCCGCGCAGAGACCTTATCGCCTTTTCATCAAAGACATCGCCGACAATGCCCATTGCTCTATGAAACCTTACTCTCCTGCCGTCAAATGTTACTATACCGGCGCTCTCTTCGCCTCTGTGTTGAAGCGCATACAGGGACAAATATATAAATCTGGCTGCATCCTTATGACCGTATATCCCGCATATTCCGCACATTTTATTACTCTGTTAAACTAATCTCCGGGATTAAGTCACTCACTTAATCCTGACGGTAATTCTTTTTTTATTAAGATATTGCTTGGCCTCTTTAATCGAATATTCTCCATAGTGAAAAATAGAGGCCGCCAACACGGCATCGGCTTTGCCCTCTGTCAAGGCCTGATAGAGATGCTCTAAATTTCCCGCTCCTCCGGAGGCAATTACGGGGATATTTACCGCTTCCGATATCGTTCTGTTCAACTGCAAATCATATCCGTCGCGAGTCCCGTCCTTATCCATACTGGTGAGAAGAATCTCTCCTGCGCCTAATCTTCCTACTATTTTCGCCCATTGTAAAGCATCAATTTTGGTAGACTTGTTTCCGCCATAGATATAAACTTCCCATTTTGACTTTTGCGCCCTCTTTGCATCGATAGCCACTACGATACACTGACTGCCGAACTCCTCGGCTGCCTTCTTTATCAAATCGGGATCCTCTACGGCCGCCGTATTCAAAGACACCTTATCCGCTCCGGATTTAAGCAAGACTCTTATATCCTCAATCCCCCTGATTCCCCCGCCCACAGTCAAGGGGATAAAAACCTCTTCTGCGCATCTTCTAACCACTTCCAATATCGTTTTTCTCTGCTCAATGCTGGCAGTTATGTCCAGGAATACTATCTCATCGGCTCCCTCTTTTGAATATACAGAGGCTGATTCAACCGGGTCTCCGGCATCCTTTAGATTTAAAAAATTAATCCCTTTTACTACCCGGCCGCCCTTAACATCCAGACAGGGTATAATCCTTTTAGCCAACATAGCGACGGAAATTCTCCAGTAATTTTAAACCCAGCCCTGCGCTCTTCTCAGGATGAAATTGCACCCCCCAGACATTATCCCTATTTACTACCGAGGTAAATTCCAAACCATATTTTGTTTTACCAACCACAATTGCTTTATCATCGGGTTCTACGTGATAGGAATGGACAAAGTAAAAATAGGAATTATCCGGAATACCCCGGAATAAATCCGGCTTCCCGTATCCGGCTTTAGATTTATTTATCTTTACCTGATTCCATCCCATATGAGGTATCTTGGCAACATTGGTAAATTTATTCACCCTGCCTTTAATAATATCCAGGCCTTTACAGATTCCGTGTTCCTCGCTCTCGGTAAATAACAATTGTAAGCCCAAGCAGATTCCCAGGAACGGCTTACCCGCCTCAATGCTCCTTAAGATGGAAGGCAGGATGCCCTGTGTCCTAAGATTCGCCATACCCCGGCTGAACGCGCCGACCCCGGGCAGAACTATTGCCCTTGCGCGAGCTATTTTCTTTGAATCGTTGGTAACCTCTACCTCGGCGCCGATAGCCTCCAAGGCCTTGCTCACGCTTCTTAAATTCCCTAAACCATAGTCAATTACCGCAATCATAATCTATTCCCATTCTATCGTGCTTGGCGGCTTGGACGAAATATCATACACAACCCGGTTTATGCCCCTGACCTCATTTATAATACGGTTGGAGATTCTTTCCAATAATCTACCGGGGAGTTTTGCCCAATGAGCAGTCATTGCATCCCGGCTTGTAACCACCCTTACGGCTGCGACATTCTCATATGTTCTCTGGTCTCCCATAACCCCTACTGTCCTTATGGGCAAAAGCACGCAGAACGATTGCCATAGCTTTCTATATAATTTTGCATGTTTTATCTCATCTATTAGAATCCAGTCTGCCTGGCGTAAAATATCCAATCTTTCCCGGGTAATAGCTCCAATGACCCGAACCGCTAAGCCGGGCCCGGGGAAAGGCTGCCTGTAAATTATCTCATCCGGCATGCCTAACTCCTTGCCTACCAACCTTACCTCGTCCTTGAACAGATATTTAAGCGGTTCGATTAATTCAAACTTTAAATGAGGCGGCAGTCCTCCGACATTGTGATGGGTCTTTATGGTAGCCGAGGGCCCGCCAAAGGCAGACCTTGATTCAATTACATCGGGATATAAGGTCCCCTGAGCCAAGAACTTAATCCTGCCCAGTTTTCTGGCTTCTTTTTCAAACACCTCTATAAACACCCTTCCGATTATCTTACGCTTCTGCTCCGGGTTTTTGATTCCTTTCAGCGCCTTAAGAAAAACTTCTTTGGCGTCGACCATTTTTAGGTTAATGTCACAAAGCCCTTTGAATCTCTTGTTAACCAGCCTGACTTCGTCTTTGCGCAATAAGCCGTTGTCAATGAATATGGCAATTAAATTCTTGCCTATTGCCCTATACAGCAATACTGTCAAGACCGATGAATCTACGCCTCCGCTTAAGGCACACAAGACCTTCTCCTTGCCTATCTTTTGTTTTAATTCCTTGACGGAATCCCGGACAAACGAATGCATACTCCAGGAAGGCTTGCAAGCCGCTATGCCGATAAGAAAGTTTTCCAATATCCTTTTACCCTTTGGCGTATGAATTACCTCAGGATGAAACTGCACTCCATAAAATTTTTTGAGCCTGTTTTCCATTGCCGCAACCCGGGCATTATGAGTCGAGCCGATTATCCTGAAACCCGAAGGGACCTTTGTAATCTTATCCCCGTGGCTCATCCAGACCGTCTCTTGTCTTGATAATCCCTTGAATATAGCATCGCGATGCTTAATCTTAAGGATTGTCTTTCCGTATTCCCTGGCTTTAGCTTTATCGACCCTGCCTCCTAAACTCTTTGCCATAAGCTGGGCGCCATAGCATATACCGAGTATGGGAATACCGATATCAAAAATACCCTTATCGCACTTGGGGCTTTTCTTTAAAGTAACCGTAGCCGGCCCCCCGGATAAAATAATAGCCCTGGGGGAACGCTTTAGCAGTTCAGAGGCGTTGATATTGCAGGGAAGTATCTGCGAAAAAACACCACGCTCTCTTACTCTCCGCGCAATAAGGTGAGTATACTGCGAACCAAAATCCAAAATGGCAACCCAGTCCCGGTTATCTCTATCTTCCCGATTCATTTTCCGTCTCATAGGTTGAGTAATAATAAGGAGTAAAAGCCTGGAATTCTGCGCCGCAGGTATCAACCAGCTTAAAGGTAGGCAGAATCCGTCTTTTTTTCCTAAATCTGTAAATTAAACCCTCTTTAATTCCGAAAAGTTTAGCCAATTGTTTATCGGAAAAACCGTATTCCTTGCTCTTGCGCATAAGCTCCGTAGGAATCCTGGAGCGGGGTTTGCCTTTAAAAGAAGAAAGCTGTCTTTCTAACTCCACAATCTCTTTTATATTATGTAAAAACCACCTGTCAATTCTGGTTAATTCATAAATCTCATCTATATCCATTGCTTTCTTCAGGGCATATTTTATAAAAAAGACCCTTTCCGCATTCGGCATCTTTAATTTTTCTTCCAGCGCCTTATCCGAAACCTCGTAATTCAAATCCTCCAATCCGAATACCCCTATTTCTAAAGAGCGCAGGCCTTTCTGCAGTGCCTCTTTAAACGTTCTGCCGATAGCCATTGCCTCTCCTACTGATTTCATAGAGGTAGTCAGGGTCGGGTTCGATTCGGGAAACTTCTCAAAGGTAAAGCGGGGAATTTTAACCACGCAATAATCGATGGTTGGCTCAAAGCACGCGGGTGTTTCCTTGGTAATATCATTGGGGATTTCATCCAGGGTATAGCCCACAGCTAACTTTGCGGCAATCTTGGCAATGGGAAATCCCGTGGCTTTAGAGGCGAGCGCAGAGCTTCTGGATACCCGGGGATTCATCTCAATAATCACCATCCTGCCGTTATCGGGATTTACCGCAAACTGAATATTGGAGCCTCCGGTCTCAACGCCTATCTCTCTGATACAGGCGA
>CAZPQS010000084.1:0-5634 GCA_964588765.1 uncultured Planctomycetales bacterium | reverse complement strand
ATTTCCTTTTTCTTTTCTTCCTCGGAGACGGCGGTAATCGGTTTAAGCAAGATTCGCCTGCGGCACTTGGTGGATAAGGGCGTGGTGCATGCCAGGAATATACAGAATTTGGTTACTAAATTAGATAAATTTATTGCGGCAATCCTGATTGGAAATGACTTTGTCAATATCGCCATATCGGCGATTATTACTGCAATTTTTGTCCGTCTTATCGGTTATCACTGGGGCGTGATTATCTCTACATTCGTATCCAGTTTTTTTGTACTTACCCTGTGTGAGATTACCCCCAAGATGCTTGCCACCAAATATACAGAGAAGATCGCCCTGTTTAGTTCTCCTATAATGGAGAAGATTATCAGGATCTTTAATCCGGTAATCAGTATATTTACCGGTATAGGCAATTTGATATTAAGGCTAATGGGCATTAAGCCTCCCCGGCGCTCGCCGCTTATTACCGAAGAGGAATTGCGCCTGATGATTGAGATAGGCAGAGAAGAGGGGGTATTAACCGACGAAGAAAGAAAGATGCTGTATCGTATATTCGAATTCGGGGATACCAAGGTAAAAGAGGTTATGATTCCCAGGGATAAAATGGTAAGCGTGGATAAAAACATTACTGCCGAGCAGCTTTTGGATACCCTTGTTGAACAGGGGCACAACCGGATTCCGGTTTATCAAGGCAATCTCGATAATATTGTGGGGATTATCTATGCCCGGGACCTGCTGTATATACTGCGAGACAAAGGACTGGTTGTCATTGAGGATTTACTGCATCTTCCTTATTTTGTTACCCCGAATAAGAGGGTTAATGAATTACTGCGTGATTTCCAGGTTAAAAGGATTCAGATTGCTATCGTAAAAGATAAGGATAAAACCCTCGGCCTGGTCACCTTAGAGGACCTTCTTGAGGAGATTGTCGGCGAAATTGAAGAGGATCGGCGGCGCAAAAAGCGCCATTGACAAAGTCAGAATTTAGTGTATATTACTTTCATAAGAAAGGAGGGATGAGAAGATGTGGCAAGGAGAGGTTTTTGGCCCAGGGAAAGCTGCGTTATTTCAAATCGGCAATTTCTTTCTTAATCTTGGTTTGATTATTCTGGTTCTTATTGCCGGCTGGATTATCGCTAAGATTGTCAAGATGATAATTGTGCGCGTCTTAAAGGCAGTAAGATTGGATGTTCTCTCTGAGCGTATAAGGTTGGAGGAATTGTTAAGGAAGGGCGGGGTTAAGCATACGCTTTCAGAATTATTGGGCGCAATCTGTTATTGGCTCCTGCTTTTGGTTGCTTTGGTTGTGGCGGTAAACGCAGTGGGATTAAGCGTAGCTGCCGACCTTTTGAACCGGATTATACTCTACATTCCCAACGTCATTGCGGCAATCTTTATATTGGTACTCGGTGCATTTTTAGCAAGGGTTCTGGGAGATGTAGTGCGGGCAGCCAGTGCCAATGCAGGGATTGCTCAATCTAAGTTTTTAGCCAAGCTGGTTGAGATTGTGATAATTATTTTTGCTTTGGCAATTACCTTAGAACAGCTCAATATTGGCAGAACAATTATCGGATTGGCAGTAAATATTATCTTGGCTTCTCTGGGCTTAGGATTTGCTTTAGCTATCGGCCTGGGTTGCAAGGATATTGTTGGCGAGGCAGTAACTGAATGGATTGAGAAACTCAAGTCTAAAAAATAATCTTTCAGCAGTAAATAGCCAGGGTGATTTGAAGTCTTTACGCCTTGGCTATTTATTTTTAGGGACACCCTTGTATTCAGCTTGAAGGGGTGTCCCTTTTCTCCGCGATTGGCGGGCTCTTTGAAGGAGGCATACAATGAACATACTTATTTACGTTGTGCTTGGTTTATTGGCAGGAATCTGCAGCGGCTTTTTGGGCATTGGCGGAGGCACGATAATCATACCTGTTTTAGTATATGTTTTTGGCTTGACTCAACATCAAGCCCAGGGCACAACCCTGGCGCTAATGGTTCCCCCCATCGGCTTATTGGCTGCTCTAAAATATTATTATGAAGGCAATGTTGATATCCGGATTGCCATTTTTGTCTGTTTTGGTTTTTTTATCGGGGGGCTACTCGGTGCTTACTTAGTTACTCCTGTGCCTGACCCGATACTTAAGAAGATATTTGGTTTATTTTTAATCGGGGTGGCATTAAAGATGGTATTAGGCAAATAGATATGGATGATAAATGCTGTATAAGCTGAAAAAAATACTATTCTCCGCAGTCGCAGCTTTATTATGTATATTTATTCTTGAGGCTGTGCTTTCTGTCGCAGGCTACCATCCGGATTCATTCAAAAGTCATTTCCGTCTTAATGTATGCGGGGAATTATTAGGTAAATATGACGAGAACCTGTTTTGGCGGCTCGAACAAGATACGGATCAGTATTTGGAAACCGAATTTGAAAAAGATAATCTGAAAATTATGTGCCTGGCGGATTCAAGTTCGGTTATGTATAAAGGTAAGGGCTATCCGGATATACTTCAAGAGTTGCTGTCTGGCGCAATTCCTCAAAAAAATCCCATTGTTTTTAACGGCGGAGTACCCGGTTATACGTCTTTTCAGGGATTAAAATACTTTACCGGCGAACTTCTCTTCTATAAGCCAGACATTGTCAGCGTTTGTTACGGATGGAATGACCATTCTCAGTCCGGCAATAAGCTATCCGACAAGCTTCAAGACCCCGCTTCCCCCAAGAATATCTTTGTCAGGAATATAATAAATAAATCAAGGATACTCAGCTTCATTAATTCTTTAGTAATGAAAATCAGACAATATCAATATAAACGCCTGGGACCAGATGAGTCCGTTCGCGTTTCGATAAAAGATTACAGATATAACTTACTAAAATTTGTAGAGATATGCAAGAATGAAGATGTTTTAATTATTCTTATGACTGCCCCGTACTTGGATGCGACTGAAGAGTGGATAACCATACATAAAGAATATAATTCGGTAGTTCGACAAATCGCCAGAGAAAAAGACATCCCGATTGTCGATATTGTAGAAATATTTAAGAGGAGAAGAGACCTTTTTATAGACCCCGATACCGATAAAAGTCATTACAATTGGAAAGGCAGCCAGGTTATTGCCAAGGCGTTGGCAGATGTTATTCTTGGTGAGTTGGAGCCGAATCAAGATTAATGGATAAGAGGGGATGATTGGATGCGCAATGATAATTTGAAGTTATTTGCCGTAAGTTTTGTAATGCTTTTTCTGGAAATATTCTTAATTCGCTGGATTTCGACAGAAGTTAGAATTTTTGCATATGTCAGCAACCTTGTCCTTCTGGCTTGTTTCCTGGGTATCGGCGTAGGTTGCTATTTCTCAAAGAAAAATAGCAACGTTCTTATTACCATTGGTATGCTGACTTTTCTTTCACTGGCAGCGAAATCTCAACCATTTCAATATATAACCGATATGCTTAGCGGTTTTTCGGATTCGGTAATATGGTTTGAGGCTATGGAAGCAAATAATCTTATACCGGCGTTAACCGGAACGCTGCTTACCGTCTTTATGTTTTTAATGATTTCGACAGTGTTTATACCCCTCGGTCAAATACTGGGCAGGTTATTGGACAAGCATAGCAATATTATAGTCGGGTATTCTGTTAACGTAGCGGCAAGTTTAATAGGAATATGGGTTTTTAATATATTTTCGTTTTTTTACACAAAGCCGTGGATATGGTTTGCCTTTTCACTGATTATTCTTTTATTCTTTATACCGAGAACGAAGCTCAATATATTCCTTGCAGGGTCAGCTTCTATTTTAATATTATTATTGACCGGTATGCCCAATGGTTCGTTATTAACTGTCTGGAGTCCCTATCAGAAATTGGATATCTATTATAATATTTATTCAGGGGTTCAAAATGGATACGTTCTGAAGGTAAACAATGTAGGCTATATGTCTCTGTTGGACTTATCCGAGGATTTTATCAAGCGTTACTCCGAGCAGTATGACATTAATATGCGGGAGTATAATCAGTATGAATTGCCTTACCGGTTTGTCGATGGCAAAGACACCGCGCTTATAGTAGGCGCCGGGGCAGGTAACGATGCCGCCGGAGCGTTAAGGAGCGGAGTTAAAGATATAGATGCCGTTGAAATCGACCCCGGCATATATAAACTGGGTCTTGGGTTGCATCCCGAGCGCCCTTATGAGCACGACAACGTGAATGTAGTTATTGATGATGCCAGGGCATTTTTCAAGAAGACAAAAAAGAAATACAATATTATCAGCTTTGGCCTCTTGGATTCCCACACGCTGTCTTCAAATTATAACAATATGAGGTTGGACCATTATATTTATACAGAAGAGAGCTTTCAAGATTGCAAAAAAATTCTCAAAGAAGACGGTGTAGTATCGGTAATATTTGAACCACAGAGGAGATGGATTGCCGAAAGGATTTACGGCCTGTTAAAGAAAACCTTTAAAGATACCCCCTATGCATTTTTTGTCCGTAGTTTTAGGGGCTGTTATGGATGGGGAGGTATTATGTTTATAACGGGTAATAACTTGGACAGGCTTAAGAAAATTGTTGAATCAAAATCCGGCCTTAAAGATTTCATAAATAAGAACTCAACTGAATTTAAGGATGGGGTAAAGTTAACCACAGATGACTGGCCTTACCTTTATATAGAAAAATCCGGTATCCCGCGCATGTATTTACTAATCGTGATTTCTATTCTTGCGATGCTTCTTCTTGCCAGGAGGTTTTTAATTAGCTCGGAGAATAAGAGAATCAATATGCATTTTTTCTTTCTCGGGTGCGCATTCCTTCTTCTTGAATTTCAAAACATAAGCAAGGCCGCTTTATTGTTCGGTTCTACGTGGATTGTCAACTCTTACATAATATCTTCCATCCTTTTTCTTATTCTATTAGCCAACCTGTTTGTTTACTATTTTAAAATAAAGAATTTAAGGCTTTTATATTTATTGCTTTTGTCTTCGGTAGCAATTCTGTATGTGATACCGATAGACATTTTTAACGTTTTTGGATATTGGGTCAAATCAATTTTGATAGTCCTTATCCTCAATCTGCCCATATTTTTCGCGGGCGTTATATTCATTAATTCTTTCAAAAATGCTTCATCGAAAGATGTTGCTTTTGGTTCGAATCTGATAGGGGCAGTGGTAGGAGGCCTTTTGGAAACATTATCATTTATCACGGGGGTAAAATCGCTTTTATTGTTGGTATTTCTGCTATATATTATGTCATTTTTATTTCTCAATAAGAATCAAATAGAAGGTGGTTTGGGGGCGGTTAAATAAACTGTTTAAATTTAGAAAGGAGGAGAGCGATGAAGAATACAAAATGTTTTTTCAGTATCATTACAATCGGACTTGTCCTTTTATTTCTATGCCCGTCTTTTGCCGAAGAAGTAAAAAAGGACGTCTGGCCGCTGCCGAGTCCGTTCCAATGGTATTGGTATGAGCCGCAGACAGACCTGACGGCCGAGCAGATTGACGCCGTATTTAAGGAGGCGGCTGCTGCCAGAATAGCTATCTTCAACCCGTATTTTAGTAATGCAATATTCTATGCGAAGGGCATACAATCAGGGGGTAAAAAAATAAAGAAAGGCAGCGGTAAATCTTCGGAACCAGAGGCAATCAGGATTGAAG
>CAZPQS010000083.1:0-5706 GCA_964588765.1 uncultured Planctomycetales bacterium | reverse complement strand
GCTATAACCCAGGCCGTGCCGGCATTCATAGCCGAATTTAGACAAAGGCTTTGTTACCGGCTGCCAGGAACACGACCAGAACCGGCCTGTTTGTTTATCGCGAATATAAAGGTATCTGCCCGGCCTGTCCATAGGCAGGTTGTTATAACGATAGCGCAGGATTCGTTTATCGCGGGGGTCCTTATGAAAGCTGTAACCACCGGCGGTATTGGATATCATTGCGCAGTATTCATCCAGGCCCAAGTAGTTTATCCACGGCGTAGGGGTATCCGGCCGGGTAATCACATATTCCCTGTTTCTCTCATCGAAATACCCGTAGTTCATAAAGTCTAGTAGGCTTTTTGAGGGAATGTTTTGTTATACCACTTCTTGATTATTTCTTCGGCAGGCTTGTTCTGAGGAATAAATCCGCGATGATACTTCCCCCCCATCCTGGGATTGACCCCCCAGTACCACCAATACACTCCATAAAACCAGGGCTTATCCCAGAAGGTTGCCATTAGCGCATCATAACAATCGGCCTGTAACTGCAAATCCACGTCGCCAATAGCGGCATGTACCCAAGGCTCCTCGGTTGCCCCCACGGAACTCTTATAGCCAACCTCCGTAAAAACAACGGGCTTATCTATCCTTTTTTGCCAGGCCTCAATTACGGCGAGCCAGTTTTTCCAGGCTCCCATTAATTCCTCTTTAGTAGGCCGGGGGGAACAGATTAAAGGAAAATAGGCGTCAATACCTGCATAATCCAACTCATCCCAAAACTCAATATACTCAAATTCCTCATACCAATTTGCCGCATAAATCAGCTGTCCCTGTTTATAAATCTCTCTTATCTTCTTTATCAAATCTCTAAAGAATTCGGGATGCTCAATAGCAACAGTAGTCAACTCTGTCCCAATGCATAACAACTCCACATCTTCCTGCGCTGCTATTTCTGCATAATGAAGGATATAATCAGTATAATTGGCGAACCACTTCTGCCAATCTTCAGGATTGGTAAATCCGATATTCCCCCTCCATTCATCGGCTTCGTATTCAATAAGGTCCACATGGGGCTTAAGTATTATCTTAAAGTTTAATTCATGTAGTTTCCTTATGGCATATAGTAAACTTTCATCAGTAGGTGTTTGATGTCTTATAGGATATATTTCTGGTGAATCATATCTATCCTGATAGCGGGTAGTAACTAAACAAACCCACTCTATTCCCACGGAAGCCATCTGCTGCATAGATTCTATTGCCCTGGTGTTCTTATATCCTTCCGGGGTCCAGGCAACAAAGTTAACTCCCTTTTGGAACGCAGGCGGAGGAACTTCTACAGGCGGAGGAACTTCTACAGCAGGCGGTAAAGGAACAGGCACAACCACTGGCTTAGTTAATTTCTTAAAAATGGCAATGCCTGCAAAAATTAAAGCAATACCGACTATCACCCCGATGAAAAAACCGAAAAGTCTCTTCTTCGGCATAATATCTCCTTCTTTTAGCAGGTAGCAGACAGAATGTAGTAGGTAGGGTCTATACCCCCTACCTACTTACTTAATTTATTCTAACCGCACATTATCAATATAGATTGGGCCGCTGTAGACTGGCTTCATATTAGACTCAACCCTGATGCCTAATTTGCGCACATCAGTGCGAAACTCATCAGTAACCTCAGTCCTGCGCCAATCAGCGCTTCCGGGGATAATACTGGCGGTAATTGTCGTCCACTCTCCCGGAACCAATTTGGCCAAACGGCTCATCTCTGTCCATTTCCAATCCTCACCCACGGTAAGGATCATCTTTGCCTTTAAGCCATATGGCGCATCTTCGGGCAAGAATATATCGGCGGATAAGCTCTTATAAGGCGTCCAGTCAAAATACTCCACAGCCTCTATATATGCTGCCGTCCATCTTGCTCCGGGGAAATCAGCCATTAACTCCAACGAAGATTTACCCTCACTGGCAAATTTAGTTGATATGGCGATATTTTCTCCGACATAATCTTCTTTCTCAAAACACCAATCAGGAATCTCCCAGGTGGGAATTTTCTCCTCAAAACCAAAGATAACCTCCCCCTCGCAGAAACCGGTGTTGACCATAAGCAACAAACCGACTACCAACAATAAACAAGTTCCTAATTTCATTTTATTCTCCTCCTTTCAGTTTTTATTTCTATTAACTCGGAATTCCACTTCTGTCATTAATTCGATTATTTCGCCGCGTTACTTCTCACCCCCCTTCCCCTATAATCTCTTCAGCCAATCAGCAAAAACCTCCTCGGCTCTTTTGCCGCGGATGGTATAACCTAACGGAGACCACCTCTCCTGAGGAAAATAGTTCCACCAGTAAAAGCCCTTAAACCAGGGATAAACAGAACAGGCAACCAGCATTGCCTCTAAAGAATCGGCCTGCTCCTGCTGGTCAACAAACCCCTCAACGATATTGTTAGAAAGAACCGCCCATGGCTGGGTATTTGTTCCGTCAGCGCTGCAATAACCTACCTCGGTGAATATCACCGGCTTATCCAGTCTTTTCTTCTTAAGCCAGCCGTCAATCTTAGCGGCGTATTTCTGCCAGGCGGCAATCAACTCTTCCTTTGTGGCATCCTTCTTTTCCGTTAAGGGGAAATAGGCATCGATGCCGATAAAATCCAGCTTATCCCAGAAGCCGACAGTTTCGTATTCATCCCAGTTTGCACAGTAAGTAAGAACTCCGGGAAAAATCTCCCTTATTTCCTTGATAATATCCTCCCATTGACTCTGCCAACTTGACAAAGTGGTGTTGCCTAATTCCGTGCCGATAGCGAAAAGTTCTACATTATATCGTGCAGCCAGGCTGGCGTAACGTAATAGATAATCCTTGTAGCTGACAAACCAGGCATCAGAGGGAATAATATCTCCCCGCCACTCATCTGTCTTTACATCAACATGGGGCTTAAGCATAACCTTCATCCCTAAAGAGTGGGCTTTATTAATCGCATGAGCTAATGCCTTATCCTCGGGTGTGTCGTTGGCATCGGGAGAAATCACATCTTCCTCAATACTATCCTGAAACCAGACAACCATAATTCCCAGGTGGCGCACGCCCAACCCCTTAAGATACTCTAAGGTCTGGTCTGAAGCACTGGTGTCCAACTCAGTTCTGCTCCAGGAGGTATAAACCACGCCCTTCTGAAATTCATCCAAAGATAAAGCACCAGGCGAAGGTAAAGGCTCCTCAATTTCTAATTCCGCCATCAGAGCTTCCTCCTTATCCAGTTGCCTTGCTAATTGAGGATAGACAGAAGCCAGGGGTTTATCCTCAGGATTCCGGCTGCCTGGACCAAGGCATAAAATCTCCCAGAGAGAAATTCCCCAATCGGGATTAAATTTCTCTTTCCCCAGAAGTTTAACGAATCTGGCACTTACCGGGGCGAATTCTAACTCATCGATACCTCCGTCCTGGTCTTCTAAAGATAAAAGCAGCTGCCAATTCTTATTATCTAATGATGTCAAGATATCATAATCAACCGCATAAGCTGACTCCCAGAAAATTGCCATCTTGCTCAGAACCTTAGGTCTGCCAAAATCAAGGCATATCCATTGACTATCTGTATAATCAGATGACCAGCGGGTCAATAAATCGCCGTCAATCACTGCCTTGGGTTCGGGCGGCGGGGCCCAGTCAGGAGTAAGGTCAAAAGAAGAAGCACTGGCATTATCGGCTTCCAAATACACCAACTCGTCGGAAGCTGCCGAAACGCAGCCGGCCAACAACAAAATTGTCGCCGTTACTCTCAGAAGAATATCGATTTTTTTCATCTTTGAACTCTTTACTTACACCGTGCCTCTGCGCTCTTCGAGGCGCCTGCGGATTTCTTCGGTTCTTTGTTTTGTCAACGGCACGCGCAAAACAAAAATAATAGCGATAATCAGGCCCGCGATCGGCAAAGAAGCAAGGCTCGCGCGAATCCCGAGTATGGTCTCAGGCGCCTGCACCTTAAGTTTCCAGGTAAAACCCACCCATGTCAAAATAAGACCGGAAAAATAATACCCGAGTGAATTCCCCAGTTTAAGGATATAGGAAGCGCAGGCAGTAAAAGAACCCTCCCTTCTTTCATGCGTATTGAGCTCATCATCGTCAATAATGTCGGCGCCGATGGAACTATGCAACATCCAGAGAGAAGCCGCGCACATCCCCATCAAACCCGAGGCGATTGTTTGCAGCCAGATAATCGCAGGTGTATACAAGAACCAGGAACCGCCGTAACCGCATATACCTATGAGGCAGGCCACTACCGCCGCTTCGCGTTTGCCGATGCGATGCGAAAGATTTGCATGCAGCGGAACTCCTATAAGACCGCCCAGCATAAAAGCCACGCCCATCCAAAACTGCCAGTTATCTCCGATAATTTTATCTCCGCCAGCTACATAAAAAACCGTGGTATAGTAACCAAGCGAACCTACCATGCTCGTACCCAAGGTAAAAGCGGCGCCCATAACCATCATCTTGCGGAATGATTTGTTCCTGAGAGTTTCGCCAAAGCCACTAAGAATGGAAATTTTCTCCTTAACCTTCACCACCACTTTCTCATAGTAGCGTTCTTTAACTCTAAAGAAAATGGTTATGGCAAAAATAGCCATTACAACACCCAATATTGCCGTATACACCCGTACTCCCAGAAGGGTATTCTTTTGCCCTGTTCCCGGGATAAGAAACCAGGCCAGGTTGGTAAACCGCAAGGCATAAAAATTGCCCAATTCTGAAATCTTTTGCGCCGCGCTGCGATAGGCCATGATGGAGGTGCGCTCTTCATAATCAGGTGACATTTCCGCGCCCAAACTGTAATAAGGCACGGTAAAAGCGCTGATGATGGGAATATAAACCATGGTGGACAGCAGCATGTACCAAAACACCACGGTCACACCGAGGAATTTTATCTCTACCCAAGACGGCGACACCAAAAACAAAATCGGCAGCATCAGTCCGCTTAAAATACCGGCAATCAAAATAAAAGGACGGCGACGGCCATATCTGGAACGCAAATTATCGGATAGCCAACCCACAATAGGATCAACAATGGCATCCCAGACTCGAATCAATGTAAGCGCCAAACCCACCAGCCAGGGTTGAACACCCAAATATATGTTAAAAACCGCAAAGGCAACAGCCGGATACAGCCAGATACCCCACATATCAACTGCCGTGCCAAGAGAATAGGACGCCTTGGTGAGAATCGGAAGGCGATCGCGCAGGGGTTTCTTCCCATTAACAACATCAGCTTCTTGCATTCCGTTTCCTCCTTTCTTCTTTTTGCAAAATAATCTTAACGCCTGCGACGGTGATATCTCTTTCCGGCATAGCAAGCTTCGATAAGCCGCTCTAAGCTTGTGATAGCCAGGCATTGAACCGTATCAGCGCCGCCGTAATAAATCTTAACCTCTTCGTTATCCTCCACTACAGCCCCGCAGGTAAACACCACGCTGGGGGTTTGTCCCAGGAGTTCATATTGCTCCTCGGGAATCAAAATTGCCTCTTCGGCTATAGCCTTGACTTTTGAGGGGTCTTTTAAATCCAGGAGACAAACACCCAATTGATAAACAAAATGTGCTTTGCTTTGCCAACGCACTCCGTGAAAAATAACTAACCATCCTTGGGGTGTTTTAATAGGAACGGCTCCCGCCCCGATTTTTGCCCAGGCCCAGCGAATGCCCTGCCAGTTCCTGAACACGCATTTACTCTTTC
>CAZPQS010000082.1:0-5748 GCA_964588765.1 uncultured Planctomycetales bacterium | reverse complement strand
TATTTTTATTTTTCTGGTGGTTGAGG
Source organism: uncultured Planctomycetales bacterium (assembly GCA_964588765.1). Taxonomy (GTDB): domain Bacteria; phylum Omnitrophota; class Gorgyraeia; order Gygaellales; family JAHJCI01; genus CAZPQS01. The sequence goes on along the minus strand of CAZPQS010000082.1, from coordinate 5,722 downwards.
ATACTTTGTCTGACCGCAGGCGATTGAGAAACACTGTAGCTATTCTCATATTTATGGCAGGAATTGTGGGAATAGATGCACTTTTTCAACGGTTCTTCGAGCTTGAGTTTCTAAGACATAGACAGATAATGCAGATAAACGGGACACATGCGGTAACCGGGCCCTTCAAGCATTATAATGACTTTGCTACTTATTTAGTTTGTGTTTTGTTTCTTGCGATTTCTCTATTTTTGGTGAGAGCAAGGAAGATTATTTATCGCGCCGGATTATTTTCTATAATAGTTCTATTGGGTTTATCTTTTTTGTTTACCTTTTCCCGCGGAGGTTGGCTGGGGTTTTTGGCAGCCGGGTTATTAATGTCATTTTTATCGCGCAAAAAGAAGATTGTTCTACTAATAATTTTTATTTTTATAATTTTGTTACTTATAACTCCGGTAATGAAGGAAAGAATAATGTTTTCCTTCCAAGCCGGTGGCGATGCTGACAGATTTAGATTTTGGAATGGTGCGCTGGCAATGATTAAAGAAAATCCCTTCCTGGGTAAAGGCCTGGGTACATTTATGATATATTTTTCTCGCTATATCCCCGATTTATATACCCACTATGCGCACAATTGTTATCTGCAAATCTGGGCAGAGTCAGGGATATTTGCCTTATTGAGTTTTATCTTGTTTGTGGGCGCAATTTTATATAGAGGGATAAAGGCATTCAGGATTAACCTGCTTCGGAGGTCAGGACGGTTGCCGGGAGTGCTGCTGGGGTTATTATGTGCAATCTTTGGCTTTCTTGTGCACACCTTCTTTGACACGCAGTTGTATTCTCTGCAGTTATCGGTTTTGTTTTGGGTTATGCTTGGGTTGATGATGGGAATGACAAAAGAGATTTTGGATGAGGGTAAGGTTGATTGAGGCGGATTTCAAAAACGACAATCTTTATCGGACTGTTTATAGTTGTTTCGGCTGCCTTTACGAGGCAATTGACGGATTTTCTTAAAACTCATATTGGAGAAACAGGTTTTATAATTTTAATCGGGCTAATCATGGCAGGCGCAGGATTAGCCTTTTTGATTTTTATAATAAGGAATAATCTTGGTTTAGTAAAGGCCCTAGCGACCGTATTGATATCGATTTTGGGTTTAGCTCTTGCCTGGCAGATGAGAATTCCCGTAGAAAGAATTCATATTCTGGAATATGGTATTTTGGGTTGGTTTGCGGGCAGGGATTTAATCGAGAAAAATAGAAAAATCAGGGGTATTATCTTAGCCTGTTTGTTTGCTACGATAATGGGAGTCCTTGATGAAGCATTTCAGGCAATATTGCCCTATCGGTTTTGGGAATTGCGGGATATCGGGTTTAATAGCCTGGGTGCTGCTTGGGGAGCGGTGTTGTATTTATGGGGGACAGTCCGCTTAAAATCCCGGAGAGAACCTCAGGTGGGGAAGGAATAGGGGTATGAAGATTTCAATAATTATTCCTGTTTATAATGAAGTGGCCACCATCGAAGAGATTATAAAGAGAGTAAAAAATACATCCCTGGAGTTAGACAAAGAAATTATAATTGTCGATGATGATTCGTCAGATGGAACTAAGGAGATAATTAAAAAAATGGAAGGAGCAGGCATAAAGAAGGTATTTCATAAGAAAAATCAAGGAAAGGGAGCGGCAATAAGGACTGCTCTAAAATATATAACAGGGGATATTGTGATAATTCAAGATGCGGATTTAGAATATCATCCCGATGATTACCCGAAACTTATTGATCCCATTTTGAATAATAAAGCCGATGTGGTTTTTGGTTCACGGTTTATAGGAGGATTGCACCGCTGTTTCTTATTCACGCATTATTTCGGAAATAGAATAATTAATTTAATTGCAAATATTTTATATAACACAATCTTGACTGACTTTATGGTTGGATATAAAGTTTTTAAAACTGAAGTTATAAAAGATATTCCCATAAAATCAAATAGATTCGGGGTCGAAGCAGAGATTACAGGAATAATATTCCGAAGGCATTTAAAGGTTTATGAAGTACCTATTTCCTATAGCGGCAGAGATTATAGGGAAGGGAAAAAGATAAGATGGACAGACTTCTTTGTTGTTTTATGGCAGTTGATTTATGCTAAATTCAGGCCATTATAAATATTTTTTTGTTGAAGATCTTATTGTCGGAATTACAGAAGATAAAAAATAAAGAATACTTATCAAAAAGTGGAAAAAGGATGAAGAAGATCCGGATTTCTGTATTATTAGTATTTTTTATTTCTTTTCTCGCCTGTGCCTTCGCCCAAGAGCCGGATTTAAAGATTCACTTCATTGATGTGCGGGAGGGGGATTCTATTCTTATTGAGGCGTCCGATGGCGAAACCGCGCTCGTAGATGCGGGAAACTTTGTTAGCAGTTATCGGGTGATAGAATACTTAAAAAAGAACAATATTCAAAGCCTGGATTATCTTATCTTTACCCATCCGCATCTTGACCATATTGGCGGAGTATTTTTTGTTTTGCAAATGATAGATGTAGAAAATATCTATGATAACGGACAGGATTTAGCCGGTGGTATAGTAAAATCTATCGATATATATCGCTGGTATGGGGGATTGGTGAGAAGTAGTAATAATTATAAGGCCTTGAAAGCCGGGGATGGTCTCTTGCTTGGCGATATAACCTTGAGCGTGCTTTGGCCGCCCCAGCCGTCTATATTCTCAGATTTTAATGCCAATTCTTTGGTAATTATGCTTAATTATAGGGGATTTCGTTGTCTTTTAACCGGGGATTTGACCTCTGTAGGTGAAAGAAAACTCCTGGAGCAAGGGATAAATTTAAAGGCAGATGTATTAAAGGTAGGGCATCACGGGGCGGGTGACGCAACCTGTCAGGGATTTTTAAGAGCGGTTTTCCCCAAGACAGCTATTATAAGTATAAATGCATCGAATATCCGGGGCTATCCTTCGGCAGAGGTAGTGGATAGATTAAAAAAAGCGGGAATAAAGTTATATCGTACAGATAGGGATGGGGATATTGTTTTAAGTATTTATCAGCCCGATAAGGGAGATTCTAAGATTAAGGTTGAGAAGAATAAATAGCTTGAGAAAAGAGTAATCCATTCAGAGACATTCTTTGGCCGGATAGAGGAGTCCCTATTAAGATGAGAGCCAGGAAGGTATACTTAGCCTCAGAGTCATCGGCACGGCAGCAGTTATTTACGATTTTTGGCCTGCCGGTTAAGGTTATTCCCGGCAGGATAGCCGAGAAAAAAACTTCTTCCGGCTCATTCAGTCAATTAGTAAAAGATAATGCCTTAAGAAAGGCAAAGCAGGTTGCGCCAAAGGTTAAGGGTGGTATAGTTATCGGTGCGGATACAATTACTGTGCAGGGCGGAAAGATATTTGGCAAGCCGAAAAGCATTAAACAGGCAAGGCAGGTAGTAAGGAGATTATCCGGCAGGGCTTGCTGGGTTTATACGGGAGTGGCTGTAATAAATCTGGATGACAAAAAGACTCTGGTTGATTATGCCAGGACCAAGGTTTATATGAACAGGTTAACCGATAAGGAGATTAATCGCTATTTTGCCTGCGTTTCGCCTCTGGATAAAGCAGGCGGTTTTGATATTCGGGGCAGAGGCGCTCTGTTTATCCCTCGGATTGAGGGCTGTTTTTATAATGTTATCGGGCTTCCCCTGGCTAAACTTTATCAAATGCTTAAGAAAATCGGAATTCATTTATTGGTCATCGGGTTATTGGGTTTTTGGGTTATTGGATTAAGCGGTTGTGCTACGGAATATAATTTAGCTACGCAACAAGAAGAGTGGATTTTTTATAGTACTGAGAGGGAAGTCAGGATGGGGGAATCGATTGCCCGGGCAGTGGAGGAGGAATATGAGTTAGCGGATGATCCCTTGGTTCAGAAGCGGGTTGAGGATATCGGAAAGAGGATTGCCTTAGTTTGTGACCGCAAGGAGATCGATTATCATTTTAAGGCAATTGAGGATGAGGAGGTAAACGCATTTGCCCTTCCCGGCGGGTTCATTTATGTCAACAGCGGCTTGATTGATAAGGTAGATAATGATGACGAATTAGCCTGCGTTCTGGCTCATGAGGTCGGTCATATCGTTGCCCGACATAGCATCAAGAAGCTCCAGGCAATGATGGGATATAATTTTTTAAGGATTTTGATGGCTCAGGCGCCAGAAAGCGGCAAGGTGGTTACCGGAGCAGATATCGCCTTCACTCAAATAATGCTGGGTTATTCCCGCGAGGATGAGCTTTTGGCTGACCAGTTAGGTACCCGCTATGCAAAGCGTGCCGGTTTTAATCCTGAAGGGATGATTAGCCTTCTAGAGAAGCTGCAAGAGATAAATCGGCGTAGACCCCTGCGTCCCATATCATATTTTAAAACCCACCCCTATGTCCCGGATAGAATCCGCGCGGTAAAACAGGAATTAGGCAAACCCCTCACCTTTGACGATTATATCAATATCGAGCAAAAACCCCACGGACAATAAGTAAAAAATCCGGTGACGACTAAATTGCTTACCGTTTTGAGATTGTGGTGGTATAATTAGGCAGAGAGTAGGAAAAAGATGAAAATATACAAATTTTTAATTACTTTTTGTATATTCTGGTTTATATTGCTTTGCCTTTTGCACTATTTTTCTTCAAGGCCGCTGTGGCTTGATGAGAATTTTATTTTAGAAAATATTAAGGCCCTTAATTCTATCGAGACTTTAGGTCCCCTTGAAAATTCCCAGGCATTCCCGCGAATTTATCTTATTGTGGTCAAATATCTTTCGCAAAAATTTAATTACAATACCCTTTCCTTAAGATTTTTAGCTTTGGTAAGCATGCTTTCCGCATTCTTTATTTGGGCAAGAATATACAAAAGAGAGCTCCCTCATAAATGGCATTCTTTACTCGCTTTATTTTCTTTTGCCGGCAGTTATTACTTGAGCTATTATGCGTCAGAATTAAAACATTATTCCATGGATGTTTTGGCTGTAGGAATTTTTTGTCTGTATTTAGCTTATCAGAAACAATACTCGGATAAGAGGCTATCAAAATCTTTTATTATTGCAACGCTCCTGTTACCGCTTACTATTTTCTTTTCATACAGCAGCTTTTTTATTTTCTGGATAGTCATTTATAATTTTTTATTCATTGTTAAGAAGAATCCCAAAGTTTTGACTCTCCTGATTATCTATGTTTTTGTGTGCTTTTTATCTATTATTTTTGTTTTCTCTTTCGACTTAAGGTACTCTTTATCTAACCAGGCTCTTTTTTCATATTGGAAGGATTATTTTTTATGTACAAATTCGTTTTGCTGCTTTATAAAATCCTTTACAGAGGGATTGAGAAGGCTATCGGTGTGGTGGTTTGGGAATAGCGCCTTTTTTAGAAGAGTCGCCTCTTTTTTAATTCCGTTCTTTATATTCTCTCTTTTTGGTTACGGAATTAAATCTATCAGAAAAAATAAATTTAGACTGTGGGATATAGATGCCTTGGCCCTGGTTATCTTTTTGGAGTTGTTCATCCTGGGAATAATAAAGAAGTATCCTTTTACAGGAGAAAGGGTAACCTTATTTTTTGCTCCCTTTGTTTTTTATTTAATTGTAAAAGGCATAGGTTTTCTAAGAATGAATAAGCCTTTATATTTCGGTTTTAATATTTTTTATATTATCTTTCTCCTGGCATGCAGTTTAAATTCTCTTCTGAATTATTTAAGAC
>CAZPQS010000081.1:0-5911 GCA_964588765.1 uncultured Planctomycetales bacterium | reverse complement strand
GTTGCGGTTATTCCTAAATGAAGGGGATAATCGCAAGACCCGGCTATTATTTCGTTTGCCTGGATTGTAGTAAAAATATCCGAGCCCTTTATCGAAACTACGATATCATAAAACCCTATGCCTTCCAATAACTTAATATAATCCAGGGCGCATCTTGCCATCATTCCTGCTTCCTGCTTCCTGCTTCCTGCTTCCTGCCTCCTGCCTCTTAAAGAGCCGGAGTTAACCCCTACCCTTATTGGTATGCCGGCCTGCTTTGCCGCTTTTGCGATTTCTCTGATTTCGCTCTTTTTATATATATTGCCCGGGTTTAATCTAATCTTATCTACGCCGGCCTCAATAGCTTTTATTGCCAGATTTTTATCGAAATGTATATCGGCTACCAGGGGAATCGAAATCCTTTGTTTTATCTTTTTTAGGGTTGCGGCATCCTTATTATCCCTGACTGCTACCCGGACAATCCGGCAACCCGCAGCTTCCAGCTTCCTTATCTCTTTTACGACAGCGGCCAAATCCGAAGTAAATGTCTTGGCCATCGATTGGACGGCTATGGGATTATTTCCTCCGATTCTAACGCTGCCTATCTTAATCTCTCGGCACCGGCGCCGCTTGATTTTCATCGTGACCACCACCGGAATATCTTTTCAAACAGACCATATTTTAATAAATCATTATAAAATACAAAAACTACCAATAACAAGATTATACTGAATCCTACCTGGGTAATAATCTTTTCACTCCGGGCGCTTAAGCGCCTGCCTCTTATCTTTTCGATAAGGAGAAATAAAAGATGGCCGCCGTCCAATACCGGCAGAGGCAGTAGATTAAAAATGCTCAAGCTCATACTGATTACCGCCACGACCTGGATAAGGGGAATAAGCCCCAGATGCGCCGCCTCCCTGGTAATATAGAATATCCCCAGCGGCCCGGTTACTGATTGGCGGAAGGATACCCTTCCCAACGCCATCCAGGCCAGCGACTTAAGGGTAAGTCCTGTAAGATAAAATAATCTTTCTCCCCCGGCAAAAAAGGACTCAATCAATCCGTATCTTACCTTGATAAATTCATCTGCCGGTTTAATCCCGATTAGGCCAATGGTCTTTTTCTGGCCCCAGATGGTATCCATCTCCTGCTGTTTTATCCTGGCCTTAAGATTGAGTTTCCGGCTGTCGCGTAAAATCGAGAGCCTGACAACCTCGCCCCCAGACTTATTCTGAATAATCTTTTGCAAATCCTGCCAGACTCTTACCTCCCGACCATCAACGGCAAGAATCAAATCATTAACCCGTACCCCTGCTTTTTGAGCGCCGAAATTCTCAACTAACCCGCCTACCCGGCAGGTCAAATTGGGGAAACCTAAAAAGAAGATTGACCAGAAACAGAGAAACGCCAGAACATAATTTAACAACGGCCCGAATAAGATTATCTTCGTCCTCTGACCTACGGATTTAGCAAGATATTCGTAGGATTGGCCTTTAAATTCTTCGGGGTTATCCCCGGCTAACTTTACATAACCGCCTAAGGGAATGGCGCATATGGTATATTCTGTCTCTGCCCTTTTCCAACCAAAGAGCCGCGGGCCAAAGCCTAAAGAAAATTGCTCAACCCTCACGCCCATTCTTTTAGCCACAATAAAATGGCCAAATTCGTGCACGAGAATAAGAATACTCAAGACGATTATAAAGATAAGTATGGACATCTTATTTTAGGATAGCGTTTAGCGTTTATGGTTAGAAATAACGTGCTCTGCCTCGGTTCTTGCCCAGGCATCCGTAGACAGAACCTCCTGGAGGCTCGGCCGCGTAATCTTTTTGTGGCGGTCCATTACTTGAGCAATTATTCCGGGTATGTCGATAAAATTTATTCTTTTATTTAAAAATGCCTTTACGGCTGCCTCATCGGCGGCATTTAATACGCAGGGCAAAGAACCCCCTTCCCCCGCTGCCTCAATAGCTAATCCTAAGCAGGGGAATCTTTTTATATCCGGCTTCTGGAAGTTCATCTTTTTTAATTTAAAAAAGTCCAGCGGCTTAAGGGTATTCCTTAAACGGCGGGGATAGGTAAGGGCGTACTGAATAGGTATGCGCATATCGGTAATGGAGAGCTGGGCCAGGATAACTCCGTCGAGGAACTCAACCATTGAATGGATTACCGCTTCCGGATGAATAATCACCTCTATTTGGGATAATCTTAAGTCAAACAGCCACATCGCTTCGATAATCTCCAGTCCTTTATTCATCAGAGTCCCCGAATCTACGGTAATTCTTCTGCCCATATCCCAGCAGGGATGAGAAAGCACGTCCCTTACGGTTATGCCTTTAAGTTGCCGGGAATTATAATCCTTAAACGGCCCGCCGGAGGCAGTAAGATAAATTTTACTTATTTGTTTTTTTTCTCTTGCCTCTAAACACTGCCATATCGCCGACTGCTCGCTGTCCACAGGCAAAATCTTAGCCCGACTTTCCCTGGCATAACGCATAATTATCGGGCCGGCAATAACCAAGGCCTCCTTATTGGCCAGGATAACGGTCTTTTTACATTTGATGGCTTCTACCAGCGGCAGTAGTGCATCGCTGCCCGAAATTGCCAAAACCACTATATCGGCATTGCTGTCTTGTATCAAATCTCCCAGGCCCTTCCGGCCGCTTAGAACATTACAGGACGAGGATAATCTTGACTTTGCTTTTCTTGCGGAAGATTCATCTACCAGACAAATCCATTTGGGATGAAACCGCTCTGCCTGTTTTAACAGGGTAGCGGCATCGGAATAGGCGCTCAAACCCACAACCCGGAATTCTCCCGAAAGGCCCGTGATGACCTTCAGGGTATTTCGTCCGATAGAACCGGTAGAGCCTAATATAACAATACGTTTCATAGTCAGGTACCAAAATGCAGAACCCAGAAATAAAATACCGGCGCCGTAAATAAGAGGCTATCTATGCAATCCAGCGCTCCTCCCAGGCCGGAAAAAATATTTCCCGAATCCTTGACCGCACAATCACGCTTCATTAACGATTCCGATAAATCACCGAGTTGGCCTAAAATACCCAAAGAAAGACCGAGAATCAAAAGATGAAGATAGGAAAAATTAACGGGCATAAAAAATCTGCTTGCCAAGGCAGCAAGCAAGCTGAATAATAGCCCCCCCAGGAAGCCCTCCCTGGTTTTGTTAGGACTAATCCGCGATATCAAGGTATGCCGGCCAAATCTGCTGCCCAGAAGATAGGCGCCGATATCGCCAAACTTGGTAATTAAAAGAACGGTTGCCAGCATACCTGCTCCGTAATCTAAATATCTTATCTTAATCAGAAACCCCATAAACCAGGATATATAAAAGATGCCGAATATGGTGGTGGATAAACCGATAATAACCCCGGTGCTTTCCACACGTTTGAACTGAATCAGGATAAGGGATAAAAGGGCTAAGGTAATAAATAAGAGTTCCCAGCCGCGGGTTACCTCGAATTGCAGGCTAACCGAGAGCAGGATTACCAGGCCGATACCCAAACCGAAATATTTAAAAATCACGATGCCCTTTTTCTCAACCATTGTAAAGAATTCATACAAGGCGACCATTGCAAAAAAGATTATCATAAGGCTGGTCAACCAATCGCGGGTTAAAGCAATGCCGATAACCAGAATCAGAAGGATTGAGGTAAATATGCGTTTTGTTATCATAGGTTGCCGAACCTTCTTTCTCTTTTCTGAAATTCAGAAATTGCCTTGATTAAATCCTCCTTGGCGAAATCAGGCCAGTATTTCTCCACGAAATACAGTTCTGCATAAGCAAGCTGCCAGAGAAGGAAATTGCTCAAGCGTAACTCACCGCTGGTGCGAATGAACAAATCAGGAGGAGGTAAATCAGGCGCATAAAGAAAACGGGAAAAGATTTCTTCGCTTAACTGGCTTACTTTATAAGTCCCCTCCTTGATTGACTGGGCAAGCCGCGCTGCAGCATCGACAATCTCGGTTCTCCCCCCGTAGTTTAAAGCCAGAACGACGGTCAGGCCGCTGTTTTGAGCGGTTAAGCTCTCCGTCTCTTTAATCCTGGTTAATAAATTTTGCGGTAAGGGCTTATCCCGGCCGATAACCCGCAGACGAACATTGTTCTTGTGAAGTTTATCGATATCCTTGTCTAAAAAGTTTAAAAAGGAGCGCATAAGCATATCCACTTCTCTCCTCGGCCTCTGCCAATTCTCGGTAGAAAACGCAAAAAGCGTAATTATCTTAATGCCTAACTCGGAGCTGCCCTTGACTATCTCTCTAATCTTCTTGATGCCTGCGTGGTGTCCGGCGCTGCGGGGGAGTCCGCGCTTCCTTGCCCAGCGGCCATTGCCGTCCATTATTATCGCGATATGTTTGGGGATATTATTTTTGTCCAACATATTACTGATGCACCCGATAATCTATATCCGGGAAAATATTATCCTTGTATTCAATGTCCGCAAGCCACGCCTCATCGATAGAATTCGACTTGATACTCTCATACAGGCGTATAAACCTTAGCAGGTGTTCCTTCGTCCTCTGCACCGCATAACTGGTATGCGTGCCCACCGCCATAATAAATGCCCAGTCCGAGCTCTGGGCAAGGAGCAATTCACGCAAGAGCTGATTCAAAGCCCTCTTTATCAGGCCGTCGGCATTAGGAAACCTCTTAACCAACTCAGTCATCCGCTCGGAAGCCATATGTAGATGAGGGTATATCCAATCATTGCAACCCTGCAGCCAAACCTCGCTATAACCCTTCCAGCCCCAGCTGGACATCGAGGGGGAGATTAGCTGATTGCGCGGATTCTCCGCCAGATATTCGGAAGCAGTGACCAGGCGAATAATATCCTGGTCAAATGATATCTTGCGAATGAGGAAATCCAGCCACTGCGGACCCTCAAACCACCAGTGCCCGAATAATTCCGCATCATAAGGAGAAACGATTATCGGCTTCCTGCCTATAATATCGTAAAGATATTCTATCTGCCTTTGCCGGTTAAACATAAAGTTACCGGCCTGCTCCGCAGCCTTATCTCGCGCCCCTTCCGGCAGATAGGGCTGTTTATTGTTAGTCTGTCCGGTAATCCGGTAATACTTTATGCCGGTATTTATCCGGTGACCGTCGGGATGGATATAAGGTTTTATATATTCATAATTTAAGTCAAAACCGATGTCCCGGTAGAACTCGCGATAATAATGATCGCCCGGATAGCCCTCGACGGACGACCAGACCTGCTTTGAAGATTCAAGGTCCCTGGCAAAACAGGCGACCCCTGATTTACAATAAACCGGAGCAAATACGCCGTATTTTGCACGGGGCGTCCCGTGCAAAACGCCGTGCGCATCAACAAAAAAATACTTAATGCCCGCCTGCTTGAGAATCTCATCGTCACCCGGATTAAACCCGCATTCAGGCAGCCAGATTCCCTTTGGATTGCGTCCAAAAATTCGCTGATAGTGATTCGCGGCAACCTTAACCTGCGCCCGCACCGATGGCTTCACCGTCTCCATTAAAGGAAAATAGCCGTGGGTTGCCCCGCAGGTGATTATTTCTAAATTTCCCGCATCCTGAAAATTCTTAAAGGCAGAGGCTAAATTTCTGTGATATCGCTCAAATACCGAACGCGCCTTTAAAAAATAGTCAAGGTACATCTGAGCCAGCCGATTAAATTCATAAGCCTCTCTGCGTGTGCGCTCTATCTCTTTATAAGCAAGCTCGATAAGTCTATTTATATGTCTTAGGTACCTCTCCTGAAGGAGGCTATCGGAGAACATACTCAAGAGGGTAGGGCTTAGAGAAAGGGTCAGACGAAAGTCAACTTTATCCCTTGATAATCCCTCAAAAACTAAAATAAGAGGTATATAGGTCTCGGTGATTGCCTCGTAGAGCCAATCCTCTTCAAGAAAATCCTCATGTTCGGGG
>CAZPQS010000080.1:0-6001 GCA_964588765.1 uncultured Planctomycetales bacterium | reverse complement strand
CCTTCCTCTTAGAATTCCCCGAAGAAGAAGAGTTAAAAAGTGTCCTTTCCGAAGTAAACCCCCACGAACGCAAAGAAAAAGTCGACGGCCACATAGCAGCAGTCGAGGCTGAAGCCCTTGAGGCAGAGACAGCGGCTAAACTCAAGGTTATCCGGGAGAGGGCCTCTAGCACCACCATCAGCAAATTCTTAAAGACCGCCCTTCCTGAAGCAGATGTCATTCATCCTTCTTTTATTGACCCCAAGGATACCCTAAAAATGCCTGAAGATATCCGCGAGGCCTGCTTGGATGCAAGCAAGTCTCATTTAGGATACCGCATAAACACGCCCCAGGCAGAAGAGGTATCAAAGATTATTTATCATCACTATGTGGCAATTCCGTTATTGATTGAAGCAGACAACATCCCTGCTCGGCTAAGAGGGAAAATCCAGGTATCCCAGGAATCCGAAAAGGCAAAAGACGGCTCAATCAAATACCTTGAGCAGGTAGCAAAGGAAGCCTTGATGCCCTACCTTGAGAAACAGCAGCGTTCTCACCAACTCAATAACAACAGAGGTAAGGCGCTTTTGGATTTACAGTCTGTGACTGCGATTATTAACCCTGAGACAGAAGACCTGATTATAATAATTCCATTCTTATTGACGGACCTTGAGCCTCTGAATGAGATAGCGCAGCTTTGTATTCTGCCAATAGAACTGAGGCAATTACCCCAGGATTGGTATAAGGATATAACCATAACTGATACTGCCTCTTGCTTGAAGTACCTAGCCGAGTACGGGCCCAGGTTCTTTGAAGAGTTAAGGGATGGTAATCCTGAGGTAGCAGATTTACTTACCCGCCTGCTTAATGCCATCAATCCACAACAGCTGCTTAATCCTGAGGGAATCAAATATGACCCAGTATTAGGGGTTAATGAGTCCAAGCAGGATGAGCAGGCAAAGACAAGATATATGGGTGAGCATTTGGATTCTTACCATAGCCAGGAAAATACTATTCAGCAGCTGGCTGATTTAATCCACCGCTTGGTTGTGCCTTATTATGTTAAGCAAGATCAGGAGCCAGAAGAAGGGCCTCAGCCTCGACTGCTTCCTGCCACTTACCCGCAGTTACAGGAGGCAGCAATAAGATTCTATTACCGGTTATACAAAAGCATATATAATCTGGCTATAGAACACTTTAAAGATAACAGGCAGCTTGAGGGCCTGCTTCAGAGAGTTGGCTCTTCAGCCACTCATCTAAATAAAGCCATACGCTTAAGAGATGCCCGGGAACTAAATCAGGCACAGCCGAAGAGACTAATACCCTGGTTGGTCAAAAAGGGAGTTAACTTAAGCGATAAGGAAACCTTAAACCTTAATAGCCTCTGCTTGGAGCATAAACTTTACGATATCCTGCAGCTTGCTGAAATCTTAAACAAGGATAATTTTGCCCGCGCCTTTTATCTGCTGAAGGTTGACCGGCCCAAGAAGGTGCTTCCTGAAGATAAACCCTATGAAGCCATTGATGGCACAGGCAGAATCTCCCGGCTTGCTCTTGTCTTAAGACTTGTAAACGACCTAAATAACAGAGAATATTCGCCAGAATACAAGAGCAGATTCCTGATCAGGACCCGCGAGATACCAGGAGATACCCCTGCTGAGAAATTCGCCTCTGTCTTGGAAACTTTATATACAGGAGAAAAGGACCCAATGTTCAAAGACGCTGTGATTGCCGCATCTAGATTATGGGTTAAGGTTAAGACAAGAAAGATACTGTTCCACAACCTGCTTAAAGCCGGCAGGCTTACCTTCAGGCCCAGAACCCAGGTCCTAACCGCAAGGCAGGATTCAAAGACAACTCAGGAGGTTGCCTGCGTTTATCCTATAGATATATTACTTGACAGAGAAGAGGTTGGGGTTATTTACTTCGTGGAATTCGGTAAGCTGGAATCCGATAAGGGCTTTATGGGTATAATGCGTGGATTAGCGCACATGATAGGGCTAAGCATAGACGGCGATAACATTCCCAGGCCCTATATTGTGGTGGATGAAGAAGATATCTTTTTTGAATTAATGATTGATGCTACCCCTGGCGGGGTTGATATTGTCGGCTTAACCCAGGAAGTGGCAGATAAGATAGTAACCAAGGACGGCAAGCCAATAAAACTAAGCGGTCCGAGCGCCTTTGAAATGGCAGGAATACATAATTTAATCGACCCCAACAACATTCCTGAAGATTGGAAGTTAGATGAGGCAAGTGAATTAGAGGCATTAAGAGGACTGGCTGCTCAGGTAGAAGAAAAGCGTCTGGGTAAGGGCGAGCGCTTCATCTACCTTAAGGCACAGATAACCAATCAACTTTTGCTTCCCCTGGGCGGGGGAATTCACTTTTCAGGAAGGTATTTACATAAACTTGCAGTTGTAAAAGAAAAGGGCTTTACATTCCTTACCCATACCTCCTGTTCAACCACTGCGGCTACCCACTTTATCTTAGCCCTTTCTATATTAGTAGGCCTTGGCTTAAGAAAGATTTCGATTCTTGGCATTACCTATCATATGTACACCTCAGGAAGCGATGCCAAGGAGTTATTTGGCCATTTCGCACCCAAATCAACCGGCGCAGCCAAGGGAGTGCTTCGGCATATTAAAGCGGTCGCCCTGTTTACCGCAGTGCGCACAGCCACCATCTTTAATAGGAAGAAGGGCAAGGCCGAGATAGTCGGCGGCTCGATGTTTGACTTTATCGTTCAGTTCCCTTACCCGGTTAAGAAACAAGTTCTAATAGATTATTTAAAGAGGGTGGCTGATGAATTCCCTGAGTTGCTCAGGTTCTTTGATGAAGACTCGATGAGAGACGGCGCCTATAGGTGGAAGGATACCATCACCGGCCAGAGGACCGGCGCTATAATTTATGAAAGCCTGATTACTCAGATTAAGCCTGATACTTTTAGAATCTTCGTTGGTTATGATAATGAGATGAGCTATTCCTTTAAGATGGATGAGATGAAAGAGACTTACTTTGAACTGTTTAAGAGGCAGCAGGATAGGTTGGCCAGATACGAGATGCAAAATAATGACCCGCCTGATAAGAACTCAGGAAGTGATAGGGTGACATCTGAGGCAACGCCCCCTAATGACTTTATTACGGCCTATCCACAAGATGAGGCGGCTCTGGTTCGAGAAGAAATGGAGGGTTTAATTCATTCTCGCTCAAAAATGCCGCTTTATTGTCCGGAATCACCCGAAAGAGACAATTTATTTGTTGCCGTAGACAAGAAAAATAAATTAAGCTCTCAGGATTTCGAAATATTACTAAGTAATTTAACCTTATTAAAATCTTATATTAAGCAATGGCATAAGCAAGCCGAAGAAATACCGTTAATTAGTTACATAGAACAGAAAGTCAATGCAGGGTTCCTGAAAATAGAAAATCTTACTATAGATGGCGCAACGCTGAGCCTTAGAATTGGTGATTGCGTTGACCTGGAATTTGATATATCTACTGCGACAATCCCCAACATTAGAAATTTATTGTTTTTACCAAAATCGGATTACTATTCAAAGGTGGCGATAAGAGCCTATGATAAAGACAAAGAAGAAGTGGATATGGACGGTGAAGCCAATATGGGCATAGATGTATTTTTAAGCTGGGGATCACTTATAGACTCCGAGATCGATAGAATCTCCGATATAGAGCGTAACCCGCAGAAACTAGTTTATACGGGAAATGATAAAAGTATGGAGATTAAATGGGAAGAAGAAGATCCTATTTTTATAAGTGAGCCGCCCGAGGATATTGATGAGAATTTGTTATTAGAGGGCAGTTTTCTAACTTGCGACAACCCAGCCAGTATCGTTAACATGATAAATGAACTGTATTATGGCGCTTTAGGCACAAATGCATTTGGGCTGATAGATAAACAGGGGACTCTAGAAGAAGCAAATGCCAAAAAGAGCGCGGAAGAATTACACCGTAAGTTAAGAATCTTGGAGAGGAATGGAAAACTGCCATCGCAAATAGTGATTCAGGAATGGGGTGTAGGGGATGGTTATTCTGCGTGTGTTTTCTTGAATATGATTCACGAACTCGATAAGAAGCATAATACCAGATACTATGAAAGGTTGAGGTATTTCTTAATAGATAGCTCAGAAAAAGTAATTCAAGATTTGGCCGACAACCCAAATATAGCCCTACATAAAAATGTTATAGAATTTTTACAAACCGATGCCTTAGGTACTGTTGAGGGCGACTTACCAAAGGCTTTATTGATAAGAGCCAATCTTTTATTAAATTCTTTACCCAAAAAATTAATTACTATAGAAAACGGTAAGTTTCAGGAAATATTAGCAAGAGGTTATTTAGATATCAATGAAGGCGAGGAGTTAGTTGATTCATCAGAGAGATATTATTCACTATCTGATTTAAAAGCTATAATTTCAGACGGCAATGTCGAAGTAATGAGAAAGCTGGAAGAGAAAAAGAAAGGAGCCTTCTTCAATCGTATTAAGTGGCAGGCAAGATATGATGATATAGATATAGAGCGATATCCTTACGGGAAATATCTAAAGATGTTGGGAAAGAGCGGATTTCGGGGCGTAGTAACCCTTGATACAGGCGCCTTAACCTGTCTTAAGAATATGATTGCCAATTTAGCTCAAGATGGAAAAATACAAATTTGCGATGCAGGAGCTTTAAAGTTTAAAGATATGAGCAGCATTATCGGCAAGATATTTAGATTTCGTGGCGCAGTCTACTCTCCTGTTAATTTCCATTTCTTGAATTATATGCTCGGCGCTTCAATAAGGGCAAAAACTCAAGTTGAATTTGCAGGAGAGCATGCGCAGAAGAGAATAAAATTACAGAAAGTCTTGGATGTTCTGCGTGATTTTGAGGCATTCAAGATATATTTTAATCCCCAGACCTTCGATAAAGTATGGGGAGAAAGGGGTATGTTATCTAAGTCTTCAGAACAGAGCGGTGAGTTTAGTAATGAGAATATGCAGAGGTTTATGGAGAATTTGACTAATAATCTTCAGTTCCTTTTTCCCCGGTGGATAAAAGAGATAGCCATTCCATTCAATGAAACAAGCCAATATGCAAATAATTTTGCCGATGCTTATGTATATTGGGTCTTCAGGGCAATGCAGAACAAGAGAAAGGAGTTATTGAGCAGGCAGGAATGGTTAATCCTCAGAGATCGGCAGAAGTTACATGATGACAAGGAGTATGATGCCTTTATACAGTTCTGTGGAATCTATAAATTTAGAGACGCAATCGAAGCCATATTCGATGATGTGGAAAGATTCTTCCCTGGGTTGATGGTGTTTGATGTAGAGCCCGTTTCTCCCAAGCGTGGCTCTATCGGAGAGGGTTTTGACTTTGAAACCGCCAGCGCCTTCTCGCTTGCAGGCGTTGAGTCAACGCGTAATTGGTCATTGCTTGGATTTTTCGCTGTGCTAATTACAGGAGGATTGTTGGCTATGGCAAACGACTCAGTTGTTATCTCAGTACTTACGCTTGCCCTGGCTCTTGTGTTTATCGGTATTATTTATGGAGCAAGTTGGTGGATTGAACAGTTCAGCAAGATGGGTGAGGGAGACCTTTCACCGCCGCAAACGAAGGTAAATAACCTGCAGAGGCGCCTAGAAAGACTGGTTTTGGTAGCTGCACTTAAACAGGCTGAGCTTCCGACCTTCACCCCTGCAGTACCTGATGCTTCCCAAGAGACTATTTCCTACGACCCTACACAAATCCTTAAGTTACTCAAAGGCAGGTCAAAAGAAGAACAAGATTTTATCCTCCGCTCCATATTCATTGACCACGAAGAATTACACCTGTTGGAATTTTCTCATCCAAGCATTTATTTATTCCAGATGCTCAGGACCGCACTATACAGAATATCGTCCGAGTTTAAACATTTTATTTTTGTATCCAAAACGAAAGCGCTTTCGAATAGTGGCGCCATACCTGCCTGGTTTAACTGGTATTATTCTGCTTATGATAAGATTCTTCAACAGCGTAC